>NZ_JBHTSW010000001.1:123199-487792 GCF_042794945.1 Rhodococcus sp. NPDC056506 | reverse complement strand
CCCACCCACACACCTGTGCTCCCATTTTTAACCCCCCGGCCTAAAAAACCCCCCCCACAGCAGGGTTATGCCCCTACATCATCCAGCGACTCACCCTTCGTCTCACGCATGACCAGCAGCGCGACAAACGTCAGTGTCGCCGCTACGAGGAGGTAGATGCCGACCCAGCCGACGCCGTAGTTCTTCGCGAGGTAGACGGCGATGAACGGCGCTACCGCAGCGCCCAGAATGCTGGCGGTGTTGTACGCGATTCCCGAGCCCGTGTAGCGGACGTTGGTCGGAAAAAGTTCCGGGAGAACGGCACTCATCGGACCGAAGGTCAGGCCCATGAGCAGCATGCCCACGATGAGGAACGCCAACATGCGTCCGTCGTTCATTCCGTCCGGTTCGAGGAACACCCCGAAGGTCAAGCCGAACACCATGATCAGGCCGGTGATGATCAGCAGCGTGATCCGGCGCCCGTAACGGTCGGCGAGCCAACCCGAGACCGGCACGGCGGCAGCGAAGAACACGACTGCGATCAGCTGTAGGACAAGGAAATCGGTGTATTTGAAGCCCGCACCGGTTCCGCCGTCGGCCGCCGTCTTGCCGGTTCCGTGACTGAGCACCCAGGTGGTCATGATGTAGAAGAGCGTGTACGTCGCGAGCATCACGAACGTACCGATGATCAGCTGGCGCCAACTGGTCTTGAACACCTCGGCGACCGGGGTCTTGACCTTCTCGCCGCGCTCGACCGCACGCGCGAACACCGGGGTTTCTTCGAGCTTGAGCCGGACGTACAGGCCGATCATCACCATGATTGCGCTGAGCAGGAACGGAATTCGCCAACCCCAGCTCAGGAAAGCTCCCTCGAGGTCCGGGCTGGAATTGTCGTGGTTCATGAACAGCGTGATGATCAGGAACAGGCCGTTGGCCATGAAGAAGCCGATGGGGGCACCGAGTTGTGGCCACATCGCCGCCCAGGCCCGCTTGCCTTCCTTGGCTGTCTCGGTCGCGAGTAGGGCAGCACCCGACCATTCACCGCCGAGTCCGAGACCTTGGCAGAAACGCATGAGCGCCAACAATGCCGGGGCCAGCAGACCGATCTGGTGATAGGTGGGCAGCAGACCGATGAGGAAGGTCGCGATGCCCATCGTCAGCAGCGAGCCGACCAGCGTTGCCTTGCGTCCGACGCGGTCCCCGAAGTGCCCGAAGAGGATCGAGCCGAGGGGGCGGGCGACAAACGCGAGTCCGAACGTCGCCAATGACGCGAGAAGCGCGGTGGTGTCGTTGCCCTTCGGGAAGAACAGGTGCGGGAACACCGATACTGCCGCGGTTGCATAGATGTAGAAGTCGTAGAACTCGATGGACGTACCCACCATGCTGGCAACCACGATTCGGCTGCGTGGCACTCCGGCGACGGTATCTACTCCACCGTCCTCGGGCTTGGGTGGGTTCTCACTGACTGACGTGCTCAAAGCATGCTCCTGCGCCGATATTCGGAAGATGTCCAATTGGTGGGATGCTGTCCCAATCAGTAGGAATTGAACACCCGCGGGGTTTTCCTGCGCAAATCCGACTCCGCGAATTCGGCTCAGCGGGCAATCCGCGATAAAATTCCGTAAAGGTGAGCCGGGAAGTCTGGTCGGCACGTGCATTCGATGCGTCACAACGTCGAGCACGTTCATGTCTGTTGCATCCGGATTCGGTTGCACGAACAAAGGTCGTCCCCACGCGTGATCTCCACTCTGCGTTCCGAACTGTCCCGCTATCTCCGCACCGAAACGGTGGGCGGATCGATACTCCTGATCGCCGCTGCCGTCGCTCTGATCTGGGTGAACTCACCTTTCGGTGAGAGCTACATCGCACTACGCGACTTCCAGATCGGCCCGTCCGCACTCCATCTCGACCTCAGCCTGGGCACGTGGGCGCAAGACGGACTGCTTGCCGTCTTCTTCTTCGTCGCCGGCCTCGAGCTCAAACGCGAACTGGTGGTCGGCGAACTCGCGGACCGTAAAGCCGCGATGCTGCCGATCATCGCGGCGTGCGGCGGCGTCCTGGTCCCCGCGATCATCGCGGCGTCCATCGGCTTCGGCACACCCGGCATGGACAAGGGCTGGGCCATTCCCGTCGCGACGGACATCGCTTTTGCCCTCGGCGTGCTCGCGCTCACCGGCTCGAAGATCCCGGCGAGCGCCCGAGTTTTCCTGCTCAGCCTGGCCGTCGTCGACGATCTGCTCGCGATCATCCTCATCGCCGTACTGTTCACCGGTTCCCTCGCGATGCTGTGGCTGCTGACCGCGGCCGCCGCCCTGGCTGCCTACGCCTACGCCCAACACAAACGCATCACGACGACGTTCCTCTACGTCCCGCTGGCACTACTTACCTGGTACGCGATGCACGAAGCAGGGATCCACGCCACACTCGCCGGCGTCGCGCTCGGCCTACTCACCCGGGTCAGGCGTGATCCGGACGAGGAGTACGCGCCGGGCAGCCGTCTCGAGCACCGCATTCAGCCGTACTCCGCAGGCTTCTGCGTTCCCGTCTTCGCACTGTTCGCCTCCGGTGTTCCGATCAACGCCGCGGTACTCGGCGACATTTTCACCGACCCAGTCGGGCAATCGGTTGTCGTCGGTCTTCTGGTCGGCAAAACCGTCGGAATCTTCGGGATTTCCCTGCTCGCGATCAAATTGGGGATAGCAACCAAACCCAAGACACTGGAATTGAGAGACATGTTTGCCCTCTCAGTTCTCGGTGGCATCGGGTTCACCGTTAGCCTGCTTGTAGCAGACCTCGCATTGGACGGGGTCGGCGATGGCAGCGAGGCCGAGATAGCGAAGGCCGCAGTTCTCGTGACATCGTTGGTGGCATCGCTGATCGGATCAGCGCTGCTGTGGCGACGTGGACGGGTTCATGCGGCTCGAGACGACGCTTCCACCGCCATTGCCACGGACGCGAGAGAACTACCTGGAGAGGTCGACAAGTGAGCTTGACCAACGGAGAGAGCCAGCGCTTCACCGGAGATGGAGTACCGAACACGGTCTCTTCCATCCCTCTCACCGATGTGGACGCCCGCACGCCGGGCGAGGCCACAATCGGGGCCCTCGTCAAGGATGCGACCGCACAGGTCTCCACCCTCGTGCGCGCCGAGGTTGAACTCGCCAAGGCCGAGGTCACGGGCGAGGTCAAGAAGGGCCTGCAAGGCAGTGTCTTCTTCATCCTGGCCTTCACAGTTCTGCTGTTCAGCTCGTTCTTCTTCTTTTTCTTCCTGGCCGAGATGCTCGACACCTGGGTGCCGCGCTGGCTGGCGTTCCTCATCGTCTTCCTGATCATGGTGGTGACCACCGCGATTCTGGCGCTGCTCGGTTATCTGCGCGTGCGCAAGCTGAGGGCTCCGGAGAAGACGATCGAATCGCTCAAGCAGGCCAGGAACGTCATCCCCGGCAGCCATGACGACGCAAAGCCGTCCGTCGATTTCAACGCGCGCCGGTAGCGAGTCTGATCGAAAGTGGCAGCCCCAGATCCATCCACCGTCAGGTTCGACGGCCCCTGGATTCACCGGGACATTCACGCCAACGGCATCCGGTTTCACGTCGTCGAGGTAGGCGACGCGGAGCCGGATGCTCCGTTGGTGGTCCTGTTGCACGGATTCGCCGATTTCTGGTGGTCCTGGCGCCATCAGCTGACGGCGCTGTCCGAGCAGGGCTTCCGCGTCGTCGCGATGGATCTTCGTGGGTACGGCGATTCCGACAAGCCCCCTCGCGGCTACGACGGTTGGACGCTCGCCGGTGACGTAGCCGGCCTCATTCGCGCGATGGGTTACGGCAAGGCCACGCTGATCGGTCATGCCGACGGAGGTCTGGTGTGCTGGGCGACCGCCCTCCTGCATCCACGCCTGGTGCGGTCCATCGCGCTTGTCTCGTCACCACACCCGATGGCGCTCAAGCAAGCCGTCGTCCGCGACCCCTATCAGCGCCGGGCACTGTTACCCTCGTTCCTGGCCTACCAGGTACCGCTGCGCCCGGAGCGACGGCTGACGGCCGACAAGGGCGCCGAGGTGGAGCGCCTCGTTCGTTCGCGGTCCGGCCCCACCTGGCCGCAGCAACCCGAGTTCGCGGACGTCATGAGCAAGATGCGATCCGCGATCCGGATCCCGGGCGTCGCGCATTCCACGTTGGAGTACCAGCGCTGGGCCTTCCGCAGCCAGCTCCGCCCCGAAGGGCGTCGCTTCATGAAGTTGATGGATCAGGTGCTTCGCATCCCGATCCTCCAGATCCACGGCGAACTGGACCCGTACGTCCTGACGCGCACCGTGCGCCGCGACAGGCACTGGGCACCTACCGAGAAACTCCACACCATCGCAGGCGTCGGCCATTACGCACATCAGGAAGCCCCGGAGCGCGTCAACAGCACGATCCTGCACTTCCTGACCGACGAGCCTTCCTGACCGCTACAGAATGCAGGCGCCGGTCGGCACGGGCGTCGAGGCCGACGCGGCCGCGTTCAACTGACGCGAGACCTCCTGCGCGGTGAGGACGAATCCGGTGTCGCTGTCGTCGACGGCAGCGCCGAACACGACGCCGAGGACCCGTCCCTGATCGTCGACCATCGGTCCACCCGAGTTGCCCTGCCTGATGGATCCGCGAACGGTGTAGACCTCGCGCTGGGTGGTTCCGGCCTTGTAGATGTCCGGCCCGTTCAGGTTCAAAACCTCACGAACGCGGGCTGCGCTGGCCGTGTACGGACCACCGCCGGGGTAGCCGAGTACCAATGCGTTGTCACCGGTCCGAGCCTGCTCCGGAGCAAACGGCAGCACCGGCGCATCCAATCCGGGAACCGCCAGAATTGCGATGTCGACGGCGGAGTCGAAGAGAACCACCTGCGCGGGCAGTGCGCCCTCCATGGTGTCCACCGTGATGCTCTCGGTTCCGGCGACCACGTGGGCGTTGGTCATGACGCGTTCGGGGGCGACGATGAATCCGGATCCCTCGAGCGCGCGCTGGCAACTCGGTGCGACACCGTTGATGCGGAGGACGCTCGGACGCAACTGCGCCGCCAACGGACTGGCCAGAACGCTCGCGTCGGGTGCTTCGACCTCGGTGATGGGCGTGCGCCCGAACGGGCCGATGACGTCCGGCAGGCCGGAGGTGTCGAGCAACGCCGAAAACTCGGTCGGGATGCGGCGCAGCCACTGCGGCGCCACTTCGTCGACACTGGCGAGTACATCCGAACCACGAACAGCGGCGGCAATATTCGGCTGCGACGAAGAAGTGAGCGGAATCGCGAGCAACCACGCCGCGACCACGACAGCCACCGCCTGGAGACCCGCACCGATGACGCTGTCGACGGATCGCGCCGTCGGACTGTGCATTCCGCTGCGCGCTGCGCGTCCGAGCACCATGCCGGCGACCTCGCCGATGATGACCAACACCACGATCAGCGAGATGCCCGCGAGGATGCGAAGTTTGCCTTCGGTGACGTGCACGAGCAGGTGCGGCGCCAACAGAATGCCGGCGACGGCACCGAGGATCACTCCGACAAACGCCAGCGCCGACGCCACCGCGCCCTGCCGCCATCCGGACGTGGCCGCGATGAGAGCGACCAGAACGATGGCGATGTCCACCCAACGAGAACCTGTCATCGCGGCACCGCCGAATCCTCGACACCTTCACCGAACTCGGACAGCGCTGTGTCCAGGTCTCTCACGTCCTCGTAGTTCCACGGAATCTCCCAGCCGGACACCGTGAACAGCGCCGCGAGGATTCCTGCTGTGAACCCCCAGACCAGCATGCCGTCGGCGCGGAACGCCGGGCCCTGGTATCCGAGGGGATGGCGAACCTGAAACCGGTTGTCCGGGTCGAGCAACGTGCGCAGTGGCACCCTGGCGACCCGTCCGACCTCGCCCTCGTCCTGAATGCCCACCGTCGTCGGCTGCTCCCAGTAGCCGAGCACCGGCGTCACGTCGAAACCTGACGGCGGGATGAAGATCTCCGGCAGCACGGTGAGCGGCTGAACACCGCTCGGATCGAGTCCGGTCTCCTCCTGCGCTTCACGCAGCGCGGTGCCGATGGGACCGTCGTCGCCCGGGTCTGCTGCGCCGCCGGGGAACGCGACCTGTCCGCTGTGCTGACGCATCGTCGACGCCCGCTGGGTCAGCAAGACGTCTGCGCCATCAGGCAAGCCGCCGACGGCCAGAGGGTCGGCCTCACGCGGGCCGCCGAAGAGCACCAGCACCGCGGCCGGACGCGTCACGGTGCCTCGCGGCGCACGACGCTCGAGGACGGGGTTGATCCGGTGGGGATCGGTGGGCTGTGTGCTGGCGACAGCACGCAACCACTCGGGAACCGATGTACTCATACGACGACTCCCAGATATTGCGCCGCAGCGGCGGCGATTTCGTCCGCACTGCGGAAAGGTTGGGGCAAGACCTTGGCGACTGTTCCATCCGCGCGCACGAGCACCGAGACCGGCAGCACCGGCGGTGCGCCCACCGCGATCCGCACCTTGCCGTCACCGTCCTGGACGCCGGGCAAACGCACGGAGTAGTCGATGAGTCGCGTCAAAGCGTTCTCCTGATTCGGATCGGAATGCACCGTCAGAACGTTGATGCTGCCGTCGGCACGCTCCGCGAATTCCTGAAGGTACGGAAGCTCTTCGGCGCACGGCGCACACCAGTACGCCCACAGATTGAGCAGAGTCGGCTTTCCGCCCACCGCTGCGGCAAGGTCGACGGGCGCTCCGTCGGAGACGCAGTCGAGGGTGATTCCGGCGAGAGCCGAGCCGACAGGCGCTTCGCTGGTCGGAGTCGGGCAGGGGGCGAGAGCCGCCTGGCTACGGAGTTGATCGAGCGATTCCGACGACGGCGTGAACGTCGGCGGCTGATACGCGGACGAGGACGGACCCGTCGACGTAGGCGTCGTGTCGTCTCCCCCGCGGGGCCAGATCGCCACGACGAGAGCGGCGACGACCACGAGCGCAGCGAGAGACCATCTTCCGGCACTTGTCATCGGCGATCACAACCCTGCCAGGGCGAGCAGGTGGTCGGTCTCGGGGCCTTTCACCAGGGCCGCGGCCTCGGTTTTGTCGGTCGGGCCGAGACCGTACGACGGGCAGTCCTTGGCCAGAACGCACACTCCGCACGCCGGCTTGCGCGCGTGGCAGACCCGTCGGCCGTGGAAGATCACGCGATGTGAAAGCAGCGTCCATTCCTTACGTTCGATCAGTGCCCCGACGGCGTGTTCCACTTTGACGGCGTCTTCTTCCTCGGTCCATTTCCACCGCCGCACGAGCCGGCCGAAGTGGGTGTCGACGGTGATTCCCGGAATGTCGAAGGCATTGCCCAGCACGACGTTCGCGGTCTTGCGTCCGATGCCGGGGAGTTTCACCAGATCTTCGAGCTTGTTCGGGACCTGACCGTCGTGGCGTTCGAGTAGCGCCTGACCTAGTCCGATCAACGACGTCGTCTTGTTCCGGTAGAAGCCGGTGGAGCGGATGTACTCCTCGAGTTCGGTCCGATCGGCTTCCGCGTATGCCTTGGCGTCGGGATAACGCGCGAACAGTGCGGGCGTGACCATGTTGACGCGGACGTCGGTGCACTGCGCCGACAGGATTGTCGCTACTGCCAACTCCAACGGTGTCGTGAAGTCGAGTTCGCAATACACGTGCGGAAATGCCACGGCGAGCTCACGATTCATCCGACGCGCCCGGCGCACCAATCCGAGGTGTGATTCTTCTTTCCGCGCACCCCCCGAACGCGGTTTCTTCCGCTGCTCTGAACTGCCTGTCGGGGTGGTCTGCACTCAGACAACTGTACGGATACGACATGAGTGGAGACTCCGTCGTGTCGATTCTGAGACCTTCGACGTGTTTACTTCCCCCTATGCAAGGACTCGCAGTAATTCTCTTTCCGCTACTGCTGATGCTCTTTGCCCTGGCGATGGAACGAGTCGAAGGGCGATTGCGTCGGCTCTCGGTTCAAGAGCACGAAGTAGAAGACTTCCTCGATCAGGCAAGTCACGACGACGTCGCCCGCCTGGCAAGCGATGGGTTTCCCCATGCTTTCGCTCGCTTCCACAGGAAGCGGAAGGGCCGTCAGTCGGAGGCTCCCGAAAGCGCCAGCCTGGGCGAAATCCGGACACAACGGGCAAGTTGACGGCCATACAAAGTAGTCATCACGGCGGATTCCGGAAGAATTTTCGGCTCTTACGTGGCATCAATCACTCGTCGCGAGCTATCGGGACGTAGACTTCGATGCCGTACCTGTTGCATTGAACACAGATTGCATTGGACACAGTGTCTCACTCATGAGGGCTGAGCCTGTGTACGACGGTTTGTGCGCAGCGCGGGTACAAAGATAGATAGCGCAAAAATGACACCACAAACGAACAAATCCCAACAAGGAGCGCACGTGGACGACGTCCTGGCAAGAGCCGGCATCTTCCAAGGAGTCGAGCCCTCAGCGGTAGCGGCGCTGACAAAGCAGCTGCAGCCCGTCGACTTCCCCCGTGGACATGTCATCTTCAACGAAGGTGAGCCCGGTGACCGCCTGTACATCATCGTGTCCGGCAAGGTGAAGATCGGTCGACGCTCACCCGACGGTCGCGAGAACCTGCTGACGATCATGGGCCCGTCCGACATGTTCGGCGAACTGTCCATCTTCGACCCCGGCCCCCGCACCTCGACGGCTACGACCGTCACCGAGGTTCGCGCCGTGAGCATGGACCGCGACGCTCTCAAGGCATGGATCCAGCAGCGCCCCGAGATCGCCGAGCAGCTGCTGCGCGTTCTCGCCCGCCGACTGCGTCGTACCAACAACACCCTGGCCGACCTGATCTTCACGGACGTTCCCGGCCGTGTCGCCAAGGCGCTCCTGCAGCTCGCGCAGCGCTTCGGCACTCAGGAAGGTGGCGCCCTGCGCGTCACCCACGACCTCACGCAGGAAGAGATCGCCCAGCTCGTCGGCGCTTCCCGCGAGACCGTCAACAAGGCACTCGCCGATTTCGCACACCGCGGATGGCTTCGCCTCGAAGGCAAGAGCGTCCTGATCTCGGATTCCGAGCGTCTGGCCCGTCGCGCACGCTAGTTCTTCCTGTACTACTTTTTCGGCCGCTCCCACTTCGGTGGGGGCGGCCGAAGTCGTTCCCTGGACTCTTATTGTACCTATCGGTAAAGTCTGTACCGATAGGTACACGTCTATTGGAGAGGCCGCATAATGACCGTCCGAGCACCAATTCCGCCCTTCACCCACGAAACCGCCACCCAGAAGGTCCGACTTGCCGAGGACGGATGGAACTCGCGCGATCCACAGAAGGTATCGCTGGCTTACACGCCGGACAGTTGGTGGCGTAATCGGTCGACGTTCGTCACCGGCCGATCCGAAATCGTCGAACTTCTGACCGAGAAGTGGACCCGCGAGCTGGACTACCGGTTGATCAAAGAGTTGTGGGCGCACAGCGGCGACCGCATCGCCGTGCGATTCGCGTACGAGTGGCACGATCACGACGGGCAGTGGTTCCGCTCCTACGGCAACGAAAACTGGGAATTCGACGCCGACGGCCTCATGCACCACCGTCATGCCAGCATCAACGACGTCCCCATCGAAGAGTCGGAGCGAAAGTTCTTCTGGGATTCGACCGGACCACGCCCGCACGATCATCCGGGCCTGAGCGAGTTGGGGCTGTGATGAAAGGATGAATCCATGGCCAGACAGGTAGCTGAACGCTCGGACACGATCCCCGCGCTCGCGAACGTGTTTCGAACCTACGGGTTCGACGGAGCGAGCCTGGCCGTGATCACCGAATACACCGGTTTGGGCAAAGGCAGTCTCTACAACTTCTTTCCGCGGGGAAAGGAAGAGATGGCCGAGGCGGTGCTCGACGAGATCGACGGATGGTTTCGCACCGAGGTCTTCGAACCGCTTCGAGCGGAGTCGGTTCCACCGAGGCAGCGCATCCAGAGCATGTTCGCCACCGTGGGCGACTACTTTCGATCAGGACAACGCATTTGCCTGTTCGGCGCATTTGCACTCGGTGAAGAACGAAACCGCTTCGGCGCCAGGGTGCGAACCTACTTCGACGAATGGACCGTCGCTCTCGAGGCGGCACTCGCCGGCACCGAAAATTCCACCGGGCTTGCCGAAGAAGCCGTGGCCGGGATCCAAGGCGCAATCGTGATGTCGCGAGCACTGGACGACGACGCCGTGTACACACGAGTGACGACGCGACTCGAAGATCGACTGGTCCAAGCCCTCTCGCCGTAACGCATACCGCACGACCACAAAGGCATTTGTGCCGCAGAATCGAGCTGGCATGCTCGAAAATGCACTCTCGAATCGACAGCACAAGAAGAAAGGAACCCATGCCCTCGTCCGAGACGGTGATCGCATCCACAACTTCGGGGAAGGTCCGCGGCCGAAAGCGCGACGGCTCCTACTACTTCGGTGCGATTCCCTACGCCCGCGCACAGCGTTTCGAGAAACCGCGGCCAGTGGAACCGTTCTCCGACGTCTTCGACGCCACAGCTCCCGGAACGGTGTTCCCCCAACCACCTTCACGTCTCGAACGGATCATGGGACCGCCGCTCCCCGAGCCGGAACAGAGCGAGGACAGCTTCACCGTCACCGTCACAACCCCCTCGCTGACCGGTCACCGCCCAGTTCTGGTCTGGCTGCACGGCGGCGGCTACTCCAGTGGCGGCGGCGCCCTCCCCTGGTACGACGGCAGCGCTTTGTCAGCCGAAGGCGACGTCGTCGTGGTGTCGGTCAACTATCGCGTCGGCGTGCTCGGATACCTTCTCCTCGATGGCGTCAGTGAAGGCAACCTCGGAGTCCACGATCAGATCGCAGCGCTCGACTGGGTGCGCGAGAACATCGAGGCATTCGGCGGCAACCCCGATTCGGTCACCGTGTTCGGCCAGTCTGCCGGCGCTCATTCCGTCGTGAATCTGTTGAGCAGTAACAACTCTCGAACTCTGTTCCATCGAGCAATTCTGCAGAGCACCCCACGACCGGACCTCAACTTCACGCAGGCTGCGGCAATCGAGAACGGCGAGACGTTTGCCCGACTGCTCGACGGAGATCCTCGGACCGCGCCACTCTCCCGCATTCTCGACGCATTCCGCGGCACGGCAATCGAGTTCAGCCAGCGGTCCCCCAACGTCGTTCAACCGCCATTTGCGCCGATTTCCGGGCTTGAACCGGTGACCCGAACTTTCGAGGCAGCGCCGGACGTCATCGTGGGCTACACCCGCGACGAGGGATCCGCGTTCCTGCGCAACGTGGTGGGCGCACCCGATCCCGAAGGTGTCGCCGAAGAAGCACTGACACAGAACATGTTTGCCGAACCAGCGATGGCGCTGGCCGACGCCTTCACCGAAGCCGGTGCGTCGGTGTACACGTATCGCTTCGACTGGACACCGTCCGACGACGTCTTCGGAGCCACCCACTGCATCGAACTGCCCTTCGTGTTGGGAACCGAGCAGTCCTGGCAGGGCTCGCCGATGCTGGGCAGCAGCGACTGGCCGAGCATCGACGCACTGGGCCGTCGTGTGCGCAGGCACTGGACGTCCTTTGCGCACACGGGAAGTCCGGACAGCAGCGAATCGTGGGAGAAGTACACAACGGCCCAACCGATCGGAATCACCTTCTCCTGAGCAACTTCGGGCGCCTACCCACCAAGAGAAATCCCGACTAGGATTGCTCCATGGACATGCCCAAGCTCCTCGACGGGCGACTCAAACTCCGCCATCTCCTGCTCGTCGACGCATTGAGCCGTCAGGGCAGCGTGGTCGGTGCCGCTGCCGCACTTCACATCACGCAACCCGTCGCGACCCGCAGTCTGCACGACATCGAGTCCATTCTCGGTGTCTCGCTCTTCGACCGCGGCCCGCGCGGAATCACCCCGACCATTTTCGGTGAGGCATTCACCACTCATGCTCGGGCCGTGATCGCGCAGCTGACCGAAGCGGGGCGGCACGTCGTCGAGCTTGCCGACGCCAATCGCGGAACCGTCATCGTGGGAACACATCTCGCCGGATCCAACGTGCTGCTTCCGGGCGCCATCGCGCGACTGAAGGTCCAGCACCCCCTGCTCACCGTCATCGTTCGCGAAGGCACACCCGAGCAGTTGCTCACCGATCTGGAAGCGGGTCGGATCGACCTGATCGTCGGCCGACTCACCTCACCTACCGACGACACCGCGATCAGGCGAAACCTCTACGCGGAGTCGGTCGAACTCGTCACCCGCGTGGATCATCCACTCGCTCATCGCGAGGACATCCAACTCGAAGAACTGCGCGGCTTCCCCTGGATCCTGCCGGGTGTCGAGACAGTGCTCCGCCGCGAGCTCGAGGAGTTCTTCGCCCGTAACGGCCTGCCGTTGCCCGAAAATCGCGTCGAGGCAACCTCTTTCCTCACCGTGCGTCAGCTGCTGGTCGAGACCGACATGATCGCGGTACTACCGAGTCTCATCCCCCGAGACGACGCACGTTTGACCACCCTGTCCATCACTCTCGATCCGATCGGGCACAGCGTCGGCATCACCTCGTCGGCGACTCGAACGTCGAGCCCGTCCGCGCAGGCGTTGATCGCGACGCTGAAGTCCTTTGCAGACGAGCTCATGCGACCGTGAAACGTAGATCGGCCCGCTCCCTCGCAGGGAGCGGGCCGATTCGGAACAATCTCGCACTCAGGCGTTTTCGGAGACCCGAATCTCTTCGTTCTCCAGACCCCGCGACGAATCGGGGACAAGCTTGAACAGTGCGATGGCGCCGACCAGGCTGATCGTGCATATCGAGGCGAGGTACCAGGTGACGCCCACCGAAGACCCGGTGGCGTCCAGCAGTGCGGTGGCGATCATCGGCGCCAGTCCGCCGCCGAGGATCGCACCACTCTGGAGGATCAGAGACGAACCGGAGTAGCGGACCTTGGCCGGGAACGTGTCGGCGATGATGCTGCCCTGAACACAATGGGTGACCGGCACGATCAGACCCATACCCAGGAACGCGATGACAGCGATCACTTTGTTCTCGGTGTTCAGTAGCGGGAAGAACACGATGCACCACAACAGGATTGCGGCCGACCCGCCGATGAACATGTGTCGACGCCCGTACTTGTCGGCGATCTTGGTCCAGAACGGTATGGAGAGGAACCAGAGGACAGCCGCCGCAGTCACGCTGAGCACGAGGAACTGCTTGTCGTAGCCCAGATGTTGAGTTCCGTACGACAGAGTGAACACCATGAAGGCGTAGGCCACGGCGGAGTTCGCCAAGCACGCGGCCAGCGTCAGCGACAAACGCGGGAAGCCGACCTTGAGCGATTCACGCAGCGGGAACCGGACTATTTCGCCCTTCTCCATGATCCCGGCGAACGACGGCGACTCGGTGACGCGCAAGCGAATCACCAGACCGATCGCCACCAGAACGAAGCTGAGCAGGAACGGGATTCGCCATCCCCACGAGGCAAACGCGGAGTCCGACATCACGGCATTGGTCGTGAGGAAGATGCCGTTGGCCAGAACAAGTCCGGCCGGTGTGCCCATCTGCGGGAAACCTGCGTACAGATTCTTCTGCCCGGCCGGTGCATGCTCCATCGACATGAGCGTCGCGCCGGCGCCTTCACCGCCCAGACCGATGCCCTGAACGACGCGCATGGCCACCAGAAGGACAGGCGCCCAGAATCCGATGGAGTCGTAGTTCGGGATGAGGCCGATGAGTGTGGAACCGACGCCCATCATCACCAGGGAGACCACAAGTGTGGCCTTGCGCCCGATCCGGTCACCGAAGTGCCCGAACACGAGTCCGCCCACCGGCCGCGCGATGAACCCGACGGCGAAGGTGCTGAAGGCAGCCAGCGTGCCGGCAGTGGGGCTCAGGCTCGGGAAGAATTGTTTGTTGAAGATCAGCGCGGCAGCTGTGCCGTAGAGGAAGAAGTCGTACCATTCGAGAGTTGTGCCGGCCAGAGTTGCCATGGCAACTCGGCTACGGGCAGCTTTCTCCGGCAACGGCTTTCCGTCACTCGTTGTGCTGTTGGATATCTTGTCTGACATCGCGGAACCTATCGATTGGATGGGGCAGGCGGACGATGAAATCTGTAGTCACCGACCCCGTCTTCGGGATTGTCGGCATCACGAGCGTCGTCGATCGTTGTGTTTGGAATTGTGCTCGCTCGAGACATGACTCACAAATGCCGAATTCACCGTCCGCCATACCGGAAAGGGTATAGCCGGGGTCTCAGACGAGACCCAGGAAACGTTCGGCATTCCCCCGCGAGATCAGTTGGCGCGCAGTATCGTCCAAGAACTCACTCTTGCGAACCACCTCACCGACCGGACGCTCCCCCAAGGGGTACGGGTAATCACTACCCACCATCACACGGTCCACACCCACCGTGTCCACCAGCAGTCGCAGCGCACGCTCGTCGAAGACGACGGAATCCACGTAGAACCTTCCCAGGTAATGCGACGGTGGGAACTCCGACGTACCGATGATGTCGTTGCGGCCGTGCCAGGCGTTTTCCATTCGCCCCAACCAGAACGCGAAAGATCCACCACCGTGCGCAAATCCGATCTTGAGACGATCGTCGATCTTGTCGAACACACCACCGAGAATCAGCGCGAGTATCGACAGATGCGTTTCGGCCGGCATCGCGGTGAGCCACTGCGCCATCCAGCGATCGAGACGCGGCGAGTTGGCCATGTCCCACGGGTGCACGAAGACCGGCACGTCCAGCGACGCACAGTGCTGCAGGAACGTCACCACACCTTCGCTGTCGAGGTCCAGATCGCCGACATGATTGCCGATCTCGACCCCGCGGTGCCCGTTCGCGATGCACCGCTCGAGCTCACGGCATGCGGCGTCGGTGTCCTGCAAAGGCACCTGGCAGAACGGAATCAACCGATCCTTCGCCGGCTCCACGATCTCGAGAGCGAGGTCGTTGAAGATCCGTGCAATGCGACTTGCCTGCTCGCCGCTCCGGCCGTAGTTGAAGAACGCCGGAGTGGGCGAGACGACCTGCGTCTGCACGCCGTCGGCATCCATGTCCCGAAGCCGCACCTCGGCGTCCCAGGCATCGGACTGGATGCGGCGGAACTCCTTGGTGCCCATCATGATCATGGCTTCGGTTTCCGACTCGACCTTCAGCCACGGTGCCTGCGGTCCCGCGTCTTCGGTCAGATCCGGCCACCCGTTGGGCACGTAGTGGGTGTGGATGTCGATCAGGTTGCTCATCGCTCAGCCCTTGCCGGGATGGAGCGTGCCGCACTTGTCACACGTGCGGGCTTCTTCGCTCTCGTAGAACTTGACGAACACCGGCGGCAGGTCGGCCACGATGTCACGCACCTGAAGTTCGACCTCGTGAATCTTGTGATCGCATTCGAGGCAGTACCACTGGAACTTCTCGAGCGTGCCTTCCTTGCGGACTCGTTCGATGACCAGGCCGATCGAACCCGCGGTGGGACGCTGCGGCGAATGCGGAATGTCTCCCGGCAGCAACCAGGTTTCACCTTCACGAATGTCGACGCGCTGAGGACCGTCCTCGGTCATGACGTTGACGTGGATGTCACCTTCGAGCTGGTAGAACCACTCCTCGTACGGATCGAGGTGGTAGTCGGTCCGCTGGTTGGGGCCGCCGACGACCTGCACGATGAAGTCGTCTCCCAGCGCCATCGTCTGATTGTTGACGGGCGGCTGCAGGAGGTGGCGGTTGTCGTCGATCCACTTCTTGAAGTCGATGACGGGAGGAATCGTGGTCATGATGCATTCTCCGTATCTTCGGACGCTGAGCGCTTGGCGGCGGGCACGTACGCCACGCCGGAAATTTCGATGAGCAGGTGCGGGTGGGGCAGTTGGTGGACAGCTACGGTCGTTCTCGTCGGACCGTTTTCGTCGAACAGTTCGGCATACACCTCGTTGTATCCACCGAAGTCGTTCATCGACACCAGGTACGAGGTGACCTGAACCAGATCACTCAGTTCTCCGCCCACTTCGGCAAGGATCGCCGCGATGTTCTCGATGACGGCACGGGTCTGCGCCCGAATGTCGAGCGCCGTGGTCCCCATCTCGTCGACCTCGACGCCGACAAACGTGTTGTCGGGCCGACGCGAACTGGTGCCGGAGACGTAGACGAAGTCGCCAACCACCTTGACGTGCGGGAACTTTCCGCGCGGCTTCGCCAGCTTCTCGATGACCTGTGCACCACTCATCGCTTCACACCTTTCACCGTGACGGTTCCGAGGCCGTCGATGCTGCACTGCGCGACGCCCTCGTCGAGTCGCACAGCTGCTGTGGCGGCGCCGGCCAGAATTACCTGCCCCGCGCGCAACGGAATTCGGCGTCGTCGAGCGATGTCGAGCAGTGCGTGCAGAGCTCGCACCGGGTCGCCGAGAATGGCTGCTGTGGTACCGACTACCGTCTCGCCGCCGACTTCCATACGCACGGAACGGTCCTCGACGTTCTGCAGCGGCAGCCAACGCCCGATCACGTACCCGGCGGCACTGGTGTTGTCAGCGACGACGTCGGTGTAGGTGAAGCGGAAGTCGCGGTAGCGCGAGTCGATGATTTCCATTGCGGGAGCCAGTGCGTCGACGCAGGTTTCGATGTCGACGTTCGGATCGTCGAGATCGACGTCCTTCGACAGGCGGTATGCCACTTCGGGTTCGATCTTGGGATGAATGAACGTCGTCAGGTCGACTTCGCCGCCGTTGCTCACGCACATCGCGTCGGTCAACTGACCGACGATCACCTCGGAGACACCCATCTGCGCCATCTTCGCTTTGCTGGTGAAGCCGAGCTTGATGCCCACGATCGATTCACCACGGCTGGTGCGTCGTTCGAGGAGTTCGTTCTGGATCCGGTAGGCCTCGTCGATGTCGATGGTGTGATCGTCGGCGAGGCTGGGGGTATCGGTGCGACTCTGCGCAGCGTCGTCGAGGCGACGGGCGAGCGCGGATACGGTGTCTTCTGGGGCTGTCATCACGCCTCGCTCATTTCTGGAGAACTTTTGCGGTTTCGATGTTCACAGTTGCACACACACGTTTGTCGGTTCGGTGTAGAAGTGCAGTGAGGACTCGCCGCCCTCACGTCCGATGCCGGACAGGCCCATGCCGCCGAAGGGAGATCGCAGCTCACGGGTGAACCACGTGTTGACCCAAGAGATTCCGACGTTCATCTTCTGCGCGACGCGGTGTCCGCGGCGCAAGTCGTTGGTCCACACGGAGGCAGCCAGGCCGTACTCGGTGTCGTTTGCCAGGGCGATCGCTTCGGCTTCGGTGTCGAACGGAATCAGTGCTGCGACGGGTCCGAAGATCTCCTCTCGCACCGCGCGATCCTTGTTGGTCAAGCCCGTCCACAGGGTGGGTTCGATCCAGGATCCGCCCGACAGTTCCTGTCCGAGATCCGGAATACCGCCGCCGGTCAGCACTTTCGCGCCTTCCTGCTCGGCGATCTCGAAGTAGTCGAGTACCTTCTTCCGGTGCGCCTGCGAGATGAGCGGACCGGTGGTCGTCGCAGCGAGCGTCGGGTCGCCCAGCCGCAATCCTGCTGCCCGCTCGACGAGTCCACCGGCAATGTCGTCGAAAATGCTGCGGTGCACGTACACACGCTCGGTGCACAGGCAGACCTGGCCCGTGTTGGTGAACACCGACTTGGTCAGACCCGTCAGCGCTTCGTCGATGTCGACGTCGTCGAACACGATCGCGGCGTTCTTGCCGCCGAGCTCGAACGAGACCGGACGGACCCGCGGGGCAACGGTTTTCATGACATGGGAACCGGTTGCCGAAGATCCAGTGAAGGTGACGCCGTCGATACCGGGGTGCGTGGTGAGGAACTCGCCGGCCGAGTTCGCGCCGAATCCATGGACGACGTTGTAGACGCCGGCAGGCAGGCCGACCTCTTCGAGCACCTCCGCCAGCAACGACGCAGTCGCCGGGGTTTCCTCGGAAGGTTTGACCACCACGGAGTTTCCGCACGCGAGCGCGGGCGCAACCTTCCAGGTCAGGAGAAGCAGCGGCAGGTTCCACGGAACGATGACCGCGACCACGCCGAGCGGCTTGCGGATCGCGTAGTTCAGCGCCTGCTTGCCACCCGCGAGATCGGTGACAAACGATTCCTGTCCGGAAGCGGCGACGATGTCGGCGAAGGTGCGGAAGTTCGTCAGGGCGCGCGCGACGTCGAGTTCGCGTGCCTGCGTGATCGGCTTACCGGTGTCCGCCATTTCTGCGGCGACGAACTCTTCGAATCGTTCCTCGATCCGGTCGGCGGCCCGCCTCAGCAGAGCCGTCCGCTCCCGGACCGGCGTATCGGCCCAACCGTTGTTCAGAGCGCGCCTGGCAGAGGTCACGGCCCGATCGACCAGGGCCTTGTCAGCCTCGTGGACCCGGGCGAGAACACGGCCCGTTGCGGGGTCAACCTGATCGAAGCTCGACGACTCGTCGGGTTCGACATAGGAGCCGTCCACGTAATTGCGGATCCATCCGTCGCATTGTGAGGTCATGGACTAACTATTGGCCCGTGACCCATATCAAACAAATGCAAAAACTGCCGCCAGCTATACCTCGATTGGCATAGGTGGCGGCAGTTCGGCCAGACAGCTCAGCTCCTTATGTCGGCGCCGAGCGCCTCAGCGGCGCAGATACGCCAACTGCACGTTGACGGATTTCTCCGCGACCGGCCACAGCTTCGGGTCCACGTCGGAGTAGACGTGTTCGACTACGTCGCGAACCGAGGCCGACTCCCCCAACGTCGACAGAGCGGCCCGCACCTGATCCAGACGCTCCTCGCGGTGGGCGAGGTACTGCTGTGAAATCGCCTGCAGATCGGGTAGGTCAGGACCGTGCCCGGGCAGCACCGTCAATCCTTCGCCGAGCGCGGCCAGAGACCGCAGCGAGGTGAGGTAATCCCCCAGATCGCCGTCGGAATCGTCGAGAACTGCCGTGCCGCGGCCGAGAATGGTGTCGCCCGTCAGCACGCTCGAATCGTTCTCGATGACTATCGACACCGAGTCAGCGGTGTGCCCCGGAGTCGCGAGGATCCGCAACTTCAGGCCCGCGACCTCGATCACTTCACCGTCGACAAGCGCCGAAGCGCCCCCGCGAAGAAATGTGGGGTCGACGGAACGCACTGGAGCCGAAGTCAATTCGTGGAAACGGTCCACCCCGCCGGTGTGGTCGTAGTGCCGGTGCGTGATCAAGGTCAGCGCTACCGGACCGATACCAGCGACACGTTGCAGGTGTTCCTCGTCGTTGTCGCCTGGATCGACGACAACACACTCGACGCTGCCCGGAGCATGCAGAATCCAGGTGTTCGTACCGTCCAGCGTCATCATGCCCGGATTGTTCTCGAGCAAGACCGAAGCGATGTCGGTGACGCGGCGAAGCTGCGTGTAGGCGGGATGGACCGTCGACATCAGCGAACTTCGACGATCAGTTCCACCTCGACGGGTGAGCCGAGGGGAAGTTCTGCCACTCCGACAGCCGAACGAGCGTGAATACCGGCGTCGCCGAGAACCTCGCCGAGGAATTCGGAAGCGCCGTTGATCACGCCGGGCTGACCGGTGAATCCTTCGGCGGATGCCACGAAGCCGACGACCTTCACGACGCGGACGACGTTGTCGATGCCGACCAGCGCGTCGATGGCAGCGAGGGCGTTCAGCGCGCAGGTACGTGCTGCGGCCTTGGCGTCCTCATCCGACACGCCCGCGCCGAGCTTGCCGGTCAGCGCCAACTTTCCGTCGACGAACGGGAGCTGACCCGACGTGTACACGTGGTTGCCACTGCGAACCGCGGGAACGTACGCAGCGACGGGTGCCGCGACGGCGGGAAGTGCGATGCCCAGTTCGGCGAGACGCTCCGACCAGGTCTGTGTTGCCTCTGCCATGTGATTCAGCCCTTCGGACGCTTCATGTACGCGACGTGCTGCTCGCCCGACGCGCTCGGCAGGACTGCGACGAGTTCCCAGCCGTCGACACCCCAGTTGTCGAGAATTGCCTTCGGATTGTGGACCAGCAACGGAGTCACGGTGTATTCCCAGGAAGTTATTTCGCTCATGCGCTGAGCCTATCCCGCGTACATCTTCGGCCCCAGACTTATAGGCTCGCGGTGTGGTTGCATCCCAAGATGAGCTGAGCAGGACCTGGCCCGAGTCTGCGACGAAGGCCCGCCTGCACTTTGTGTCAGGTAAAGGCGGTACCGGTAAGTCCACGGTTGCCGCCGCGTTGGCGCTCGCGTTGGCCGAAGGCGGCAAGCGCGTTCTCCTCGTGGAGGTCGAGGGCCGTCAGGGAATCGCGCAGCTCTTCGACGTACCGCCGCTTCCGCCGCAGGAGACCAAGGTCGCGGCCGCCGAAGGTGGCGGTGAAGTGATGGCTCTCGCCGTCGACATCGAGACCGCGTTCCTCGAATACCTCGAGATGTTCTACAACCTCGGCTTCGCCGGCCGGGCGATGCGTAAATTCGGCGCAATCGAATTTGCCACGACCATCGCTCCCGGTCTTCGCGACGTTCTGCTCACCGGCAAGATCAAGGAGTGCGTCATCCGCACCGATCGGACCGGCAAACGCGTGTACGACGCCGTTGTCGTCGACGCTCCCCCGACGGGACGCATCGGCAGCTTCCTCGACGTCACCAAGGCGATGGCCGATCTCGCCAAGGGCGGCCCTGTCCACTCACAGAGTGAAGGCGTCGTTCGCCTGCTGCACTCGCCGGAAACCGTCGTACATCTGGTTGCGCTTCTCGAAGCGCTGCCCGTTCAGGAGACTGCCGACGCCGCCGCAGAACTTGCGCGGGACGACCTCAACCTCGGTGCCATCATCGTCAACCGCGCCAGCCCGAGGTTCTTGCCCGAAGATCAACTCGCCGGTGCCGCAGCCGGCAACATCGATGCAGCTTCGATCCGGTCGACGCTCTCCGACGTCGGCATCGATCTGTCCGACGACGACTTCGCGGGCCTGCTCACCGAGACGATCGAACATGCTTCGGTGCTCGAAGCTCAAGAATCCAGTGCGGAGAAGCTCCGCGAGATCGACGGCGCGCGGGTGCAACTTCCCGCACTCGCCGACGGCGTTGATCTCGGTGGGCTCTACGAGCTGGCCGAATACCTCACGGAACAGGGCGTGTGATGACCGAGACCACCGAGAACGTGACGGTCGGCAGTTCCAGGACCGGCCGACGCGCAGCTCCTGCCCTCGATATTTCGGCGATCATCAAGGACCCGACGGCACGGATCGTGGTGTGTTGCGGCGCGGGTGGCGTCGGCAAGACCACGACGGCTGCGTCGCTGGCATTGCGTGCGGCCGAAGAGGGCCGACGCGTAGTCGTCCTCACCATCGATCCGGCCCGTCGCCTCGCGCAGGCCTTGGGTGTGGCCGAACTCGACAACACTCCGCAGCCGGTGAAGCTGGGTCCCGAGGCCACGGGTGAACTGCACGCGATGATGCTGAACATGCGTCGGACTTTCGACGAGATGGTTATCGAGCATTCCAGCCCCGAGAAGGCCGAGCAGATCCTGGCGAATCCCTTCTACCAAACCGTTGCCACATCGTTCTCCGGAACGCAGGAGTACATGGCGATGGAGAAGTTGGGGCAGCTGGCGTCGAACGACGCGTGGGATCTGGTGATCGTCGATACCCCGCCGTCGCGCAATGCGCTCGACTTCCTCGACGCTCCACAGAGGCTCGGAACATTCCTCGACGGACGGATGATCCGGCTGCTCTCGGCACCCGGCCGTGGCCTGACCCGGCTCGTGGCCGGCGCGATGGGATTGGCACTGAAGGGTGTCTCGACCATCGTGGGAAGCCAAATGCTTTCGGATGCATCGGCATTCGTGCAGTCGCTCGACTCGATGTTCGGCGGTTTCCGTGAACGCGCCACGAAGACCTACGAGTTGCTACGTCAGCCGGGGACTCATTTCCTGGTGATCGCAGCGGCCGAGCCCGACGCTCTCCGTGAGGCGGCGTTCTTCGTCGATCGCCTTGCGGGTGACTCGATGCCGTTGGCCGGTTTGGTTCTCAACCGCACACACCCGACATTGACGGCCTTGCCTGCCGATCATGCGGTGACTGCCGCCGACAAACTGGAAGCGAAGGAAAGTGCGACCGAGGCCGAGGCCCTCACCGCAGCTGTTCTCCGTATCCATGCCCATCGGGCAGTGATCGCGAAGCGAGAAATCGCTTTGCTGAGCCGATTCACCGCAGCTCACCCGAGGGTGCCGCTGATCGGTGTTCCGTCGCTACCGTTCGAGGTCTCGGACCTCGAGGCGCTGCGTGCGGTGGGAGATCAGCTCACTCGTAAGGGCTGATCCCCCGATCGGCCGGGGTCAGACTGCTGAGTGATGCTGGCGCTGATCTTCGAAGAACTCGGACCAGGAATCGACGTCGGGGTGCTGCTTGAGCAGTGCGCGGCGCTGACGTTCCGTCATTCCGCCCCACACACCGAACTCGACACGATTGTCGAGAGCGTCGGCTCCGCACTGCATGAGTACCGGGCAGTGGCGGCAGATGGTGGCCGCCTTGCGCTGCGCGGCGCCACGAACAAAAAGTTGGTCGGGGTCGACCTCGCGGCATCGTGCCTGAGTTACCCAGGCAATTCGTGCCTCGGCCTGCTCGATGTCCAAACGGCTACTCGGGGTGGCTGTGTACATTCTGGGTCCCCTCTACAAAGTCTGACCGTCGCCATGGGGCGAGCAGCGCACCATCTCAGCAGTCCCGCGGTAGCACGTGAAAGCTGAGACACATTCGTGATCGAGTGTTACGTCGATCACACTGATCACAATTTAGGTAAAGAACGGCCCTAACGCAAGACGGTCGGGGGCATTTTTTGGTACGGCAGTACAAAGCGCGTGTTCAGGAGGTTTTGAACACCCGCAAAACACTGAAACCGGTTCCAATGGGTGGGCACACGTACTCTGTAGATCGTGTCGATTGCAAAAACAGTGGCGAAGCTCGCCGGAAGCTCCGCATTGGCGGGTGTCCTGGTCGCAGGGGTGATGTTCCCAGTGGCGGGCGGATTCGGATTCGCGTCCAACCGCGCTGCCGATACCGTCGACAACGTCTCGGCCGAACTGGTCGAAGGCACGGTCCCCGCGGTGTCCACCATGGTCGATTCCGCCGGCAACCCCATTGCCTGGCTCTACGACCAACGACGCTTCGAAGTCCCGAGCGAGAAGATCTCCAACAACATGAAGTTGGCGATCGTCTCCATCGAGGACCGACGGTTCCCCGACCACAAGGGCGTCGACTGGCAGGGAACGCTGCGCGCCTTCCTCACCAACACGACAACCGGTGAAGTGCAGCAGGGCGCGTCGACGCTCGATCAGCAGTATGTGAAGAACTACCAGCTGTTGGTCGTGGCCAAGACGGATGCCGAGCGTCGCGCTGCCATCGAGACCACCCCGGCCCGAAAGATCCGCGAGATCCGGATGGCACTGACCCTGGACAAGGAACTCACGAAAGACGAGATCCTCACCCGGTACCTGAACCTCGTCCCGTTCGGCAACGGATCCTTCGGCATTCAGGACGCGGCTCAGACCTACTTCGGCGTCGACGCCGCAGATCTGAGCGTTCCCCAGTCGGCAATGCTTGCCGGCATGGTTCAGTCCAGCTCCGCACTGAACCCGTACACGAACGTCGAAGGCGTCACCGAGCGTCGTAACACCGTGCTCGACACCATGATCACGAACATTCCGGATCGCGCCGACGAGTTCCGGGCTGCGAAGGAAGAGCCCCTCGGCGTCCTGGAAACTCCCAACAACTTGCCGCGCGGCTGCATCGCCGCGGGCGATCGTGGTTTCTTCTGCGACTACGCACTGAAGTACCTCTCGGACGCCGGGATCACCCGTGACCAGATCAACGACGGTGGTTACCTCATTAAGACCACTCTCGACCCGCAGGTACAGGCATCGACCAAGGCCGGCCTGAATGCGAACGCGAGCGCCAACCTCGACGGCATCGCCAACGTCATGAACGTGATCAGACCCGGTCAGGATTCACACAAGGTCATCGCGATGGCCAGTAGCCGCACGTACGGACTCAACGCGGACGCCGACGAAACCGTCCAGGCGCAGCCGTACTCACTGGCCGGCGACGGTGCGGGCTCCGTCTTCAAGATCTTCACGACGGCTGCGGCGATGGAAAAGGGTCTGGGCATCAACGCGACCCTCGACGTACCCAAGCGCTTCGAAGCCAAGGGCATGGGTAGCGGCGGCGCCGCAGGTTGCCCGGTCTCGACGTACTGCGTGGAGAACGCGGGCAACTACCCGCCGACGCTGTCCGTGACCGACGCGCTGGCTCAGTCCCCCAACACCGCTTTCGTCAAGCTCATCGAGGCAACCGGTGTCACGCCGACGGTCGACATGGCTGTCCGTCTCGGCATGCGCTCGTACGCCGATCCGAACACCTCGGGCTTCGACGAGCGCAGCATGGCCGACTTCCAAAAGGAACAGAACCTCGGTTCGTTCACCCTCGGCCCCACCTGGATCAACCCGCTCGAACTCTCCAACGTCGCAGCCACTCTCGCCTCGCACGGCAAGTGGTGCCCGCCGAGTCCCATCGATTCGGTCTTCGACCGCTACGGCAAGCCGGTGGCCGTCACCGAGCAGGGCTGTGAGCAGGTTGTCGAGCCCGGCTTGGCAGACACCCTCGCCAATGCCATGAGCCGCGACGACGTCGGCGCCGGTACGTCTGCCGGTGCCGCGAGCAGCGCCGGTTGGAGCCTGCCGATGTCGGGCAAGACGGGTACCACCGAGACTCACAAGTCCTCGGCGTTCCTCGGCTTCACCAACAACCTCGCTGCTGCGGTCTACATCTTCGGCGACTCCCCCACCCCCGGCGAGATCTGCTCGAGCCCGCTGCGCCCCTGCTACAGCGGCAACCTGTACGGCGGTACCGAACCGGCGAGATCCTGGTTCGCGGCAATGAACCCGGTCGCCAACAACTTCGGGCCCACCTCGCTGCCCCCGATCGACGAAAAGTACGCACGGGGATCACAGAACGGCCAGGTTCCCGAGGTTGTCGGCCTGAGCCAGTCGGCAGCGACGTCCCGGCTTCAGGCATCCGGCTTCACCGTCAATTCCGTGACGACGGCATCCGGAGCGCGCGCGGGAACGGTCACC
Organism: Rhodococcus sp. NPDC056506; assembly: GCF_042794945.1. Lineage (NCBI taxonomy): Bacteria > Bacillati > Actinomycetota > Actinomycetes > Mycobacteriales > Nocardiaceae > Rhodococcus > Rhodococcus sp. NPDC056506. The sequence goes on along the minus strand of NZ_JBHTSW010000001.1, from coordinate 462,721 downwards.
GGAGTTTCGCCGTCCGGGTCCGCGATCCCGGGTTCGACCGTCACGATCTACATCAGCGACGGTTCCGTGAGGGCTCCGGCTGCGCCCGCATCCCCCGCGGCCCCGGCACCGGGCGCAACTCCCCCGGATGCGACTCCGCCCGGAGGTGAACCCGCACCGCCTGCGGGGACCCCGCCGAACTGACCGCCCTGAAACAAGAACGGCCGCGATCTCCGAGTGATTCGGAGATCGCGGCCGTTTTCGGTTCTGGAAGCGCGCTTCTACAGGCGGGACTTCACTGCTGCAGAGATACGTGCGCCGTCGGCCTTGCCCTTGGCCAGAGCGTTGGCGGCCTTGATGACCTGGCCCATCTGACGCATCCCGGGACGCTCACCGAGCTCCTCGGAAACTTGAGCAAGGGCGGTGTCGACGACATCGACAAGCTCGGCGTCGGTCAACGGCGTCGGCAGGTACTCGTCGATGATCTGAGCTTCTGCGCGCTCTTTCGCGGCAAGCTCACCGCGACCGTTCTCGGTGTAGATCTCGGCCGATTCGCCGCGCTTCTTCGATTCCTTTGCAAGGACTTTGATGATTTCTTCGTCGGTGAGGACGCGAGCTTCCTTACCGGCTACCTCTTCGGTCTGGACGGCTGCCATGAGCATCCGAAGGGTGGCTGTACGTAGCGGATCCTTCGCCTTCATGGATGCAACCATGTCGGTTCGGAGGGTGGCTTTGAGCGATGGTGTCGTGTCGGACATGGTGGAAACGCTACGCGCTCGGCGTTTCGAGCGTGCCGATAGTTACCTCCGCCCGGACACAATTCTCTGTGGAATAGCTGTAAAAGGCGGCGAGAGCGACGCAGAAGAAGGTCACACCCGTATCCTTGAGGGGTGTCTGACCAGTTCCGCACCAACCTGACCCGCGCCGCACTTGGTGCCGCGGGCGCCGCTGCACTCGGGATCGGGTACGCATCCGGCATCGAACGCAATGCATTTGCACTGCGTGAGGTGACGATGCCAGTCCTGGCGCCCGGTTCGTCGTCGCTGCGGGTCCTCCATCTCAGCGACTTGCACATGATGCCGAACCAACGGTTGAAACAGAATTGGTTGCGTGAGCTCGAAGGCCTCGACCCCGACCTCGTGGTCAACACCGGCGACAACTTGTCGCACCAGCGCAGCGTTCCAGCAGTGGTCCAGGCGCTCGGAGATCTGTTGGCTCGACCGGGTCTGTTCGTCTTCGGCAGCAACGACTACTTCGCTCCGAAACCGAAGAATCCGCTGAGCTACATCTTCAACAAGGACAAGCGCGTCACCGGGGATCCTCTCCCCTGGGGCGACCTGCGGGCCGCGTTCACCGAGCGTGGATGGCTCGACATGACCCACGTGCGCCGCGAACTCGAAGTGGCCGGTATTCGCATTGCTGCCGCCGGCGTCGATGATCCGCACCTGAAGCGCGATCGCTACGACACCGTCGCCGGAACACCCAATCCCGTCGCCCAGCTCAAGCTCGGCCTGACGCACTCGCCCGAACCGCGAGTTCTGGACCGGTTCGCCGACGACGGCTACGACCTGGTGCTCGCCGGCCACACGCACGGTGGTCAGCTGTGCCTTCCGTTCTACGGAGCGCTGGTCACGAACTGCCAGATCGACCGATCCCGGGTCAAGGGGCCGTCCAAGTGGGGCGCACACACCCAGCTGCACGTCTCAGCGGGCATCGGCACTTCGCCGTGGGCTCCGGCACGCTTCTGCTGCCGTCCCGAGGCAACTCTGCTGACTCTGGTTCCGGCCACCAGGCGCGAACCGGAGCATGTCTCCGCACACAGTTCCGCAGAGTCTCCAGCGTCGGTTCTACGCAACTGACCTGCGGATTTAATGTCAGTCGACTCGGTAATGTAAGCTAACCGAGGTTCGACACGGGGTGTGGCGCAGCTTGGTAGCGCGCTTCGTTCGGGACGAAGAGGTCGTGGGTTCAAATCCCGCCACCCCGACAGTGAAGAACAGAAATTGAGGCCCTTCCGCTTACGCGGGAGGGCCTCGATTTCGTTGACGATAAGGTGAAGCCGTGGCATCCGAACCAGACTTCGCGCACAACGACATGGCGAGCCGTAGCCGACGTGAGAAAGCTGTCGGTCTTGCCAAGTTCGCCTGGGACCGCGATATCAGCAGTGCAGAGTTGCTCGACATGCCCGACGATCGGCTGCGCAAACTCGCGCGGGCGGCCGGTGCCAATCCGCCGAGCACGCGGGAGACTTGGACTATCGCCGCCAGTCTGCTCGATGAGAAAGCTGTGTGGTCAGCCGCTAACCCAGACCGTCCCGAGGCTCGGCGTGAGCATCCGGACGAGAAGATCATGTGGGTGAAGAAGCCGATCGAGCCCTGGCTGTGACAGCCGAATTCAGCGCAGCTGTGACAGCCGAATTGAGCGCAGTTGTGACAGCCGAATTCAGTGGAGCTGTGAACCGGTGATCGGGCAGGTCGACGAAGTAGTTGTGGATTGCTCCGCACCAGCTCAGTTGGCGGAATTCTGGGCCGGCGTCCTCGGTGGACAGCCGGTAGAGCGGAGCGAGGAGTGGGCGTTTGTCGACCCGCCCGGATGGACTCGCCTCGCCTTCCAACGCGTACCGGAATCAAAGCTGACGAAGAATCGCCTGCACATCGACGTCAGCGTGGATGACGTCGTCGCCGCAACCGAGGCTGCCGAGCGCCTCGGCGCAACTCGGGTCGGCAATGTTCAGGAAGACCCGGCCGGTACCTTTCAGGTGCTGCTGGATCCCGAGGGAAACGAGTGGTGCGTCGTCCGAGGTATCGGAAGTTGATTCACACTCCCGCTACGGTTTCGCGAGCCCAACGATAGTCGGCCTTCCCGCTGGGTGAGCGGAGGATGCTTGGTACGAGCACGATCGACCGGGGAATCTTGTACCCGGCGACGTGGGTGCGGCAATGCTCCGACAACGATTCCGTCGCAACATCTTCGAATCCCGGTCGAACCTGCACCACAGCGGCGACCTTCTCGCCGAATCGAGTGTCGGCCACACCCGCCACCAAAGCGTCGAAAACTGCCGGGTGAGTTTTGAGTGCCTGCTCGACTTCTTCGGGATAAACCTTCTCGCCTCCGGAGTTGATGCACATCGAACCGCGCCCGAGCAGCACGATGGTTCCGTCGGCTTCCATCGTGCCCATGTCCCCGAGTACCGCCAGACGCACCCCGTCGACGACGGGAAAAGTTGCAGCAGTCTTCGCAGGGTCGTCGAAGTAGGCCACGGGAACATGGCCGGCCCTGGCGATGAATCCGACTGTGTTCGAGCCTGGTTCGATGCGACGGAATTCGTCGTCGACAAGAATCATGTTGGGGTTGGATCGAATTCGCTTGGAACCGTCCTCACCGAATTCGACGACGCCGTCGTTGCCGGATTCCGAAGCACCGAATGCATCCTTGATCACCAGCCCCGGCAATCGGGTCGTCAGTTCCGCCTTGAGGTTCGGCGAGAACAATGCGCCACCCGAGCCGATCAGTTGGAGAGTCGAAAGGTCGTAGCGCCCTTCGCTAGCGGCGATGGCGTCGGCAATCGGTCGAGCAATCGCGTCGCCGACGACGGTGATTCCGGTGATCTTCTCGGCCTCGACCAGTCGCAGCACTTCCATCGGATCGAAGCTGCGGGTCAGCACACGGGGAGCTCCCATGAGAAATGCCGTGAGCAGTGAATAGATCGCGGCTCCATGCATGAGCGGCGGGATGAGTAGCAGCACAGTCGGATCGGTGTTGGCTACGGCCGCGTCCACAACCTCTTCGAGGCTTCGACGCGGCGGCCCGCTGAGGTTCGCTCCGGACAGCGCGGCGAAGAAGAAGTCTTCGTGCCGCCACACCACACCCTTGGGCATTCCGGTTGTACCGCCGGTGTAGATGATGAAATGGTCGTCGTTGCTGCGAGGGCCGAAGTCGCGGGTATCGGACTGCGCCGCAAGGGCGTTCTCGTAGTCGTCGCCGACGATCAGCACGTGGGTGATCTCCGGACACTGCGGAACCACGGCCAGTGCCGTCGGAGCGAATTCTGCCTCGACCAGCAGTGCCACCATCTGGGAGTTGGTGTAGATGTACGAGAGTTCGGCATCCGTGTAGCGAAAGTTGACGTTGATCGGTACCGCTCTGATCTTCAAGCAGGCAAGGAGCGCTTCGACGTACTCGACGCAGTTCCGCATGTGAATACCGACATGCTGGCCCGGTTCGACGCCCACCGATTGCAGATGATGTGCGAGCCGGTTCGATCGCAGTTCGAGTTCGGCGTAGCTCAACCGCGTGTCTTCCAGAATCAAGGGAACGCGATCGGGGATCGCATCGGCAACGGCCTCGAACAGATCGGCAATGTTCAGGGTCATCGAAATCCTCACTACACGCGTCTTCGCTTACCAGTACAGGTCTTTCGCGAAGCTAACACGTTGGTCGCGCCCTGTTGTCCTAATTGCGTAGAGGTCCCGCTGAGCGAGACCTGACGCGCCCTTCACCTGGTATCGACGGTGCGGATACCTCCCTGACCAAGCCATATGGACGGAAGGTAGGGTAGCCTAATGCACTCACGCACCACTCTCCGGAGCCGCACGTCGGTCCGGGTCGCCATGGTTGCCCTGGCGACTGTTTTTGCCGCCACGGCCTGCGGCTCTTCCGACGCCGGCGGCAACGCAAACGGCAACACCGATGTCGCGACCGGCGGCAAGCTGTTCAGCACCGCCGACACGGAAACCGCGAAGCTCGGCAGCGATGCCGCGCCCGGCGAGTTCCCGCGCACAATCACCCACGCTCTGGGCGAGACCACCCTCGAGGCCAAGCCCACCCGCGTCGTCGTGCTCGACAGCGGCGAACTCGACGAGGTTCTTTCTCTCGGGATCACCCCGGTCGGCATCGCCAGCCCGGAAAGTGCCGCCGGCCAGCCGTCGTACCTCGCCGACAAGCTCGTCGGCGTCCCCGACGTCGGCACCACCAACAATCTCAACCTCGAGGCGATCACCGCACTGCAGCCCGATCTGATCCTCGGCAGCAAGCTGCGCCAGGACAAGCTTTACCCGCAACTCGCGGCAATCGCTCCGACGGTCTTCAGCATCCGCCCCGGCTTCCCGTGGAAGGAGAACTTCCTCCTTGCCGGTGACGCACTCGGCGAAGAGACCAAGGCTGAGCAGGTTCTCAACGACTACCAAGAGCACGCCGACAAGGTCCGTGAGTCGATCGACGGCTCCCCGACAATTTCACTGGTTCGCTTCATGTCCGGAAAGCTGCGCCTGTACGGCAATCTGTCGTTCATCGGCGTCATCTTGAAGGACGTCGGTCTGCCCCGCCCGGCGATCCAGGACATCGACGAACTGGCCGTCGAGGTCAGCCCGGAAACGATCACCGAGGCGGAGGGTGACCGAATCTTCTACTCCAGCTACGGAAATCCCGCCGACACCGGCCAGACCACGGTTGTTGCCGGACCGCTGTGGGCCAGCATGGACGCAGTCAAGGAAGGACGCGCCACCGAGGTGAGCGACGAGACCTGGTTCCTGGGCCTCGGCCCGACAGGTGCCGGCCTGGTTCTCGACGATCTGCAGGCCAAGCTCGGCAAGTAGCCGTCACCTAAGCCAAGACCGCCGCTCGACTCTCCGGAGTCGAGCGGCGTTTTTTGTTCAGCGGTTGTCCTGCTCGAGGTGCTCGTTCATCGTGGAATGCAGGTCGACGAGAAATTCCTCGAATCGACTGAGCAGTTCGGGCGGGTACTTCGCCATCATGGCGTCGAGTCGCACAGCAAGGGGCCCGAAGAACTCGTCCGCCAGATCCTGCACATGCGCACTGCTGTGCAGCGTGACCACGCGGCGGTCTGCATTCTCGCGGGTCCGGACGATATGCCCTGCCTTTTCCAGGCGATTGAGCAACGCGGTGGTTGCGCCCGACGTCAGTGAGATCCGCTCGCCGAGGCGGGCAGGCGAGAGCGGCGCACCTTTCTCCTCAGCCGCCGTGATTTCCATCAGTGCGGTTGCGTCGGTGGAATGCAGGCCGAGCCACGACGCGAATCGATGACTGAATTCGGTGAACGTCCCACCGTACGTACGGAATTCGTCCATCAGCCGCTCCCGCTCCACGGAGATGTCGCGCGGTGCCTCCACCTCGGTGATCCCACCTTTCCTGTGCCAGACGGCGGCCGGTCGAGCCCAGCGCGCACGTTGACAACTTACCGCCTCAAATATACCTTCATAGTGAAGTTACTTCACAATGGAGGTTTATTCGTGAACATCTCACCCACCACCCGAAAGTGGCTGGGCCTGATCGCCATCGCACTCGGCGTGGCACTGATCGTCGTCGACACCACCATCGTCAACGTCATAGTCCCCTCGATCATCGAGGATCTCGGGATCAATTCCGTTCAGGCTCAATGGATCCAAGAGTCCTACGCAATCGTGTTCGCGGCGCTGCTGCTTCTGGTCGGCAGAGTTGCCGACCTGGTCGGCGCCCGTCGCATCTTCATCGCCGGAGTCGTCGTGTTCGGCGCAACGAGCCTGCTGGCCGGACTGGCGCCGAACGGCGGTCTGCTCATCCTGGCACGATTCCTGCAGGGCGCCGGCGCGGCCATGATCCTGCCCACGTCGCTGTCGCTTCTGAACGCGATGTTCACCGGCAAAGCTCGCGGCCAGGCCTTCGCTGTCTGGGGCTCCACCATCGGCGCTGCATCCGCCCTCGGCCCACTGCTCGGCGGCTGGCTTGCCGAACATGCCTCATGGCGTTGGGCATTCGGGATCAACATTCCGCTTGCTGCGCTCATTCTCATCGGCGCAGTGCTGTTCATCGCCCCCTCACCCCGCACCGCAGGGCGCATCGACGCCACCGGAGCAGCACTGTCCATCGCCGGGCTCGGACTGCTGGCCTTCGGCCTCGTCGAGGGACGAACGTACGGGTGGCTGACCACAAAGGAACCCTTCGATCTGTTCGGTCTGTCATGGTCCAGCGGACCGTCACCGGTTCTGGTGGCGCTTGTGCTCGCCGTTCTGTCGCTCGGTGCGTTCGCCTACCGTCAAACCATGCTCACCCGCAGCGCCGATCCGTCGCGGGCGCTGATGGACGTACGGTTGTTCTCCATCTCGTCGTTCCGCAACGGCAACATCGCGACGCTGATCATCGGACTCGGCGAGTTCGGAATCGTTGCGGTGCTTCCTCTCTGGCTTCAGTTCACGCTCGGCTACAGCGCACTCCAGGCCGGACTCGCACTGGTTCCCATCGCCATCGGCAGCTTTGTCGCCAGTGGTGCGAGCTTCGGGCTGGCATCGAAGGTCTCGCCGTTGGGCTTGGTACGCATCGGCCTGGCTCTCGAAGCGCTCGGTCTCGCCGGTCTCGGATTCATCGCTGCGACAGACAGCCCCTGGTGGACTATCGCCGCAGTGCTGTTCTTCTACGGAATCGGCGTCGGTTTCGCGACGGCGCAGGTTACCAACGTCGTACTCGAAGAGATTCCCGAGCAGAGCGCCGGTCAAGGCTCCGGCATTCAAAGCGCGTTCCGCCAACTCGGATCGGCACTGGGCATCGCCGTCCTCACCACGGTGTTCTTCAGCACTCTCAATTCGACGCTGAACAACGACCTCACCGAATCCGGTGTCGACCAAGCCCAGGCTGATCAGCTGACGCGGGCAGTCACCGACAGCGCAGGCGCCACCATCGACTCACTGGCCGGCTCACCGAGCACTGCCTTCGTCGCCGACGCCGCCCAATCTGCGATGACTCACGGCATCACACTCGGCGGATACCTTGCGGCCGGATTTGTCGTGGTGGGCCTGATCGCCACGGCGCTCATCCCGAACAAGCCCGCCCCGTCGACCGAGGAGGAAACGAAAGCAGCAGCCGACGTCGCCTGACGGTCGGATCGGTGCAGTACGGTGCCGGTATGCGATTGCCCTGGTCACAGTCACGACAGTCAGCACCGGTGCTCAGTGAGGCTGACATCGTCGCCGTACGTGAGCAAGCACGCGAACTGGTACTCCCAGGTTTCGCGACGTTCGAAGAAATCTGCGAAGCCGCCCGAGACTGTGTCGAGGGCGGCTTCGAGAACGACGAACTCGGCAGACAGATCGACGCGGGAGTGCGTGCAGTCTGGGACCACAGACTCGTGGAGCAGACGCAGTGGACGGCTCCCGGCGACTTCGAGCGCGTATCCGCAGCCTTCGATGATCTCGAGCGCAACGGCATCGTGGCCCGGATGAACTTCACCTGCTGCATGCAGTGCGGCACTACCGAAATCGACGACGAACGCACGCCGTCCGAACCCGACGAGAACGGGTATCCCTTTGCTCAGTGGGCGTACACGTTCTTCCACATGCAAGATGCGGAGCGTCTCGGCGACGAGCCGTCCGATCTCTACTTGTCCTACAGTGCGTTTCGTCCGGCCCATGATCTCGATTCCGCGCTGATCGCCGCTGCCTTCGGCGGCGACGAAACCGCCAAGGCACACATGATTGCGCACACCGATCGGACCGTCGGGCGCCAGGTAGCCGACGCACTCCGAGCCCAGGGACTGAGCGTCGACTGGAACGGTGACAACAATCAGCGTATCCGCGTCGCCGACGTACGTTGGCGCAAACCGCTCCCGCAGTAGGAGATTCAGCTGGGTGGCAAGACGCGGTCGAGGAACGTATTGCTGAATACACGGTGCGGGTCGTGTTCGTCGAGAGTAGCGAGAGCGAAGTCCCAATTCCCGTCGCCACCGGCACGGAAGGTGGCAGGCACTGTGCTGGTGAGGAATTCGTCGTCCTGGTACGCCGCATGATCGGTGAATGCCCACCCCTTGGACCACTCCGGACGGAAAGTCGCGTAATCGCCGGAGTAGTTCGCGACCATCCACCGTTCCATTTCGCGAAGGAAGGCAGGCAATCCCGCGGTGCCGGGAATCGAGACAACGTTCATCCAGATCGCTGTGTCCCAGTCCTGACGATCCGCCCGCGGCCGCACCGCTGACAGGTCTGGCACTCCGGCGCTGTCGACCAACACCTCGCCGTCATCGTCGACACCGCAGAGACGCACTTCGAACGGCATATTGACGGGATACTGCCCCAGCGACGCGTAGTGCGTCATTCGTTCGTTCAGCCAACTCGTCATCTCGTGCACGACACGGCCGATGTTGGACCGCTTGGTGATCACTGCGCCACCACCGGCTACGACGCGCAAGGTTGTGTGCCGCAGGTAGAACAGAACATCTTTCGACCAACCCCACAGATCGTCGGTGTCGGTCAGCACCAATCCTGCTGCTACGGCTCCGAACTGGGAGGTACCGAACAGTGGTGTCGCAGCTTGAAGACCCTGCGCCACCATCCCTAACGGGGTGGTGACTTCTTCGGGAATCGCGTCGGAGAAGAAGTAGTTGTACGGCCCGCTCACTTCTCGGGACTCCGGCGGTTTGACCGGGGTCGGCGTCCAGACCTTGAGCCACGGTGTTTCGGTGAACGGGAACCAGATCGCTTCCACCCGTCCGGATTTCTCGACGAAACTCTCGTAGGTACGCCCTGGCGAACCGGGAGCAGCAAAGAGTTCTTGCCACGGAATATCGGTGAAACTCTGGCACCGTAGCCGATAATTCTCCCCGGCTTGCAGCGTCACGGAGGTGACGAAGGTTCGGCCCAGGTGGGTCAGGAAAGCCGTGATCTTGTCATCCGATCGGTGAAAAGTCTTCAGTGCGTATCGATTACTGCCTTCGTCCCACGACACCACTGTGATCTCGGTGATCAGGTTGCTCAGCGATCCGTACGACTGACCAGGGGTGATCGTCTCCCCCGCCGCCGGATAGGTTGCCCCGTGGGCACCGATCGCCAGCGCTCCGGCGATGGACAGCTCACCGATCGCCGGAGAGTTGGCCCAGCCGAGCCCCTCTCGCTCGAGCGCTGTCAGAATCGCTTCGATGCTGGCCCCGGCGCCCGCCGTGACTGTTGCGGGCGTGCCGTGCTGCACCACAACCGAATCCAAGTTCGTCATCGTGTCGACCAGCAGAACTCGATCCGAAGGTGCGCCGGGCACCACCGTCAACGGACTCCACCCGTGCATCGTTCCGCGCGCACGCACCGTGTAACCGTTGTCGAACGCCCAGTTCGCGAGGGTGACGACGTCGTCGCTGTGACGTGCCGTCGCCGTCCACACACTGTCGAGCATGATTTCCCGCGACCAATTGGCGTATGCCTGCTGTGACAACGGAATGTCCGACGGAAATCCGGGAGGTGGCGCAATGGTCGATGCCGAGCCCCAGGGAACTGCTCCGGCCGGCGCCCAGGAAACACCCGCGAGAGCAGCTGCGCCGGCACTCGCTGCGAGAAATCCGCGCCGGCTCACACCGTCTTCTCTCGAGCTGTGCCCTGCCTTGCGCTCTGCTTGATGCACCACTGCTCACTCCGTCAGCCGACTCGGTTCATGTCAGGGACGAACGTAGAACAAATATGATTACGATGCCAGTGGTTCCGTAATAAAAGTTTTCCGACGCTTACTGCACCATCGGAGCGAAGACCGCGTAGATCGCTTCCGGGGCACCGTCGAACGCACTGATGATCAACCAGGCAGTCAGAACCGTCAGAGCCGGCCCGATCAGAACCTTCTCAAGGTTCCCACCTGCGCGGATGGACAGAAATGACGGCAGCCGTTGCTCCCACCATCGCTTGCCGCCGAGCGGGATCAGGGGTGCAAGAAACGGCACTCCCTCCTTGGTGATCGCATCGCCGAGACAATGCGTGGCGCAGCCCAGTGCCACCGCAACACCTAGCCCGGTGGATCCGGCCTCGCTGGGATACCACTGCCAGGTGAGGGCCGAGAGCACCAACGCAACGGCAGAAACCGCGAGCCATCCCTTCTCCTTGGCCAATTCACCAGCCAATCCTCGGATCGCCAACCCGAGGCAGAAGAACAGCGTGATGATGATGGCGGGTTTCCCGAACTGAACCACCAGCGCAGAGACCCCGGCACCGAGACCCGCGGCAAACAGTGCGGTGTGCGTGAGCGTCCGATGTCCACCACGACGCTTGCCGTCCTTCTTGCCTTTCGTCATGCGGTAGAAGGTCACCGAAATTGCGTCGATGCCCTTGGCCAGAGCCTTGCTGAGCGGACCGAATGATCGGGAAACCGTGGACTGACCGGTATCGAGGTCGGGAAGCAGGGCAGCTCCGGCGCACACCCCGGCAAACGTCAAAGTTTCCGCAGTGGATGTGGGTCCTCCCCAGTCGAGAGGTAACAACTCCGCAACCACCAACCCCACAGCAGCACCGGACATCGCGTGGGTGGGGCCCATGACCATGAAACACAACACCTTTCGAAACGCGCCCCGCGCCGGGCCGTACCGCACCCGGAGCAAGACACCACACACATGACGCCGTCGGCGACGGTCCCGGCATGCTCGCCGAGACCGCCCCGAACGTAGCAAGTGCTACCGACAGGCTTGACTACCCTCCAGACCCAGTTGAGTACGGCCGTACCGTTCCAGGTCAAAGCGGTTCATGCGGAGCTTTTTTCGCTCGTCAGCCCGCGGCAACCGTGCATGACAGGGCGACGCCTTCCTCCAGCGGAGCGACACCGGCCATGTCGAGCACCTCTGCCGGAACACCCTCGGTCGTCGGAGCCCACTCGACGGTCGGCAACGCCGGCACCCCTTCACGCGCAACGAATGTCGCAGCTTCGCTCGGCACTTCGATAGTGACTGCGGCCGTACCGGCCTCCTCCGCGCGCACAACCTTGCCCTCGTCGATGAGCTTCTGCAGCTCCTCGTCGGAAATCGGCGCCGCGACACCACACGCTACTTCGGGAGCCACACCCAACTCGGCTGGAGCGGTCGCGATCGATCGCACCGCCACCGGAGACCCGTCGGAAATCGGGTTGGAAGCCCAGGCGATTCCCGGCGCCACGGCCATACCGAGGACCGCCACGGACGCCACCACCACACCGGTCCGGCGGGCCCGCTTGCCGTTCACTTTCAATCGCGTCATCGTTGTTCTCCTTGATCGAACGTTCTCGAATTCTCGGCGCGGTCGCATCCGAGAAACCCGAGGTTATGAAGCCAACACTGCAGATCTGTTGTCGGTTTCTTAGGAGTTGATGAGAAAGCGGCGGCCCCCGCTCCGAGCGGGGCCCCGGGCCTTGATCCGATGGCACCATGGCTGGGGTGAGTACACGCGAGCGCATCCTGATCGTTGACGACGACGCGAAGGTTCTGAATTCGCTCGAACGTGGACTTCGATTGTCGGGCTTCGACACGGCAACTGCTGTCGACGGACGGTCAGCTTTGTCGTCGGTGAACAAGCAATGCCCGGCTGCGCTGGTACTCGACGTCAACATGCCCGGTCTCGACGGCGTCGGGGTCGTGACGGCATTGCGCGCGATCGGCAACGAGGTTCCGATCTGCGTACTCAGCGCCCGAAGTTCCGTGGGCGACCGCATCGCGGGGCTGGAAGCGGGCGCCGACGACTACCTCACCAAACCCTTCGAGTTGGCAGAACTGGTCGCCAGACTGCGCGCTTTGCTTCGACGCACGACGCGGGCCACCCCTACCCTCGATCACCCGATCACCGTCGGCCCTCTCACCGTTGATCTTCGTGGTCACCGAGCACACATCAGCGGTAAACGAATCGAACTCACCAAAAGAGAATTCGATCTGTTGTCCGTGCTCGCCGAGCACGCCGGCATCGTACTGAGCCGGGCACAGCTCCTGCGCCTCGTCTGGGGTTACGACTTCGCTGCCGATACCAATGTCGTCGACGTCTTTGTCACCTATCTACGCAAGAAACTCGAGGTCGACGGGGCGCCTCGCGTGGTCCACACCGTGCGCGGAGTCGGCTTCGTCCTGAGGGCCGAAAGATGAAGCGGCCGCTGTCACTACAGACCCGCGTAGCCATCGCCTCAGGCCTGGCCGCTGGAATCGTGATTGCCGCGATCGGAATTGCCTTCGCGGTCTTCCTGCGTGTCAACGGATCCGAACAACTCGAACGCACACTCGATTCCGTCACTCTGGGAGTTGCGGCAAGTGCACCGAGCCCGGCGTTCATCGAAACACCCACCGCAACAACACAACCACTTGTCGTCGACCCCGGCTTCACTGCCACGACCATCAGTGCGTTGGCTACCACCGACGTCCGCAGTCGGGATGTTCTGCTGCCCGGTGACAGCGGTGCCGCACTGGCCGTCAGCATCCCCGAAGACCCACTGACCCAGGCAATCCGTGAGCAGCAGGTCCAGGTGGCCGCTGCGGCGGTGGTCGCTATTCTCGCCGCGGCCGGGCTCGGCTGGTTCCTCACGGGCCGTGCCGTCCGCCCCCTACAACAACTGACCGAGACCACCAGTTCGATCGGCAACAACCTCGACGTCGAAGGACTCTCGCGCCGGGCACCGTCGGTACGTGGCACGCGCGAAGCCGAAGAACTTTCCGAAGCAATCCACAGCATGCTCAGTCGCATCGAAAGCGATCGAAGCCGCACCGAGGAGGCGTTGGAGTCGGCACGCGATTTCGCTCGCGTCTCCGCCCACGAACTACGCACCCCTCTGACGTCGATGCGTACCGATCTGGAAGTTCTCGCGACACTGGACCTCACGGAAAGCCAACGGCGCGAACTGTCCAGTGAATTGTTGGAGGCGCAGCGCCAGATCGAGCGCACCTTGACCGATCTGGAGACACTCGCCCTGGGTGAGGTGGCCGATCCCGAGGATTGTGCCGACGTCGACCTGGTGGAGGTCGCCGATCGCGCCGTCGCGGACGCCGGCCGGCTTCACCCGCAGGTCGACGTCCGTTTGAAAGCACCGGAAGAGCTTTCGGTTCAGGCCTTTCCCGCGGGCATCCGTCTGGTGTTGACCAACGCCGTCACCAACTCCGTTCGGCACGGCAATGCAGACGCAGTCGAGATCACCGTCCGATCAGGGGCTGCGACCGGTTCGGCGACGGTATTCGTCGACGACAACGGCACGGTGATCGCGCCGTCGGAACGGGAAGCGATGTTCGAACGATTTGTTCGTGGTACCGGTGCGGGCGACGCCGGAAGCGGTTTGGGTTTGGCCCTCGTCGCGCAGCAGGCACGGCTGCACGGCGGTAGCGCTCGCCTCGACAAGAGCCCGCTCGGCGGTACTCGATTGATTTTCTCGATCAACCCAATTCGACGTGCAGAGCCTCGAGCAGCGGCTTGGCCGCCTCGTCGAAGAATCGGTCTTGGGTATCTCCACCGATCTGTACCAGTGCCACATCGGTGAATCCGGCGTCCGTGTATGCCTTGACCGCCTCGACGATCACATCAAGATCGGGACCACACGGAATGCTTTCAGCTACATCCTCTTTACGCACGAACTGAGTTGCGCCCGAGAAGCTCGCCGGCGTCGGCAGTTCGGAGTTCACGGACCACCCTCCGCCGAACCACCGGAACTGCTGATGAGCTCGGGCAATTGCCGTGTCGCGATCAGGATCCCACGAGATCGGAATCTGACCGATGGTCCGGCCTGCGGGAGCCAATCCGTATGCCCGGCCGTGCACATGCTTCCACAGGTGCACCAGTTCCGAATCCGGTTGCACGGCAATCAGATCGTCGGCCATCGGACCGAAACGCTCGACGGACTTGTCACCGGACATGGCCAGCGCCAGGGGAACCGGGTTCTCCGGGAGATCCCAGATCCTGGCGGACTGGACGTCGAAGTACTCCCCCTTCCAGCTCACCAGATCTCCGGCGAGCAGTGCGCGAATGATGCTCACCGCCTCCTGCAGCATGTCCTGCCGAGTGTCGATGGACGGCCAACCCTCGCCAACCACATGCTCGTTCAGGCTCTCGCCACTTCCCAATCCCAGGGTGAAGCGCCCGTCCGCGAGGATCTGGATCGTCGCAGCTTTCTGAGCGACGACGGCAGGGTGGTACCTCACGGTCGGACAAGTCACGTACGTCATCAAGCCGACTCGCTCGGTGGCGTGGGCGACTGCTCCCAGCACCGACCAGGCGTAGGGCGCATGCCCCTGCTCGGTCAGCCACGGCGAGTAGTGATCACTCATCACTTCGAAGTCGAAGCCGACTTCTTCGGCCCGAACTGCGTGGCGAACCAGTTCTTTCGGGCCGGCCTGTTCGGTCATCAAGGTGTAGCCGAATCGTGCCATCACTGATCAACTCCTGGTATCGAGGCCTGAAACGAGTTCGGAGACCACACTGCCGTCGAGGTGGTCGAGAAGATCGCGAGCGTCGTCGTACACGGCAGCAGCACCCGCGCCTTCGAGTTCGTCGGTCGACATGCCGCCGCTGCGCACTCCCACAGCCACAACGCCCGCCCATGTCGCCGCCTTCATGTCCCAGACGGCGTCTCCGACCATGACCGCATCTCCCGCGTCGACACCTGCCTTAGCGAGCGCGACCTCGATCAGGTCCGGATCAGGCTTGGCCACGTCGACGGATTCCGAAGAGGTGGCGGCGTAAATCATTTCGTCGATGTCGAGCGTCCGGCGCAGCAACTCCAGTTCGTCGTCCGGCGCCGAAGTTGCGAGCACGACGTGCAGTCCGAGCGAGTGAACTCGGCGGATCAACTCTCGTGCTCCCGGCAGTACTCGGAGGCGGTCAGCCGACTGCCGGTAGTACTTGGTGTGAAGCTCCTTGGCCCGTGGCCCGCACCCGTCGATGTCTTCGCCGAGCAAGGTCTCCAGTAGTTGGTCTCCGTCCATGCCGATGCTGCGATGCACCCGCCACGCGTCGACCGGGCGACCTACCTCGAAGAAAGCTCGCGACCACGCTTCTACATGCAGGTAGTTGGAATCGACGAGCGTTCCGTCGATGTCGAAGAGAACCGCACCTATTGCCATGGGAATTGACTGCCCAACACCTCGGTTCGCGAAACTTGTGCCCCGAGCATTCTCAGCTCGAGAAGCGGATCATGGAGAGTGCGAACAGCAGAAGTGCACGTCGAACAGGGGTGTCGTCATGGAGTCAGTCGTTGTATTCCTTCTCGCATGCTTCGTCTACTGGTTCGCGCTGCTGTAGTTGGGCAGACGGAAACGGACCGCTGCCGGGAATCGATTTCCCTTGCAGCGGCCCGCATTCGGTACACCTATTCGATTGTCAGGTCAGCGGATCACTGACCTGCGCGTACGCCTTCTTCGACGCGCTTACCCAAATCTGCGTCGACGTTCTTCCAGTACTCGAAGACACGCAGCAGAACTTCCTCGCTGACGCCGGCAAGGGCATGGCCGACGATGTTGCTCACCAAGCGCTCACGAGCTGCGTCGTCGAGAACTTCACGGACCAGCGTTCCGGCCTGCGTGAAGTCGCCGTCCTCGGCGTGCTCGATGTATCCGGCGCGCACTGCCTTGCCGTCGAACGCCCACAGTCCTTCGTCACCGGCAACCGACGGATCGGCATGCGGTCCGCCGTACGAATTCGGTGCGTACACCGGCGTCGACGGGGAATTGAAGCTGTAACGCATGGCGCCCTCCTTGGAGTAGGAGTTCACCTCGTTCTTCGGGGCGTTGACCGGCAGGTCGGCGTAGTTGGTGCCGATGCGGTAACGATGTGCGTCGGCGTAGGAGAAGACGCGGCCGAGAAGCATTTTGTCCGGGCTGAATCCGATGCCGGGCACCACGTTCGACGGCTCGAACGACGCCTGCTCGATCTGCGCGAAGAAGTTCTCCGGGTTGCGGTTCAGCGTCCACTTGCCGACCTCGATCAGCGGGTAGTCCTTCTGGGACCAAACCTTGGTGAGGTCGAACGGGTTGAAGCGGTAGCCCTCGGCCTCGTCGACCGGCATGATCTGAACATTGAGGGTCCAGCTCGGGAAACGGCCGGCCTCGATGGCGTTGTACAGATCCGCGCGGTGGTAGTCAGGATCGCTACCGGCGAGGCTGTCTGCTTCTGCCTGCGTCAGGAACTCGATGCCCTGATCGGTCTTGAAGTGGTACTTCACCCAGAAGCGTTCACCCGCAGCGTTGACCCACTGGTAGGTGTGCGATCCGAAGCCGTCCATGTTGCGCCAGGTCTTCGGGATACCGCGGTCACCCATCAACCAGGTCACCTGGTGAGCGGTCTCGGGGCGCAGAGTCCAGAAGTCCCACTGCATGTCGTGGTCACGAAGACCTGAACCCGGGAGTCGCTTCTGCGAACGAATGAAGTCGGGGAACTTGATGGCGTCCTTGATGAAGAACACCGGGGTGTTGTTGCCGACGAGGTCGTAGTTTCCCTCTTCGGTGTAGAACTTCATCGCGAAACCGCGCGGATCGCGCCAGGTGTCGGGGCTGCCCTGCTCACCGGCGACGGTGGAGAAGCGGACGAGCGACTCGGTCTTCTTACCCGGCTGCAGGAACGCGGCCTTGGTGTACTGGCTGACGTCGTGTGTGATGACGAGTTCACCGAAAGCGCCGCCGCCCTTGGCGTGGACGATGCGCTCCGGGACACGCTCGCGGTTGAACTGCGCGAGCTTCTCGATCAGGTAGTGGTCGTGAAGGAGCACCGGCCCCTGAATACCCGCGGTCAGCGATTCGTCATCACTTGCGACCGCGATACCGAAATTGTTGGTGGTGGGCTTGGTCATGGCGAAGCCTCCTAGCGTTGTGGGCTGGGCGTCAGAGGAGCGGGGCTGCATCCGAGCCGAACGCATGGGCTGCATGCGAGGGGGCCGACTCGGAGGTTCTGGACGCATCAATTCGATTCTGCGAGACCGCGTCCGACTCGGTGTCGGATTCGGCAGAATTCTTCAGGCAATCTTGGCAACGGCCCCAGAACACGACCTCGGCTTCGTCGATTTCGAAGCCGTGATTATCGGAAGGTTCGAGGCAGGGAGCTTGGCCGACAACACAATCGACGTCGACGACCTTGCCGCAGCCGCGACAGACGAGGTGATGGTGGTTGTCACCAGTCCTCGTCTCGAACCGTGCGGGCGAACCCGCCGGCTCGATGCGTCGTAGCAATCCTGCGTTCACGCATGCCTTCAGCACGTCGTAAACGGCCTGTGTGGATACCGATCCGAGCTGCTGCCGCACGAGTGCTGCAACAGAATCGGCGTCTGAATGCGGTTGGGCTGTAACCGCATCCAGCACGGCGAGGCGCGGAGCAGTGACCCTCAACCCGACGGCGCGCAGTTGCGCTCGGGGGTCGAAGTCATGCTCTCCGTCTCGCATGTTTCCCAGTATGCCGCTTTTCTGGAATTAGTCAAGAAAAGGATTGCCTAAGTTGAATCGAGACCGGCGTCACACCCAGTGGCGTCACACCCCAGTGCACCGCACCCGGTCACTCAGCCCAGGACGAACCAGATCGCCTTGACCGTCTCGTCCGTCTCGTTGCGCAACCGGTGGGGAACGTTCCCGACCAGGTGTATCGCTTCACCCGCCTTGAGCAGCCGACGCATTCCGTCGATGTCGATCGTCAAAGTCCCTTCCAGCACGTACCCGTAGTCGTCACCCGAATGGGTCTGCGGTGCATCGCCCGGCGCAGAGTCGGCGCCGGGCTCGTACTCCGTGAGGAGGAACTGGACGTGATGGTTCGCGGGAGTATTCGCCAACCGTTGCCAGCGAACACCCGACCGAAAGGTGAGGCAGTCGGAGATCCGCGGTTCGTGAGTCTTCGTTTCGGATGCGGATTCACGTTCCGGATCGACGCTGTTGCCGAGCAGCACGTCCAACGACAGGTTGAGTTCGGTCGCGATTGCAAAAAGCGTGTTCACCGCGGCCTGACTCTGCCCCAGTTCGAACTGCGACAGGAAGGACGGCGATACGCCGAGCCGCCTCGCCAATTCACGAACCGGGATTCCCTGTCTCGTGCGTTCGGCACGAACCGTCTTGCCTACCGACGTCCCCAAACCGTTGTCCTCCGCCTTCTGTTTGCGCGCCGCCACCTTGGCCGGCGCCGACTTCTGCTGTGCCGACTTCTTATGCGCCGCCTTCTTCTGCGCCGTCGTCTTTTGGGGAGTCGTCTTGCGCGGTTGCGATTTCTTCGATGCAGCCGCTGTCGACTCGGCCGCCTTACGAGGTGGCTTTGCGCCGGTTGCCGTCATGTCCGAACTCGCTTCCGTAGGTCTCGGGGACCGCCTGTGCGGAGCCCAAGCCTAACGCTCGACGCAGGAGAAACTTCTGAACCTTCCCACTCTCCGTCCGAGGAAGCGACGCAACGGTCTCGACTCTCTCCGGAGCTTTCTGAACGGCAAATCCTTCGGACAGCAGGAAGATCCGCAGATCTCGAATGCTTGGCGGATCACCGTCCGGAACCACGAAGGCGCACGCGCGCTCCCCCAGTTCCTCGTCCGGATACCCGACCACTGCCACCTCTCCCACATTGGGATGAGCCTCGAGGGCCCACTCGATGTCGGCAGCGCTGAATTTCTCTCCGCCCCGGTTGATGATGTCCTTGATCCGTGACGTGATCCGGATCTGACCTGGCTCGTCCACGGCGGCTACGTCGCCGGTCCGGAAAAAGCCGTCCTCGGTGAATGATTCCGCGTTGATTGAGCTGTCGACGTAGCCGACGAACAGTTCCGGACCCCGCACCAACAGCTCGTCGTCTTCGCCGAGCCGGAATTCGTTTCCTCCGAACACCGCTCCTTCGTCCCCTGCCTGCAGGTCGATGTCACCGAAAGGATCGCCCATGACGAGGGTCGGAAGCTCCGTCGATCCGTAGGTACGAACAACCGCCGTACCCATCACGCGATGGGCCCGACGCACCAACTCGGGCGGAATCCCGGCCCCACCACACACGAATCGGGTCAGCTGGGATCGTCGATATCCGCCCTTCTCGTAGGCGTCGGCAAGACCACGGAGAAACGGTGTCGCGCTCACGGTGAACGTGCATTGCTCGCGTTCGATCAACGCAACTGCCTCTTCGGGAACCCAGCGTTGCATCAGAACTGTCGAGCAGGCTGCCGCTGCCGGCAGAACTACCGCATACGAAATCCCCGTGATGTGGGGTAACGGCGAAGGCATGAAAATTCGGTCCTGCGAATCCACGCCGCAATGCGCGATCATGCTCGAACTCTCGGCCATCAGAGTCCGATGAGTGTGCAGCACGCCTTTTGGAGCGGAAGTGGTACCCGACGTGTAGAGAACGAGGGCGACATCGTCGGGATCCGCGCAGTGGTCGGGCCGGTTCGACTCCATCCCGAAGTCCAGGAAGTCGTCGAACGTAGTGCGCCGCAACCCACCTTCGCCTCGCGCCTCCACCAGAAGAACCTCTCGGCCCAGATCACGGAGCACCGTCCCGAGCTCCTCGACGTGACGATATCCGCGGTATTCCTGCGGGGCGACGATCACCGACGGCTCAGCTTGCTCGATGATGAAGGACAGCTCGTGTGCGCGGTAAATCGGGACCACCGGAAGGAGAATGCCGCCGGCAAGCCACGTGCCCCAGGCCGCAACGACGGATTCCCACCAGTTCGGCAGTTGAACGAGTACCACGTCTCCGGGCTCGAATCCTGATTTATGCAGTGCGCCTGCAAATCTCGTCGACGCGTCCACCAATTCCTGGTAAGTCCACCGCACACTCTCGTCGACAAGGGCCAGTGCTTCGGGATCTCGACGCAGAGCGTCGAGAAGCATCTCGGGCAACACCCCGCCACCGGTCATTGCCCGCGGACGGGTAGCGCTCAGCACGACATCACCCGCCGAACGGCTGCAACGATGTCGTCAGGTCCGACTTCCCACTCACGTTCGAGCACCGGCGCATAGGGCGCAGGCGCGTACCGTGCGCCCACCCGCACTACCGGCGCGTCCAGTGAATAGAACCCGGAATCTACTGCCATAGCTGCGATCTCGGCTCCGACGCCGAAGTCCACGACGGCTTCCTGGGCAATGACCATCCGGTTCGTCCGACTGAATGATTCGAGAATCGTCTCCCGATCGAGCGGAGCAATCGTTCGTAGATCGATGACCTCGGCATCGATCCCTTCCTCTGCCAACGTCTGTGCCGCGGCCAAGGCGTGCATCGCCATACGCGACCACGAGACAATGGTGACGTCCGAACCAGGTCTCGTCACCGCCGCCTTTCCGATCGGAACCCGAAAATCCCTGCTCGGCAACACACTTTTCTTCTCGTACAGCAGACGGTGTTCGATGAACATCACCGGGTTGTCGTCCTCGATCGCCGCCCGCAGCAAACCGTACGCATCAGCGCCCGAACTGGGCATGAGAACAGTCAGTCCCGGGATGTGCGCCAACAGTGCCTCGAGACTCTGCGAATGCTGCCCACCCGATGATCTGCCGGAACCGAACTGCGTCCGCACCACCAACGGCAGGCTCACCGCACCGCCCGTCATGAACCGGAGCTTTGCCGCCTGATTCATCAGTTGATCCAGGCATACCCCGAGGAAGTCGAGGTACATCAGTTCCACGACGGGTCTACGGCCTGCCATCGCCGAGCCGACGGCGAGACCCATGATCGCCGATTCGGAGATCGGCGTATCGAGCACTCGCCCCGGATACTTCGCGGCTAATCCCCTGGTAAGACCGAAAACGTTCCCGCCGGCTACATCGATACCGGCAAGAAACACATCCGGATCGGCCGCCAGAGAGTCGTCGAGCGCCGCCTTGAGGATCTTGGACTGCGACACGGCCGCGCCGCCCGCACCGACACCCACGTCGAGGCGGTCCGGCGGGTAGATGCGACGCGGCGAAAAGATGTACTCCATCACGCTCGACGCCTCCGGTTGCGGCGACGACCGCGCGAAACGCTCCGCCTCGTCGACCACCGCCCTCACTCGCTTGTCCACCAGATCGAGTACTTCGTCCCCGATGCCGAGCTCTCGGAGTCGGCCACACGTCAGCGTCAGTGGATCGGCCTCGAGAATGTCTCGCGCCATCTCGTCCTTGTCGCGGTACACCTGCGGATCGCCCTCGTAGTGCCCGTGCACCCGCAGGGTCGTGACCTCCACGAACACCGGACCACCGCTGCCTCGCACCTGCTCGTACACCGGCCGAATACCGTCGGCGACCGCCTCGACGTCGTTGCCTGCCAGCGTGATCGATTCCATCCCGTATCCCGCTGCGCGCGCAGAGATCGGGACAGGATGCTGATCCACCGTCGAGGAAAACTCCGAGAATCCGTTGTTCTCGCACAGGAAGATGATCGGCAGTTTCCACAGCGCAGCCATGTTCATCGCCTCGTGGAACGCACCGGTCGCAATCGCCCCGTCACCGAAGAACGCCACCACCAGATCGCCCTCACCGCGATCCTTGGCAGCGAAAGCCGCACCGACGGCAATCGGCAACCCCGCGCCCACGATCCCGTTCGCACCGAAGATCCCCAAGCGGGGATCCGCCACGTGCATCGAGCCACCCCGGCCGTTGTTGGCTCCGGTGACCTTGCCCATCAACTCCGCCATCATCCGGTCGGGCTCGAGACCTTTTGCCAGAACATGGCCGTGCCCGCGGTGCGTCGAGGTGATGACGTCACTGACCCGCGCATGAGTGAGAGCCCCCACCGCGCACGCCTCTTGACCTATCGAAGTGTGAACGAACCCCGGAATGGTGTCGCCCTTGTAGAGCGCCGAGATGCGCTCCTCCATCACCCGGATCAACAACATCTTTTCGTAGGCACACAGAACTTCTTCGCCGTTCACGAGCCGGAACACCTCCAATAATGCTGCGCTCGTTACGAATACATGCGCAGTGGGTGAGCAGGACTATACCGACGGATTTTCCTTGCTGTCCAGTGACACTTGACAAAGGCTGTGAGGTGACTCACGATTACGGAGTACTTCGGATCCGCGACGATCCGCTCGGGGCAGTTGGCACGAGCGAACCGCGTCGATGCCGTAATACGCACGGCGACAAGACCGTCCGTTTTCTTTCGTACCTACTTCCGTTCAGCTTTCACTCGTTACATGAGGAGTCGCGCAATGCGCCGTGAAGATGTCGAATTCTCCAGCGACGGAGTCACCGTTCGCGGTTGGCTCTACCGACCCGACACCGACGACGACGTTCCGGCCGTCGTACTGGCAGGCGGTTGGTGCTACGTCCGCGAATTGGTCATGCCCTATTATGCCGAGGCCTTCGTGACGGCCGGTATGGCTGCGCTGGTCTTCGACTACCGCAACCTGGGCGTCTCGGACGGTGAGCCTCGCCAACATCTGGACCCGAAGCAACAGATTCGTGACTATCAGAACGCGCTCAGCTTTCTCGAGCGCACTCCCGGCATCGACAACGACCGTCTCGGCGCCTGGGGAATTTCCTACTCCGGCGGACACGTGATGATTCTCGCCGCGACCGATCCCCGGGTGAAGGCCATCGTGTCTCAGATTCCGGTGATCGACGGGTACCGCAACATGCGTCGGATCCACGGGACCATGGGTTATCGAAAGCTGTGGGACGCAATTCTCGAAGATCGCCGACTCCGCTTCGACGATCCGGATCAGCGACTGCACATCGCGCATGCGAGCGAGAACCCCGAGGAAGAACTGTCGTCCTGGCCGTTCCCCGAGACGAAGACGACCTTCGCGGCACTTCAAGCCACCGAAGCTCCTCTCTACCAGAACAGTTCGACCATGGAATCCGTCGATCTCCTGCTCGACTACGACGTCAACTACTTCGTACCCCGGATTCTCGACACGCCGTCGATGATGATCGTCGCCGAAGGCGACGACCTCACGTTGTGGGACTTGGAGATCGAGAGTTTCAACAACATCCCGACTCCGAAGAAAGAACTTGTCGTCCTACCGCACACGTCGCACATGACGCTCTACAGCGATCAGTCCAAGCTCGCAGTAGCGGCCGAACACGCTTCCCGTTGGTTCACAACGCATCTGCTGGCGAAGTAGCGAAATCTCCCGTTTCCTCCACACCTCGAGACAACCCCTCGAGCCCCCTCTTGTGAGACCAAGGATGTGATCATGCCTTCGATCGAATCGAAGATCGTGGACGTCGCGCGAAACGCGACGTTCTCTCATCCACTGACCCGACGTTCCTTCTTCGCCGCAATGGGCGCAGCAGGCATCACCCTCGGCGCAGTGGCCTGCGGAGCAGGCGGCAGTTCCACCAGTACCGCCGCCGGCGGTGGCGCCGGCGCCGGCAAAGTCCAGGAAAAGACCCTCTGCCAGGTCACAACTCTCTCCAACGACTACTTCGTCGCGTTCTCGGACGGCGGCAAGCAGGCGATGGACGCGCTGGGCGTGAGCATGTCCTCGGTGGAGGACCAGGGCAACGTCAACACTGCGCTGGGACAGGTAGGCAACGTCCGCGCTTCGGGCGGCAAGTCGATCTTCGGTACTCCCGCCACCGAAGCTCAAGCGGCAGCTGTCACGAAAGCCTGCCAGGCAGCCGGGATTCTGTATGCCAGCTCGTACACGGCGCCCGCCTGGTACACACCGGCCGACGCGGACAAGTGGGTCCGCTTCATCACACCGCCGTCCACCAAGATCGCCGTCGCAACCGCCAAGGCTTTGTTCGACAAGGTCGGCGGCAACGGAACCATCATTCATGTTCCGGGGCAGAAGGGTTCGTCTTCCGACGATCAACGGACAGCTGGCCTGAACGCCGCGGCCAAGGACTACCCGGGAATCAAGATCGTCACCGCGTCGCCGGGCAACTGGACTTCGGAAGACGCGAGAAAGGCGTTCACGAACATCTTGCCTTCGGTGCCGGACTTCGTCGGGGTGTTCGCGCAGAACGACAGTCAAGCTGCAGGAATCATTGCGGCACTGGACGCCGCGAAGATCACGGGCAAGATCGTGGTCGGATTCGACGGTAACAAGCAGAACGTCGAATACATCGCGCAGGGAAAGCAATACCTGACCAGTGCGACGGTCGGCGGACTCACGGCAGGAATTCTCGGTGTCACCATCTTCGATCAACTCAACGGCGTCGACCTGTCTCTGCCGGAGCGATTCCTTTCACAGGGAGCACTCCTGGTGACTCCGGAGATCGCCGACGACGTACTGAAAACCGTGTACGCACCCACACTTCCGTTCGACTGGGCAAAAATGAGCAAGGCCCTGCATCCTGACGATTGGGACCCGCAGACCGTACTCAACCCGATCGATCCGCGGGAGTACTACGCCGGCGTATCGCAGGACCAATACACGCTGAACAGCGCTTGGAACTCTGCAGATATCACCGGAGTACGCACCGAGTACGCAGCCGCGTTCCGCTCGGGCCCGTTGCTGCAGTACAAAGACCAACTCGTGGCCTGAAAATGAGTGATACGAAGGTGAGCGACACAGCAACCATCAGCTTGCGTGGGGTCTGCAAGAGTTACGGACCCGTTCACGCCCTCCAGGACGTCTCACTCGACGTCAGCCGAGGTGACGTTCTCGGCTTGATCGGTGAGAACGGCGCCGGAAAGTCAACGCTGATCGGCGTTTTGACGGGAACGGTGCGTCCCGACGCCGGAAGCCTCGATGTCAACGGGACACACGTGGAACTCGGCGACTCGCGCACTCTCCGCGAACTCGGAATCTCCGTGGTGGTCCAGGAGCAGTCATTGGTCGATGCACTGCGGGTGTACGAGAACATCTATCTCGGACGTGAGGGCGAGATAGGTGGTTGGGGACCCGGCCGGCGTCGGAGAATGCGCGACGCCGCCCAGTCGCTACTCGACACACTCGGCATCGAGGGGCTGCGCGCCGACGCCGTCGTCGCCGAATTGACCTACCCGCAAAGGCAACTGGTCGAGATCGCACGTGCCTTCTCGCGGATCACCGACGCCACCGAAGCGCCGGTGATCCTGCTCGACGAGCCGACAAGCGCGTTGACCGAGACCGAGGTGGAAATCCTCTTCGCGTTGATCGAAGGGTGGCGCGATCGGGTGTCGTTCATCTTCGTCTCCCACATCCTGCAAGACGTCCTGCGGATCAGCACACGGCTACTCGTACTTCGCGACGGGCGGTCCATCGAAACGCTCTCCGCTGACGGCGTCACGGCCGAGCGACTGCACGAATTGATGGTGGGTAGCGAGCGCAGCGCCGACTACTACCGCGAAGGCGAACAGACCGGAGCACTGTCGACGAAGCCGTTGATCGAACTCCGAGATGCAAGCAGCGCAGGCGAGTTCGAGTCGGTCGATCTTGTTGTGCGACCGGGCGAGGTAGTGGGACTGGCTGGAGTCATCGGTTCTGGGAAAGCGTCGGTGGCTGCAGCAGTCGCGGGTGCGGAGTCGTTGTCGACGGGTTCGATTCACGTCGAAGGTACTGCGCACGAGCACTGGTCGGTTCCCGCCGCCGTGGCAGCCGGAGTCCTGTACGTCCCACCGGAGCGCGCCCAGGACTCCCTGTTCCGCAGCGCATCGATCAGAAACAACATCTCGATCGGCTTCCTCGATCTCCTCCGGCACCCGTGGACGCGGCTACTGCGTCTGCGCACCGAAAGGGAACGGACGACGCAGCTGGCCCGCGCGCTGCAGGTCAAGGCCCCGTCGTTGTCGACGCCCATCGGGGAACTCAGCGGCGGAAACCAACAGAAGGCGATCTTCGCTCGGTGGCAAGGTCGCGAATGCAAAGTGCTGGTCCTCAGCGATCCGACGCGTGGAATCGACGTCGGAACGCGAGAGGAGATCTACGGTTTGGTCCGATCGATGGCTGCGTCGGGCGTCGGTGTGCTGCTGTGCGCCGAATCCCTCGAAGAAGTGATCGGAATGTCCGACCGAATCGTGGTCATGAAGGACGGGGTCATCAGCGCAGAGCTGGCGGCCCCTGCAGAGCACAAGCCCGCCGAAGTCGACGTGATCAAGCACATGATGTGAGGAATGCAGTGACCCAGACACTCTCGAAGCAATCGCCGGCCAGCGATGCCGCAGCGCCGTCAGGCGCGCGCGGTCTGCTGAGTCGACTCGATCAGCACCGCAACATAGTTGTACCGACGGTTGCAGTGCTGGTCCTGATCATCTATTTCCAGTGGCGCACGGAAAGTTTCATCACCGCGACGTCCGCGCAGAACATTCTCAACCAGATGGCTTTCCTGACCGTGCTCGCGCTCGCCGGCACGTTTGTCATCCTGATCGGTGGTATCGATCTTTCGGTCGCGGCGACGGCCACTCTCGCCGGAATTCTGATCGCCACGTGGATCGACAAGTTCGGTGGCCCGTTGGC
Organism: Rhodococcus sp. NPDC056506; assembly: GCF_042794945.1. Taxonomy (NCBI): domain Bacteria; kingdom Bacillati; phylum Actinomycetota; class Actinomycetes; order Mycobacteriales; family Nocardiaceae; genus Rhodococcus; species Rhodococcus sp. NPDC056506. Next base: position 435,763 of record NZ_JBHTSW010000001.1, on the reverse strand, counting down.
GATAGTCATGGTGATCATCGCCGGGGCCGTGGTCGGACTGGTCAACGGACTGATCACGACAATGCTCAAGGTTCCGTCGTTCCTGGTGACGCTGGGAATGATGTCCGTACTCGACGGAATTTCCAACACCGTATCCAAAGGCGGTCCTGTTTCCTACAATTCGAATCTTCTCCAGAGCTTGGTGAACGAGTCGATGATTCCCAACGTCCCCAACGGGGCACTGATTGCAATCCTGCTGACCATCGGCGCGACAGTCCTGGCATTCGGTACGTCGTTCGGTCGCCACATGTATGCGGTCGGCGGCAACGAACGCGCCGCGGCACTCGTCGGTGTTCGCGTACGACGCACCAAACTTGCAGTCTTCGCGGTCGCCGGAGCCGTCGCCGCGATTGCCGGAATCATCTTCACCGGCCAGGCCAGCACCGGCGTCCCGATGGGTGCAGGCCCCAGCCTGCTCAATTCCATCGCAGCCGTGGTGGTGGGCGGCACCGCACTGTCCGGTGGCGTCGGCGGCCCACATCGAACGATCCTCGGCGCTCTCGTGATCGTATTGCTGAGCGCCGGAATGGACCTGACCTCCGTCGACCCCTACACACAACTCGTCATCAAGGGCATCGTGGTGATTGCCGCAGTTGCCCTCACCATCGACCGACGCCGATACGGAGTGATCAAGTGACCACCAGAGCACGCACCACCGGAAGAGTTTCGGGCAAGGTCGCGTTCGTCACCGGCGCAGCACGCGGCCAGGGCCGGGCACATGCGATCCGCTTGGCCGAGGAAGGCGCAGACATCATCGCGCTCGACATCTGCTCCGACGTCGAAGGCGTTCCGTACTCGCTGGCAAGCGAAGCCGACCTCGCCGAGACCGTCCGGTCGGTCGAGGCCGTCGGTGGACGAATTCTGGCCGAGGTGGCCGATGTTCGCGACTTCACCGCGATCAAGGGTGTCCTCGGCCGCGGAGTCGACCAATTCGGTCACGTCGACATCGTCTGTGCCAACGTCGGTATCAACATCCCCTCGCCTACACACGAACTCACCGAAAGCCAGTGGGGCACTGTCGTCGACATCGATCTCAGCGGCACGTGGCGAACCGCCAAAGCAACAATCCCCTACCTCGTCGAACAGGGCGTCGGGGGCGCGATCATCCTGACCAGTTCGGCGGCCGGACTCAAGGGATACGGCAACATCGCGCACTACACAGCCGCAAAACATGGCGTCAACGGATTGATGAAAACCCTCGCCCAAGAACTCGCCCCCCACCGAATCCGGGTCAACACGGTGAACCCCACCCAGGTCGACACTCCGATGATCATGAACGACGCGATGTACAAGTTGTTCTGTCCGGACATCGACAAGCCGACCCGTAAGGATTTCGCCCCGTTGTCGCAAGCAATGAATGCGCTGCCCATCCCGTGGGTCGAATCCGTCGACGTCAGCAATGCCGTGCTTTTCCTCGCGTCCGACGAAGCCAGGTACATCACTGGCGTCGCACTGCCCGTCGATGCAGGCGTACTCGTCAAATAGCTCTCCGATCACCCACGTACACAACAATTTCAGCAACAGGAGGATCCCCATGACCGGACGATTCGAAGGCAAGGTCGCATTCATCACGGGTGCTGCTCGCGGACAAGGGCGTAATCACGCATTGCGGCTGGCGCAGGAGGGCGCGAACATCATCGCTCTCGACTCCGTCAAGGACAACGACACCGTGCCGTACCCCTTGGCCACGGAGGACGACGTCCAGGAAACAATCCGTCTCGTCGAAGAAGCAGGCGGCAAGATCATCTTCTCGCACGCCGACGTGCGCAACTTCGACTCGGTCAAGCTGGCCCTTGAAGCCGGGCTCGATCGCTTCGGTCACGTCGACATCGTCATCGCCAACGCAGGCATCCTCTCCTTCGGGAACGCGCACGAGTTGGACGAGGAGAAGTGGGGCGAAATGATCGACGTCAACCTCAGCGGTGTGTGGCGCACCGTCAAGGCCGCGATCCCCCACATGATCGAACAGGGCACCGGCGGCGCGATCGTTCTCACTGCCTCCGTTGCCGGGCTACGCGCGTACACGGGCGTCGGACACTATGTTTCGGCCAAGCACGGCGTCGTGGGATTGATGAAGACCCTCGCCCAGGAACTCGCTCCGCATCGCATTCGCGTCAATACCGTGAACCCGACGCAGGTCGACACCGAGATGGTGCAGAACCAGGCGATGTACAACCAGTTCGTTCCCGGCACGGACAATCCGGGTCGCGACGACTTCGCCAAGGCCTCCGGCGACATGATCCTCTACCCGATCCCGTGGGTCGAGAACGACGATGTCACCAACGCCGTCAAATTCCTCGCCTCCGACGAAGCGCGTTACATCACCGGCGTCGCACTGCCCGTGGACGGCGGCGTGCTGGTCATGTGAGTGCCCGACCAGCTCAGGAGACTCCTGTGAACCGAGTGACGAAGATGCCACCTCAGCCCTGTGCAGGGACGAGCGTCGCAACCACCCACGAATGTCAGGTTCGACGCGCCAAGCGCTCGCGAAATCGTGGATCGTATGCGGACGACCTCATCGACTTCGCAATCCTGTGGCGCCCGTGGAACGGTGCCACTGCCGAGGACATCTTCGTCACTTTCGGTCTGTCGCCGCGAACTTATTTCAACCGACTGCGGTCAGCGCTGAGCGGGCCGGCGGGATCGGACCTGTGCACGGCACTGAAAAAGGAACTCGCACAACTCGGCCCTGTCTGAACTCGTCGCCCGCCCGTACTCACTGCACCAGGTCGGAAATTACTTGACGATCCCCGGGAACAAATCCGGGCAGACCACCGTTGAACACCCTGTCGGCGTCCGAACAAGCCCCGGGCCCCACCCCTTTTGTCGCTGCGAGCGACCACCCGCCGAGAGGCGCCTGTGGGACGTCGACACCTGACTTTCACACCACACGACCAAGGCCGCCCGGTCCCTGACAGGGGCGGCCTTGGTCGCTTTTCCGCGGGTCAAACCAACTACTACCTGTGCTCGGCTGCTCCCGTAGTCATTTTTCCGCCCAGAATCACGACACCGTGATGGGTGCCCGCAGCCAGCCAGCTCGGCAGTGTCGGCCCCTCCGACTCGACGCTCACACGCGCGTATCGGAACGATCCGGTCAGTCTCGCCGACGCAATCGCCACACCGCCGCCGGATTCCGGCTGTGCAAACCCCAACGCCCCGGCAATCGGCAGACGCGGCCCGAACATCCGCGTGTCCGAGCGCACGCGCCATCCGTCACCGGTTGCCGTGAATTTCCGCTGCACGTCTCCGTCGAACTCGGCCAGAACCTTGGGCAGTTGCCAGTGGACCCGTCCGCCGTGCACCGACGGTTCCGAATCCACCGCGATGAAAGGCACCGCCATACGCGGCATCGGCCCGATCCGTTTTCCGGGCGCATGCAAGACGGGGCTGGCGAGGATCTCGCGATACGGACCGACCGGAGAATCAAGGTAGTCCACCATCATGGCCACCGTCATCGGGATCGTTCGACCGTCCGGCCCGAGCTCGCGCGCCGCCGACGTACTGCGGTGCCACCACAATGTCGCGCGAACGCGAGCCGGCCACGGTGGCGGATCACTCACCGGCCAGTCGACTCGGTCACTTGTCGATTCAGGCACGCTCCACATCGGACACCTTCTCAGCTCGAATGGTCAGGGGAAGCCGCAAAGCTCCTGGTGCATGCGTCGGCACCACCGGATCGGACGGCAAAGTCGGATCGATACGTACGTATGGCTCGCCGGCCTCCGGGCGGGCGTCCGCCCCACCTTTGTTCGGCCACATCGCACACGCTCGTTCCGCCTGCGCCGTGATGGTCAGGGAAGGATTCACTCCGAGATTCGCGCTCACCACCGAACCGTCCATGACGTGCAGTCCCTCGTGACCGTATGCCCGCAGATACGGGTCCACGACGCCACTGGACGCGTCGTCACCGATCGCGCAGCCGCCCAGAAAGTGCGCCGTCATCGGGATGTTCACGATCTCGGCGATGGAACCGCCCGGATCGCCGTCGATCTTCGCGGCTACCTTACGAATAGCTGTATGGCCCTGCGGAATCCACTGAGGAGGCGGATCACCCGGCCCCGGCCTGCTGGTGAGTGAGCGTCCGAATCGTTTGGTGTTCTTGGAGAGTTCGAGGGAGTTGTCGTCGGTCTGCATCACCAGCGCGATGACGGTTCGCTCGGACCAGTTCCGCACCGACAACGATCGCAAGAACGCCCCTGGGTGCCGGGCCGCGACAGCCAGGGTCTTCAGCACCCGGGGAGTTCGCCCACCCCCGTCACTCAGGACGGTCTGTAGAAGCCCTATTGCATTGCTGCCCTTGCCGTATCGCACCGGTTCGATGTGCGTGTGATCGTCGGGGTGAAATGACGATGTGATCGCGACACCCTGCGTGAAGTTCTGTCGACGCGACTTCGACGTTGCGGCCAGCACGGCCTCCGAATTGGTACGTACGACGGTGCCCAGAGTGTCCGACAGGCCCGGCAAGGCACCGGATTCCTTCATACCGAGCAGCAGTCTCGCCGTTCCGTACGTTCCGGCGGCAACCACCACCTGGTCGGCGGTGAACCGAACTTCTCGGCGGCGGACGCCATCCGTTCGCCTCGCCAGCAGGTGGTACCCACCGCTTGCCGCCGGCCGCAGGTCGGTGACGGTCGTGAGCGGATGCACTCTGGCGCCCGCTTGCTCGGCAAGATGGAGGTAGTTCTTGACCAGCGTGTTCTTTGCCCCGACGCGGCACCCGGTCATGCATCCCCCGCATTCGGTGCAGCCGGTGCGCTCGGGTCCCTTCCCGCCGAAGAATGGGTCCGGCAAGGAAACTCCCGCCTCCCCGAAGAAGACGCCGACGGGTGTGGACGTGAAAGTCTCTCCCACACCCATTTCTTCCGCTACCTCCTTCATCACCGCATCGGCGGGAGTGAAGGACGGATTGGTGCGAACACCCAACATCCGCTTGGCCTGGTCGTAGTACGGCGCCAGCTCGTCGTGCCAGTCCGTGATGTGCGCCCACTGACGGTCTTCGAAGAACCGCTTGGGTGGCTGATACAACGTGTTGGCGTAGTTCAACGATCCTCCGCCAACCCCGGATCCCGCCATCACCAGCACATCCGGAAGCAGATGGATTCGCTGCACGCCGTAGCACCCAATCCACGGCGCCCACAGATACTTTCGCAGTCGCCAACTGGTTTCTGGTAGCTCGTCGTCGGAAAACCGTCGACCGGCTTCGAGCACCCCGACGCGGTATCCCTTCTCCGTCAGGCGAAGAGCGGCGACACTGCCACCGAATCCCGATCCGACCACCACCACGTCGTAGTGCGTCGTGGTCATGCCTCTACGCTCTCGATCTTGCGAGCCGAGTAGTTCTCACGATCGAAATGCTCCAGCAGCGACCGGAATTTGAAAGTGAACGTCGGCCACTGCACCGAGTTGCGTCCCTCCGGATCGATGTACCAGCTCGAGCATCCACCCTTGTTCCACACCGTGTGCTTCAACTCGTGCTGAATTCCCTTGTTGTAGTGCACCTGTACCGACTCGTTGACATCGAGAGCGTCCAGTCGCTCACGCTTCATGGTGTTCAAGGCGTCGTTGACGTACTCGGCCTGGGACTCGAGCATGTAGACGATCGAACTGTGACCGAGGTTGGTGTTCGGACCGTACATGAGGAACAGATTCGGGAACCCGCTCACCGCAGTGCCTTTGTACGCATTGGGGCTTCCGTTCCAATGCGCGGCAAGCGTCTCTGCCCGCTTTCCTGTGATCAGATGCGCTACAGGAGGTTCCGTCGGCGTGAACCCCGTGGCGAAGATGATCGTGTCGACCTTGTGCTCGACGCCGCGTCCGTCGACCACTCCGTTTTCGGTGACCGAGACGAGCCCACTGTCGACCAGACTCACGTCCGCGCGGTCAAGGGTGCGCAACCAGTCGTTGGACAGAAGCATGCGCTTGCAACCGATCGTGAAATCGGGAGTCAGTTTCCGGCGCAACACCGGATCTTTCACCTGTCGGCGCAGATGGACGCGCGCGGCCGCCTCGAAAGCAGGCAGCACCCACGTCGCGTGCGACATCGCGGCACCGAGCAGCTCACGGAAGCCGTAAACCCATCCTCGAACCACCTTCTGCGTAGCGGGAATCCGCGAGTACACGGTCTTCTGTGCGGCAGGTAGGGCGCGATCCATTCGCGGGATCACCCAGGCCGGAGTTCTCTGAAACACGGTGACGTGGGCCGCCGGATCGGCAATTTCGGGAACGAACTGAACCGCCGACGCTCCCGTTCCGATCACGGCTACGCGCTCACCACGCAGTTCGTGTTCGTGGTTCCACGTCGCCGAATGGAAAGTGGTACCGGAGAATTGGTCGAGACCGGGAAAGTCCGGAATCTTGGGTGTCGACAACGCCCCCGTTGCGGCGACCAACGTCTTGGCCGTCAAGGACCCTCGGGATGTTCGAATACGCCACAGCGCCGCATCCTCGTCCCAGACAGCACCTTCGAGTTCGCAGTTCAGGACTACGCGATCCCCGATGCCGGTGTCTGCAGCCACCTTCTTCAGGTAGGCGTAAATCTCGGGCTGACGAGCGAACGTGTGACTCCAATCTGCGCTCGGTGCAAACGAATACGAGTACAACGCCGTCGGCACGTCACAGGCACAACCTGGATAGGTGTTGTCTCGCCAGGTGCCGCCGATGTCAGCTCCGCGCTCGATCAACACGACGTCCGCTGCTCGGTTGTCGCGAAGCATTCTGGCCGCCAAGCCCATACCCGCGAATCCGGCACCGACGATCAACGTTTCGACATGTTCGGGAAGCTTCACTTCTTCTCCACTCGGGATTGCCAGGCCGGCAACAGTCGCGCTCTGAGCGCGTCGTCGGCTTCGGATGTACGGAAAAGGGCTGAGACGGCAAGCCCACGAACGAGTTCGATGGTGAGTTCGACCGACTCGGAATCGAACCGATCACCGAACAACTCCGCACTACCGAACTCGAGCGCCTCACTGACCTTGCGTTCGAGGGGCACCGTCGCCGCATGCAGAACGGGATCGGTTCGCGCCGCGACCCACAATTCGAGGGCGGCATAGAACAGCGGCCCGGAAAACGCGTCCGCCAGGACCTCGAGGCCTCGACCGCGATCCACTTCAGCGGTGAGGATTTCTTCCAGTCGCTTGTCGACCAGATACTCGACGGCCGCAACGACCAGCGATTCCTTTGTTGGAAAATGGTGCAGTTGCGTACCCCGCGAAACGCCTGCGCGGCGGGCGATCTCTTGCGTACTGGTCCGTGCGTAGCCCAGTTCGACTAACGATTCAACGGCGGCGTCGAGCAGGCGCCCACGCATCGCGGCAGTTCGTTCGGCCTGCGTACGGCTTACTTTCGCATCAGACGTGGTCTCGGTCACAAGACAACTGTAGAGCTGAAACGTAAAACAGTCCAGGCTGACTTCAAAACTTAGCCAGCCGATAACTTTATCCAGACCAACCGGTCAGCTTCCCTGATAACGTCTTCGCATCGAGAGGAGGGGGTCGTTCGTATGTCAGAGCAAACTGCATTTCCACATCGCCGTGTAGGGCTGGTCGAAGACCACGAGTCGGTGGCTATCGGCTTGTCCGTGATGCTGAAGGACGAGCCAGATCTCGAGTTGGTGTGCATCGCGACCACCGTGTCCGAACTGCTCGCCCAGAACGTCGCCGTCGATCTGGCAATTCTCGACCTCCGGCTGGCTGACGGGTCATCGCCCAAGAGCAACGTCGAGCAACTGCGGGCAGCCGGGCTCGAGACATTGATCTTCACCGGAGCAGAGAACCCGTTTCTCGTTCGCTCGGCTGCCCGTGCCGGTGTGCTGGGTGTTGTACGAAAGTCCGAGCCGACTGCCGTCGTGGTTGATGCGATTCGTTCCGCCGCGTCGGGAGGGCAGGTGGTGACGACGGAGTGGGCTGCCGCCATTGACGGGGATCCAGGTCTAGGTGAAGTGGGTCTGAGTCCTCGACAACTCGAGGTACTCGAACTTTACGCATCCGGAGAGAAGGCGGATCGCGTTGCGCGGCTCACCGGATTGTCGCCGCAAACGGTCAACGACTACCTCCAGCGCATCAGGCAGAAGTATGCGGCCGCCGGCCGGCCCGCCCCCACAAAGACTGATCTGTACAAACGCGCGGTCGAGGACGGGGTGTTGCCGATTCCGGAACGGACGAATTTCGGGAGCAATCTGACATTGACCAATAATGACCTTCAGTAATGAAGCTGTTTCGCTGACAATTACTTTCGCTAAGGCTGCCCCTGGAAATATGGGCAGAGGAATTGATGTCTGGGACAAAGGGTCAACTTCGACTTACATTCTCCTGGTAAGAAGACGGCGCTGTCGGGGAGTCTGTCATTCCGCTATTCGAAAGAAAGACGAAACTCATGACCGTCACTGTGGAAAACTGCACGGCACAAGAACCTGTCGGACCACACCTTTCGGAGCGCGAAGTCGAGGTTCTCAGGGCGTGGCTACTCAGTGATTCGAAGTCACGCGTCGCTCAAAACCTCTACATAAGCGTGGGAACAGTGGGAACCCACCTGTCCCGGATTCGCGAGAAGTATGCCTACGTTGGAAGGAACGCACCGACGAAATGCGAACTACTCGTGCGAGCAATACAAGATCAGATAGTCACGATCGACGAACTCTGACCCGAGCCACCGACGGCGAACCCGCTACCGCTTCTGACAATATTCTGAGGCTCTTCGGCCGTTTCATCGGCGCCGGCTACGTCTGTTATCTGATATTGCTTGCCCCTGCCATTTCAGACGCCACTGCTCTGTCCGAGTCATGGTGGACGCCCGTGGCTGTGGTCGCGACTTTCGGTAGTGGGCTGGCACTGGGAGCATCGACGTTTCACGCGGACACAAAGTGGGTGAAACGAGCCGCGAGTACCAATGCGCTTCTCTACGTTGTGGTCATCCTTCTGTGGTGGCCCGCGTGGAATGGTGAGCACGTCACGGATTTCACCTTGTGGATTACCAATTTCCCCGGTGTAGCCAGCCTTGCCGCAGCTGCCGCTTGGCGGCCGGCCGCTGCCGTCGTGCACCTATTCGTGGCGGCAACACTCGCGCAATTGACCAATCACATAATCCGCACCAGTCCCACCACACACCTGCTTGTTCCCGACCTCGCCTTCGCCTGGACATTTTGCGCGGTATTCGTCGCAGCGGCAGTCATGGCCTTGCGCACCGGCCGAGTACTGGATGCGACTATCGCCACCACTCATGCTGCCGCGGCCGGCGCCGCCGCAGCCGAGGCCAAGTCCGTCGAGCGCGAGAGATTCGACGCACTCATCCACGACACCGTGATGTCCACCCTGCTCGCTGCTTCAAGGAACGATGCCGATCCCTCGGTCGTCGCTCAGTCGCGAAGAACGGTGGCGAGCCTGGACGAACTCCGCTCCGGAACCGACCACGAGACGATCTTCGACTTCGACGGAATTCTCGCTCAGTTACGTTCAGCCGCTTCGGAAGTAGACGAAGGTATCGCCTTCGACAACGCCATCTCCGGTGGAGCTGATCCGAGCGGATATGCACCCGATTCGATTCGAGCGATGGCCGGCGCGATGGCCGAGGCGCTGCGCAACAGCGTCAAGCACGCCGGAAGCAGTGCACGACGGTCGGTCACGGTCACGGCAACCGCGACCGGCATCGAGGTAGTCGTCGCGGACGACGGCGTCGGCTTCGATCCGAGCTCCGTCGAGACACATCGACTCGGAATCACTGTCAGCATTCGCGGGAGAATGCGTCAACTCGACGGCGGATCGGCAGTCGTTCGATCGTCGCCCGGTCGCGGCACTTCTGTGACGCTCACCTTGAGCGCGCCCGAAACGGTGATGACGTGACCAGACCAGACGGGCGAGATATTCGCGATCTCCTCGGCATGCACAGCCGTGCCGCTCGATTCATGGCTGCATGCTTCGCCCTCACCTGCGTGATCTCGGTCGCCTACACGTCCTCCGACGTCCGAGCCGTCTGGCCGATGGTTCTGGCAATTGTCGTGTGCTCGACTGCGGCATTCACACTCGTTCTGAGCAAGGGCGACCCGATGCCGCTGGGGCAGAGCATTCTGGTGTCGTTGACCGGCGCCGTCACGAGTGGCTTGGTGTTGTCAGTAGTTCCAGTCCCCGTCAACGACATGACTCAACTGTGGATGTTCGGGATGTCGACAGCCGTCTTCACCTTCATGTGCGTTCGTGGGCGTACTGCTTTCGCATGGATTGGGCTTGGGCTCATGGTGTCGGTAACCGCCATCTGGTCCTCCACTACCGGCCAGGGGGCCATGTACGGAGTGTCGTTGACGGTTATCAACGCGGGTCCTGTTCTGATGGCGACCTTCTTCGCGTACACCATCCGCCCCCAGGCCAGGGTGATCTACGAACTCAGGGAGCAGTCCACCCGACGAATTGCCTCCGCATCCGCTAACGCTGCGATTCTCGAGGAACGCGACGCGCAACTCGACAGGCTAGATCTCCTTGCACGCCCGCTTCTCGAACGGATCGGTTCCGGGGTTCCGCTGACATCCGCCGAGCGACAAGAATGCGAACTCCTCGAGGCACAACTCCGAGATTCACTGAGGGCACCTGCCTTACAAGAGACAGATGTCGTCGAGGCGGTGTACTCGGCGCGGAGCCGTGGCGTCGAGGTGGTACTGCTCGACGACCACGGAATGGATGACGCGAACCCCGCTGTGCGCGACCGAATCCACTCGAGCATCGTCCGGGAACTCACCGCGATCACGCGAGGCAAAGTGACTATTCGGATCCTTCCACCACGGCGCACCGCCATGGCCACGATGCTGGTCGACACCGAAGACGTTCGACGAATCGAGTTCGATCACAACGGAATGCAACTGATACGGCAGAAGGGTTAGCGAAGCTCGGCACCGCATCCGTGTCCGTCGATCCGACTACAGACAGCGCCGTCGAACCCTAATAGCTTTCGAGGAGAGTGAGATTCACCGGGTCGACCACCAGGAGAAATGAATGATCTTCGAACTGCGTCCAGCACATGTCGCTCGCGCCCTCGCCGCGCTGTGCGCACTTCCGATTCTGTGGACCTTCGCGGTCGAGGGAATCACCACGACAACGGAATACGACTACAGCACAGGCGAAGCGTCGTCGTCGAGCGACCTGGGCTCCCAGATCGGAAGCGTCGCGATCTGGATCGTCCTCGCGATCATATTTGCCGCCGGTGCATGGTATCTGGAGAAGCAGCGCATCGGCTGGCCGCCGGCGGCACACGAACAGTTGGTCAAACTGCAGCTCGCGTCACCCAGCCGAGACGAGTAAGGCTCCCTATCGCTTCCGATCGCCCGCGCGGAGGAGATTACTGGGAACTGCATGGCCCACAATCTCTTCCGCAACGGCAGCGGCACGAATGCTCGCGTCCAGGTCGATACCTGTCGCAATGCCCATGTCTTCGAGCATGTAGACCAGTTCCTCAGTCGCAATATTGCCACTGGCGCCTGGAGCGAACGGACAACCGCCCAGACCGCCGGTGGACGCGTCCAGGTTTCGAACACCGTGCTGCACAGCCGCCAACGCGCAGGCAAGACCAGCACCGCGAGTGTTGTGGAAGTGCACACCCAACCCGAAGTCGCCCACTCTTTCGGCCACGGCGTCGATCAACCGTCCGACACGCCCCGGCGTGGCAGTGCCGATGGTGTCCGCGATCGAGAACTGATCAGCGCCGAACTCTTTGGCCTGCTCCGCAATCCGCAGAACACGATCCGGGTCGGTGGGACCGTCGAACGGGCAGTCCCAGGCTGTGGCCACGATGACCTCTACCCGCCCACCGGCGTCGTGGACGATCTGAACGACCTCTCCGATACGTTCGGTTGCTTGCTCGGTGGTCGACCGGGTGTTGGCTTCGCTGTGTCCATTCGATGCCGACACAACGTATTCGACGGTTCTCATTCCTGCAGCGACGGCCCGTTTCGCTCCTCCGATTCCGGCGACCAATGCCGAGAACTCGATGCCCGGCCACTGGTGCAGTTCTGCGGCCAATAACTCCGCGTCCGCCAATGCCGGCACAGCGCGCGGTGAGACGAACGACGTCGCCTCGATGCGCGAAACACCCGTCGCAGCCAGAGCTTCGACAAGTCGAAGTTTCTCCGCCAGCGACACCGGGTCTTCGATCTGCAACCCGTCCCGTGGCCCGACTTCACGAATACTGACTGCTGGAATACCCGCGTCAGGGACCGACATGTCAGATCACGCCCTTCGTTTTCAGTTCTGCCTGCTCGTCGTCCGAGAGTCCGAGGAGCCCGCCCCAGACCGAGGAGTTGTCGTGACCCGGCGCCGACGCTCCCGCGTTGCGCACGGATCCAGGGGTCTCACTGAAGGTAGGCACGACGCCCAAACCGAGGACGTTTTCCCCGATCCGCTCGTCGTAGTGGTCGACAAGCATTCCCCGTTCGATCAACTGAGGATCCTTGACGACGTCTTCAACCGTATTGATCGGTCCGGCAACAACTCCCACCTCGGTCAGCCGTTCCACCAGCGTCGCGGGATCCTGTGCCACAACCCATTCGGCGATCAGTTCGTCGAGTTCGTCCTGGTGCTTTCCCCGCGCAACGTGATCCGCGAAACGCTTGTCCTGAGCAAGTTCCGGTGAACCCATGATGCTGCACAGCCGAGCGAACAACGTGTCCTGATTGGCCGCGATCACCACCCAGTTTCCTTCAGAGGTCTGATAGATGTTGGACGGCGCGATACCCTCCAACCTCGTTCCCGAGGGCTGTCGGATGATGCCGCCACGGTCGTAATCCGGAATCGTGGATTCCTGCACCGCCAGACAGGATTCCGTGAGAGCAACGTCGACGACCTGACCGCGGCCGGTCCGCTCTCGCGAGAGCAACGCCGCCAACACTCCCTGAACGGCGAACATCCCGCCGAGGGAATCTCCGAGCGAAAGGGCAATACGCGGAGGTGCCTGCCCTGGATAACCGTTCAGATGCCGAAATCCGCTGACTGCCTCAGCCACCGAGGCGTAGCCGGCACTTTTCGCCTGCGGTCCGCTCTGCCCGTACCCGGATACCCTGGCCAACACCAACTTCGGGTTGCGTGCGCTGAGCACGTCGAATCCCAGACCCCACTTCTCGAGGGTGCCCGGCCGGAAGTTCTCGACCACCACGTCCGCATGTTCGACCAGATTCAGAAACAGGTCTCGTCCCGCGTCGACGCGAAGATCCAACGTCACACACCGTTTGTTGCGGGCGTGAACCGTCCAGAAGAATCGATGACCGTCCTGCTCAGCCTGACCCCAGGTACGAAGCGGGTCTGGGCGGTCCGGTGATTCGATCTTGATCACGTCGGCTCCCATGTCGCCGAGCAATTTCCCGGCGAAGGGCCCGGCGATCAAGGTTCCGAGTTCAATCACCCGATATCCGTCCAGGGGCCCGGTGGGCGCACCTTCCGACACAGCTGCCTCCTCTGGGAACTTTTCTCCCTTTGAAGGCTACGTCACCACCCGATATCGCAACATCATGTCGTGGTCTTCGTGATCGAGCATGTGGCAGTGCCAGACGTACCCCTGCAGGTCCTCCATGCCGGCCTCACCGTGTGCCGAGTGATCCGCCATGGAACCTCTCGCGAATGTTGCATCCGGATCGAAGCCCAGCTCGTCGGCCGTCGGAAAGCGAACGATCACGCGGGTAATCGAGTTGGCATCCACGATGACAGTGTCTTTCTCCCCCGTTTCCCACACTTCGGGAGGCCGCAGCGGGGAGGTCACGAACTCCTCGGCCGACGGCGTCCACCGGACCCCCAGGTCAGGTACCGGATACCGCTGCATCAGCGCTGCAGTGTCGATGTTCTGGCGTCCCACGACGCGGAACGCCACCAGATGCAGATGAATCGGATGCGGTTCCGTGGTGATGTTGATCAGATTCCATTGTTCGACGGTCCCCTGGCGCGGTAGTTCGATATCCGAATCGGTGAACCGCAAATTGTTGAGCGACATGGTGATCGAGGGATAATCCGAGGGACGCGACAGCTGCATGATCGTGAGATTTCGCACCACATCCGGGGACGCAGGCTCGGCGGCAACGGAATTCAACTTCTGGGGGATCGTGCCGGTGAACCCTGCTGCACTGCCCACGTCGAATCGGCAGAAGACCGGCATCACCTGCGTGCCGCGTTGAGCCACCGCAAGAGGTACCGGTTCGTCGTTGCGCAATTCCACCGTCGTGCCCGGCTCGAGCATGCTGAAGTCGACCAGCAGATCAGCGCGTTCACCTGGACTCAACCGGACGTGATCCGTCGGCGCAGGAGCGGCCAATAGTCCGCCTTCGGACCCGATCACCCAGAACCGCATACGATTTGCGAAGTGCAGATTCCACACCGAATAGGTTGCGGCATTGAGCAGTCGCAATCGATACAGTCCGCGAGCCACCTCCACTTTCGGCCATACGACGCCGTTCACCACACCCACGTCACCGGGAGTCGCCGGGTCCCATGAACCTTGCGGAGTGAGCCACGTGGAACGGACACTCTGCTGACCGTCGGAGGTGAATACCTTGTCCTGCAGAATCATCGGAAGCTCGAACTCACCGGACGGCAAGCCGAGAGAGTTCCCGGCGGTGCCTGTGTCAGCGTCGTCACGGAGAAAATACATCCCGACCAGCCCGGCGTAGACGTTGAGGCGAGTCATCCCCATGGCGTGATCGTGATACCAGAGATTACCGGCCGCACGACCATTCGTGTATTCGTGGACCAAACCTTCGCCCGGCCGTTGAATCAACTCCGGATGTCCGTCGAACTGTGGTGCAGTAACTCCTCCATGCAGGTGAAGCGAGGTGGGGACCTGCGTGCGGTCGAGGTCACTCACACCGTGCAGGCCCGGATCGACATCGGCGGCAAGCGGATACGCAGCAATGTCATTGGCGTATCGCACTGTCACGAGCTGATCGACGTGCGCCTCGATGGTGGGGCCCAGATAGTCCAACCCGCCGTATCCCAGCGACGGCGACGACGGTAGGTCCGGATGGAAACGATGCATCGACGACGCCGCGCGAAGTTCCAGATTGCCTCCCGAAATGCCCGGCAGGACAGGAAGGGGCTCCCGGAACGGTTCCAGCCGGGGTGACGGAAGTTGGAACGGGCGCAGTGGATCGACATCAGGAGGTCGAGCCGTCGCAGATCCAGCGGACAATGCACTGAGTCCGGCCAGCAGGCCAAGCCCTTGAACAAACGATCGGCGACGGATCTTGTACGACTCGTCCACTCACGGCCCCCTCACGCTGACGGCATCCGGAGCGGGTTACCCGTGTGCTCGCGCGGTCAAACGCCGACCGCATTCTTTAGCCAAGTTTGAGAATCGGTGGCCTATACCCCACCCCATCGGTCGTGACACTCGATGACGGCCTCCGTCCCGACGAAACACATTCGCGGACAACGGATGCACTCTTGAATCTTTGCGAGAAACCGAGGATTCAAAAACGCTCTTGACTCGAAAGTATGTTCGAGTATGATTCAAGGAGGGGATCGGGGGATTCAATGAGTGTCTTGTCGTCGGACGTGGTGTCGGGTTCTGCGGTGGGGTTACGCGGACGCCTGTGGCAGTTGTCTGCTGCGGAGTTGCGTGAGGCTGCGGTGTCGGCGAGTGCGGAGATTCTGCGTCTCGAGGCGGTGCGGGTGGCGGTGGTGGACGAACTGTCGATGCGCCCGGACGATCAGGTGATCGCGTCCCGCGGTGTCGGTGCGTGGTTGGCGGCGAACACGATGCTGCAGGTTCGGGACGGGAAGAAGATCGCCGCCCTTGGTGCCGCGCTACGGCCGTTTCCGGCGGTAGCGGCTCGGTTCGATGTTGGGGATTGCTCGTTCGATCACGCCGTCTTGATCGTGGCGTTCTGTGAATCGCCGCCGAAGGGGATGCCGGAGGAAGCGTTGCCTCGCTGCATCGACTTGTTGCTCGCGGCTGCGTCGGGGGTGGAGGCGACAACGACGAAGGTGCGCCACGTTATCGCGACCTTGGAGCGCGTGTTCGAATCGGATGAGATTCCGCCAGCCGAAGATGTCGACCTCAACGAGCTCCGTATCGCGTCGACGCTCAATGGTCGGGTGGTGGTGCGGGGTGATTTCGACGCTCTCACCGGCGAAATGTTGCTGTCGGCCCTGTCGAATCTGACGATGCCCACCCCAGCACCCGATGGAACCCCCGATGCTCGGTCGGCGGCGAAGCGGACCGCGGACGGGTTCACCGAACTGATCCGCCGCTACCTCGACTGCGCAAAAACCGGTACCGATGGTGGTCAACGACCGCACGTGAACGTGCACATCAACGCCCGCGACCTCGCTGAGCATCGGGACTGCGCCGCCGCGCCTTCTGATGTGGACGACGAAGGCTCGCCCGATCTGGACCTGTCAGATCTCGATGTCGGGCACATGCCATGGCTGGGACCACTGTCCGTGTCGCAGACCCGACTTCTCGGGTGCGATTGCTTCCTGTCGACTGTCCTACTCGACGATCACGGCGCGCCGCTCGATGCGAAACCCGGGAAACGGTTGGTCACCCCGGAGCAGAGAGTGGCGTTGATTGCCCGAGACAAGGGCTGCGCGTTCCCCGGCTGCACATGCGTGCCCGCGTGGACTGATGCGCACCATATCCGGCATTGGGCTAACGGCGGTCCGACGGTGATGAACAACCTGGTCCTGCTGTGCCGCTCGCACCACCGGTTGATGCACCGCAAATCCGGGTTCGTCGGAAAATGGGACATCCGAATAGGCGTCGAAAACAAACCGTGGTTCATCCCGCCGCCCTCGATCGACCCGCAGCAGCACCCGCGGCCGGCGAACACCACCTTCAAAACCTGAGAACAGTTTCTCAGGCGCAACAGAATACGGCCAGGCTCCGCATCGGACATCAGCACCCGATACGGAGCCCACAGGCCGTGGCGAACCCGTCAGACTGCCTGCGGAACTTTGGCGGCTCGCGGGAATCGCTCCCGAATCTCTGCTGGGGTGACAACCCTCGGGTCGAGGGGCTGCTCGTCACGCAGGTGGCGCTCCAACACCTTGCCCGTCATCGGCGCAATGACTTTCAGAGCAGTGGTCATATTCTTCGGCGAACTGCCCACCCGGACTGCAGTTCGCACCGCGGGCGCAATTGCCCTGTCCAACAACGCGGGCTGATCGAACCCACCCATCGTTCGCATCCAGCCGGGCAAAGTCGCGATAGTGGTAGGCGCGACCAATCGGCTGAAGGCCGCGAACTTCGTCTTCCCCTGCGCTCTCGGAGTTCTCAACAAGTAGTGCATTGCCCGGTTGGCACGCTCGGAGGTACACAATCTGGGCCTGACTTCTGCGAAGTACTCACGTACCTCGTCTCGGGAGCGTGGAACGTCGGAGGTCTTGCATGTCTGTAGTTCGGCAGCGATCACGCATTCTTCCCAGTACCGCTGCTCTTCGACGGCGGAGAGTGGGCCCGGCCCATACATCTCGTAGCACTTGAGCACCGAATGCCAACCGGTCACGTGGATCCACAGTTGTGACGCCGGATTGTTTGCACTGTAACGAGTTCCGGTGATCGGTTCGATGCCCGTGGCCTGAGCGTGAACCGTCATGAGATGGTCGGACAAGGCCAGTGCCGTCCGCCCGTCGGCAGTGGCGACGGTCAGGAAGTAGGCCAAGGTTCGGTCGAGTCGCCCGGCCGGATCGCTGTAGATTCCGCTCATGTCTGCCACTGCGGCAGCAAGAAAGGGGTCGAAGTGCTCGAGCACCACTGACCGTTGGAAACCGATCAATGCTGTCGGAGCCGCCCATATTTTCCAACTGGGTGATCCTGGGCCGAAGAAGCCGTAATCCTCACGCGGTCGATTCATTGTCAGTTCAGACATTTCATTCCTCCCCGTTCGTTTCGCGAGCACCGTTCATTTCGTATGCACCGGACAGAGCAACAACCTGCTGCCAGACGTACTCGAATCGCTCGGCCGCAAACGCGGGGCGCCGAATGGATGCGAGAGCCAACCGTTGTTGATCTTCACTGGCACTGGGCTTGCCGTACAACTCCACCGCCGCAGCACTGAAGTCTCGAACCAAGACATCGAAGATCTGATCCAGGACCCCGCCGTCGCGCTGCCCCTCGTCCAATCCCAAGATCTCGGCCTGTTCGAGGATCAGCTGGCCGTAGACGACGAGGGTGAAGAGTTCGGTGATCGCCAAGCCGAAGTCCAAGTCGACCTGCTGCGCCGCATCCGGTGCAGCTTCGACCAAAAGGGTCACGAGCGCTTCTGCCTGCTCGACGAACAGCGCGACGTTGGGAACATCCGCGAACTTCGCGTACACCGCTCGCCAGTCATCGAATCGAACCTTCGACAGCCCGCGTGCCGGGCCCTGACGGAACAGGAACTCGTCGTCGGCGGCGTCATTGCGCGTCGGAATCGCCGGAAATGACTCGGGGGCAAAGAGGTACGCCGGCATGAACTTGGCGATAAGGGCGAGATTGACGGCGACGGTCCCTTCGAGCTTGGGCAACCCGTCGACATCCATCTTGGCCACCGCGAGGTAGCTGTCTTTCTCGAAACCCTTTGCCGCAGCGATGTCGGAGAGCAGTCCGATCACTTTCTGCGCTTCGGTTGTCACCTTCATCTTGGTGACGGGGTTGAACAAGAGATAGCGGCGGTCTTCGGGCGATGCAGTACGGAAATAATCCACCGCTCGATCCGAGAAAAGCCTCATTGCCAGCAGGCGCGCGTACGCGTCTACGAACTCACGTCGCACGTGAGGGAAGGCGGTGACTGGATTACCGAACAGAATTCGATTGTGCGCGTGGGTGATCGTCTCGTACAACGCATGTGTCGACATACCGATTCCACCGAAGCACAGGTTGAACTTTCCGATGTTCACCGTGTTGAGTGCGGCACTGAAGGCTGCCTCACCGGTATGCAGAATACCTTCTGCCGCAACGGGATAGTCGGCGAGAGAGAACTCCGCCACGTACATCTGCGCCGGAACGATGTTCTTCACCACGGTGAATGCCGGATGGTCCGAGTCAGCGTAGAAGAAGACGTACTGATCAGCACCCTCCACTCCATCGACGCGACCGAAGACGGAAACAGTGTTGGCACAGTTGCCATTTCCGATGTAATACTTCGAACCGCTGGCCAGGTAGCCGCCACCGCCGTTCGGCGTCAAGACCATGTCGGTGGAGTAGACGTCGGCGCCGTGCTCTTTCTCGGACAATCCGAATGCCGCAACACCTCCGGAATTCAACGCGGAAGCTGCTCGCGCCCTTGCCGTCTCGTTGTCGCTCTGCCACACCGGCCCGAGACCGAGAATGGTCACCTGCCACGGGTACCAGTAGTTGAGTCCGTAGAAGCCGAGGATCTCGGACAGCGCGGCGATACGACTGGTATCCCAGCGCTTGTCGGAGTCACCACCGCTGTCGCGGGCCGGCGTCAGAAATGTGGAGAACAGCCCTTCCTTCGCCGCGAAATCGAGGAAATCGGAGTAGAAGGTCTTGTCGTGATAGTCGGCCAGGAGCCGACTCTTTCCACGCGCCTCGAACCAGTCGACGGTCGCGCCCAGCAGTCTCCGCGTGGTCGCGTCGAACTCCGGCCGATCGTAAGTGGAGGGATGGAGCAACAGATCATTCGGCGCTGTCATAGCGGTTGTTCTCCTCGAGATCTCGGCAGAGGCGCCTCACTGAGCACCCATTCGAATACAACGCCACCGTAACAATTGCAGACTCCGAATACAACGGTTGCGTATGATTCATGGAGAAGTGGCTGGCAGATTAGGGTGGGAGCGGAGGTGAGGCACACGATGACCAGGTCACAGGCAGACACAACGGACACACCGCGTCGAAAGTACGCTCCGCGCATGGCGCCCGAGCAACGTCGCGAACAGCTTCTAGACGCAGCATTCGAGGTCACCGGCCGCGCTGGCCTGCACAACCTCAGCATGGAATCAGTCGCCGCCGAAGCCGGCGTCGGCAAGCCCGTCCTCTACACAATTTTCGACACGAGAACCGATCTCGTTGCCGCACTGCTGCGCCGCGAGCACGAGCGAGCCATCGCTCAGGTGCTCGAAACCATGCCGACAGATCTAAGCGAGCTCGGCCCAGCCGCGTCGTACACCGGAACCGTTGGAGCCTTCGTCGACGCCGTACTCGCGAACCCGACGCGCTGGCGCCTGATTCTCACGTCTGTCGAGAACGCACCCAGCGAGTATCACGGTCTGTTGAAGCTCTCACGCGGAGCCGTTTTCGCTCGCGCCGAAGAACTGGCCCGCGCCGGAATTGCCATCGAACCGAAACTCGAAGGACTGGATCCGGTTCTCCTCGCCCACACGATGATGTCGTTTGCCGAAATGCTCGGACGGTTGGCCGTCAGCGACCCCGAAAGCTATACCCGAGAACGACTTTCCAGCTTCGCCGTAGCTCTCGCCCAATCGGTAGGTCGCTAGAAAGACGACTGAAACCTGTCGGTGAACTCGGTGCGCTTCTCGCCAAGGCGTATTCGGACGCCGACAACCTCGGCGGCCTGGTCGCGATCTCCGAACTGGACTGAAACGCACCAGCAAAACGACAGTGACCCCGCACCGCAAGGCACGGGGTCACTGGCAAAAAAGATGCTTAGCCGACCAACAGCTCGGCAATCTGAATCGTGTTGAGAGCGGCGCCCTTACGCAGGTTGTCACCCGAGACGAAGAGCGCGAGTCCGCGGCCCTCCGGAACACCCTCGTCCTGACGGATGCGACCGACCAGCGACGCGTTGCCACCGGCAGCGGCCAGCGGCGTCGGAACCTCGACCAGCTCCACACCGGGAGCATCGGCGAGGATTTCCTTCGCACGAGCGACCGAGAGCGGGTTGGCGAACTCTGCGTTGATCGCGAGCGAGTGCCCGGTCACGACGGGAACGCGCACGCAGGTGCCCGAAACCAGCAGATCAGGAAGTCCGAGGATCTTGCGGCTCTCGTTGCGGAGCTTCTGATCTTCGTCGGTCTCTCCGCTTCCGTCGTCGACCAGCGAACCTGCGAGAGGCAGGACGTTGAACGCGATGGGAGCGACATAGTTGTTCGGGGCCGGGAAGTCGACGGCACTGCCGTCGTGAACCAGCTTCTCGGCGTCGCCGACTACGGCGCGCACCTGGCCGAGGAGTTCCTCGACGCCGGCGATGCCGCTACCGGACACCGCCTGGTAGCTGGAGACGATCAGACGCTGCAGACCAGCTTCGTCGTGCAGAACCTTCAGCACCGGCATCGCTGCCATGGTGGTGCAGTTGGGGTTCGCGATGATGCCCTTGACCAAGTTCTTCGCGTCCTGCGGATTGACCTCGCTGACCACGAGGGGAACCTCGGGATCCTTGCGCCACGCGGAAGAGTTGTCGACAACGGTCGCGCCGGCAGCGGCGAAACGCGGAGCCTGGGCGCGCGAGAGCGTCGCACCGGCGGAGAAAAGGGCGATGTCGATGCCCTTGAGGTCCTCGTCGGACGTTGCTGCGGCATCCTCGACAACGATCTCTTCGCCGCGGAACGTCAGCTTCTTACCGGCAGAGCGCGCCGATGCGAAGAACCGCACCTTGTCTGCGGGGAAGTTACGTTCTTCGAGCAGAGTGCGCATGACGATGCCGACCTGACCGGTCGCACCGACAACAGCGATTGTCGTCATCAGAAATTACCGTCCTGTTCCTGCGTGTACTACAGCTTCTTCGTCGCCGCCCAGTCCGAAGGCTGCGTGGATAACGCGCACGGCGTCGTCGAGTTCGGTGTCCTTGACCAGCACTGAGATGCGGATCTCGGAAGTCGAGATGAGGTCGATGTTGATGTCGGCCTTGGCCAGCGCCTCACAGAACGTGGCCGTGACACCCGGGTGGCTCCGCATTCCGGCGCCGACGAGGGAAACCTTGCCGATGTGATCGTCGAACAAGATCTGTGTGAAGCCGATGTCTTCCTGGCGCTTGGTCAGGATCTCGACCGCGCGCGGGCCGTCAGCCGTCGGCAGCGTGAAGGTGATGTCCGTCTTGTTGGTCTCCACCTTGGAGATGTTCTGCAGCACCATGTCGATGTTGATCTCGGCATCGGAAACAGCGCGGAACACCTTGGCAGCGTGTCCCGGTGTGTCCGGCAATCCGACAACGGTGATCTTGGCTTCGCCGCGATCGTGCGCGACTCCGGTGATCAGGGCCTCTTCCACAGGAATGTCCTCCATCGATCCGGACACGATTGTTCCGGGCTTGGTGGTGTATGACGAACGGACGTGCACTGGCACGTTGTAACGACGGGCGTACTCGACGCACCGGAGCATGAGCACCTTGGCGCCACATGCTGCGAGTTCGAGCATTTCCTCGAAGGAAACCGTCTCGAGGCGGTGAGCGTCGGGGACGATGCGCGGATCGGCGGAGTAAACGCCGTCGACGTCGGTGTAGATCTCGCAGACGTCCGCGTCGAGAGCAGCTGCCAACGCCACGGCAGTGGTGTCCGAGCCACCGCGTCCGAGCGTCGTGATGTCCTTGCTGTCCTGGCTGACGCCTTGGAATCCGGCGACCAGAACGATCGAGCCCTCGTCGAGCGCGGTGCGAACACGGCCCGGGGTGACGTCGATGATCTTGGCGTTTCCGTGGCTGCCGGTGGTGATGACTCCGGCCTGCGAGCCCGTGAACGAGCGAGCCTCGGCACCGAGAGAATGAATTGCCATCGCAACCAAGGAGTTGGAGATGCGCTCACCCGAGGTCAGCAGCATGTCCATTTCACGGGCCGGCGGGGAAGGGCACACCTGCTGAGCCAGATCGAGCAGCTCATCGGTGGTATCGCCCATCGCTGACACCACGACGACGACATCATTGCCGGCCTTCTTGGTCTCGACGATCCGTTCAGCGACTCGTCGGATGCGCTCGGCGGTTGCCACCGAGGATCCGCCGTACTTCTGGACGACGAGAGCCACGCGTTTCTACCTCCAGGTCGAAATTGTTTACAGATACCAGAGGTCGAGCTTACCGAGGTGGTCCTGGGACTTCCCGATGCGTACTGCTGTTCGCCTCAGATCCCCGCGGGATCAGTTGCGAGATCCGCGCTCGCATCAACGTCGCAGAACGCGAGCCACCGGCAACATAACCGACCACCGCGACGGCAACTCCGCAGGCGAGAAGGACGCGGATACTGCTGACCAGCGAAACTGCCAGCGCGTCGTACACCGCGACTGCCGCCTCAGATGACGGTATGTCTGAATTCTGTAAATAGACCCGACGCACGACGGCCAGCGCCACCAGCAGGGCGATCATCGCCACCGCGGTCGCCAGCCCGACCAGGGACAGCGCCCGCATTCGCCCCGGTGCAACTGCGACGGCCGCGATCGCACACGCCACCGACACCCACGGCAGCCAAGCCGCTGCTCGGTCGAGAGAGTTCGAGAGGTCCTGAGCCCGCACCAGCTCGTCGGACTGCAGGATCTCGAACTGCGGATCGAACGTCGGGAGACGATCGACGACGGTGAATCCGCGATCGCGGAGGTTCGTCCGCAGTTCTGTCATGACCGGTTCGAGGGACAAGGTGACTGTTCCGCTGTCGTCGGACCGAACGATGCCGTCGGTGGCCCGGCCGGTCACCATCGCGGCAAGTTGCACGTGCGCCTGACGGTTGGCCGCGGTCCAGAGCGTCGCAAACTTCTCGCTCGAGACCAACGACTGAGCCGCCTCGCGAACGAGTCTCTCGGCCTGTCTCGTCACCACCTGCGGAAACCCGTCCAACCGCTGCGTCAATTCCTCGGTCAGCCGGTCAACGACAGCCGCTTGGACAGCAGGTTCGGAAGCCAACGGGGCAACCGTCTCGACGTAACTGTCGGTGTCGTTCACCTGGGTGTGGACGAACAGCGCAACCACCGAACCGGCAGAACCGAGCCCGGCGAGAACGATCAGCAGTGAACAGACGACCCAGCGGATCGAACGCATCACGTGTGCTTGGCGCGCGCCGGTCGGATCTTTGCGGTGATGCGGTGAATGCGGTGATCGTCAGCGGGTATCCGGAAAGTCTCGGTAACCCGAACGGTCATCAGGCTCCGCCCGAACAACCCGGCGTCAAGGAGGTACTCAGCCGTCAGGTCGTCCCCGTCGACCGTCCACTCCACCTCACGAATGTCGCGGATCACGCGATACTGAGGACCTCCGGAAAGGCTGCGCCGCAGATGATTCCCCGAAAATCCGGTCTTGAGCCCGACCTCGTGGCGTACCGCGTCCGGAGCCAGCGGTACGGAACTGCCATCGTGACTGCGGAGCGCGTCGAGGTACGTGCTCGCCACGGCGATTCGGGGATCCATGGACGACAGTCCACCATTTTCGGTGCCGAAACGGCAGCACAATTCGGCGACAAATTGGACATGAGGGCGAACCCCACCGTTTTCTCGCGAAATCCAGGAGTAGAGTGCTGTCCATGCAGCGCGCACTCCTTCTTGGTTGCCGCGACGGGGTCTGATCCAGACTGGCCTCCCGCCGCGGGGTTTTTGTGCGCCGGTCGACCAAGCCTTCCGGACTCATGGTCTTGACCAACAGGTCAACAGGCCGGGTCCACAATCCTGGAGATCACACCCATGTCCCCCGCTGACGCATTCACCACCGGCACTCGCACCATCACCCCGCCCACGAAGCCGGCACCTTCCGACCAGCCTGCGTGGAACACGCAGAAGAACTCGTCGATGCCGACGTTCCGCTACCGCCCGTTCGCCGAAGAGGTCGAGACAGTCACGCTGCCCGACCGCACCTGGCCGGACAAGATCATCGACCGAGCACCCCAGTGGTGCGCCGTCGACCTGCGCGACGGCAACCAGGCGCTGATCGATCCGATGAGCCCGGCGCGCAAGCGTCGTATGTTCGATCTCCTGGTTCGTATGGGCTACAAGGAAATCGAGGTCGGATTCCCGTCCGCGAGCCAGACGGACTTCGATTTCGTTCGCGAGATCATCGAGGACGGCGCCATCCCGTCCGACGTCACCATCCAGGTGCTGACGCAGTCGCGTCCCGAGCTGATCAAGCGCACTTTCGAGGCCTGTGAAGGTGCCGAGAACGCGATCGTGCACTTCTACAACTCCACCTCGATCCTGCAGCGCCGCGTCGTTTTCCGCGCCGACAAGGACACGATCAAGAAGATCGCCACCGACGCCGCCGAGCTGGTCCTGGCCGAGTCCAAGAAGTACCCGGACACGAACTGGCGCTGGGAGTACTCCCCCGAGTCCTACACCGGCACCGAGCTCGAGTACGCCAAGGAAGTTTGTGACGCCGTCACCGAAACCCTGGGTGCGACGCCTGCCAACCCGGTCATCCTGAACCTGCCTGCCACCGTCGAGATGGCCACGCCCAACGTGTACGCCGACTCCATCGAGTGGATGCACCGCAACCTGGCTCGCCGCGATTCGGTCATCCTGTCGCTGCACCCCCACAACGACCGCGGCACCGGCGTCGCTGCAGCCGAGCTGGGCTACCAGGCCGGCGCAGACCGCATCGAAGGCTGCCTGTTCGGCAACGGTGAGCGCACCGGCAACGTCTGCCTGGTCACTCTCGCTCTGAACATGTTCACGCGTGGCGTCGACCCGCAGATCGATTTCTCGAACATCGACGAGATCCGTCGCACGGTCGAGTACTGCAACCAGCTGCCCGTCCACGAGCGTCATCCGTACGGCGGCGACCTGGTCTACACCGCATTCTCCGGCAGCCACCAGGACGCCATCAACAAGGGCCTCGACGCCATGAAGGTCGACGCCGACAGCCAGAACTCCGACGTCGACGACATTCTCTGGCAGGTCCCCTACCTGCCGATCGACCCGAAGGACGTCGGCCGCAGCTACGAGGCCGTCATCCGCGTGAACTCGCAGTCCGGCAAGGGCGGCGTCGCATACATCATGAAGGCCGATCACGGTCTCGTGCTGCCGCGTCGTCTGCAGGTCGAGTTCTCGCAGTCGGTCCAGAAGATCACCGACGGTGAGGGCGGCGAGGTTTCGCCGAAGGAAATGTGGGACGTCTTCCACGAGGAGTACCTCGCTCCCATCACCCCGCTCGAGCGGATGAAGCAGAAGGTCACCGCGTCCGAGGAAGACGGCGGCACCGATGCGATCACCGCGATCGTCAAGGTGAACGGCAAGGAGCAGGAGATCTCGGGAACCGGCAACGGCCCGCTCGCTGCCTTCGTCGACGCGCTGGGAAGCATCAACTTCGACGTTCGTGTCCTGGACTACTCCGAGCACGCCATGTCCGCCGGTGACGACGCCCAGGCCGCGGCCTACGTCGAGTGCGCCGTGACGGGCCCGGAGGGCCAGAGCACCGTCGTCTGGGGTGTGGGTATCGCCACGTCGATCACGACGGCCTCGCTGCGCGCTGTGGTCTCGGCAGTGAACCGCGCCAGCTGACACTCAGCTCCCGACTCGTGAACAATCCCTGGTCTCACCCGATTTTCGGGTGAGACCAGGGTCGTTTTCGGGGCACTGAAGATTTTCGGTCCATGTTTTCGATTGGGCATGACATTGGTCCCGAAAGAGTCGGTTAGCGAAGTTAACAAAAAGAATTCACCCATCGAGGATGATGCAGACGCCACGTGCGCGTGAGATAGTCAGCTCAGACAAATCCGACTTGTGAAATGGAGCTCGACAATGGATTCCTTTTGGGACTTCCTCTGGCTGATCATCATCAGCTTCGCGTTCATCGCGTACTTGATCCTGCTCTTCTCGATCATCACCGACCTGTTCCGCGATCACAAGACCTCCGGCTGGGTGAAGGCAATCTGGATCGTCTTCCTGTTCTTCATTCCGCTGCTCACCTCGCTCGTCTACCTGATCGTTCGCAGTGACGGAATGGCACAGCGGTCCCTCGAGGCTGCGCAGCAGGTCAAGAACGCACAGGACAGCTACATCCGCGAGGTTGCCGGAAAGTCCCCGGCCGAATCCATCGCAGATGCAAAGGCACTTCTCGACGCCGGCACCATCAGCGAAGAAGAATTCGCAGCACTGAAGGCCAAGGCCCTCGCCTGATTCCGGCCATCGATAACCGGCCTCCACTAACCGGGCCTCAATAGTCAGTGGAGATTGCACTACCGAAGCGGGAGCGACACTAATCGTGTCGCTCCCGTTTTGTGTTCATTCACCAACCGTCGTTCATTCACCAACAGCACGTGCGACGTCACGAAAGGCGTCGAGTACCACTCCGATTGCCGGACTGCGATCGGAATGTAATCGAGTTGCCAATTCATAAACGCGTGCAGCGCGCACTCCCGCCACCGGTTTCCTCGATACTCCGGGATGCGTGATCGCGTAACGCGGCATCAAAGCCACGCCGTGACCCGCCGCCACCAACTCTTCGATGACGCGGAAATCGTTTATCCGATGAGCGACGCGAGGCTGGACCCCGGTTACCGACGCAACCGACAGCAGAACGTCGTCGACCGGAAACCCGCCGCGCACGCTTATCCAGTTCTCATCGGCCAATTGTTCCAACCGAACCGAATCCTGCTCGGCGAGTGGATGATCAGGCCGCAGCACCAGATCGATCGGTTCACGCATCAACGGTTGCACGCTGACCCGGGGAAATGACGTCTCGGCTCCGCGTTCGTCACGGTGAGTGAGGATCACATCGTGATCGGCCAACAGCCCAGGGACGGCCGACGCCGGCTTGTCGACGTCGTAGGCGTCGATGTCCACGTCCGAGTTCTTCAGCGCCGTCAGGACACCGGGCAGCAGGAGTGCCGCGCCGGAGGGAAAGAACGCGACTCGCACCTTGCCGCGCGGCGAGCCTCGGTACGACGCCATCTCGTCCGCTGCCCGGTCGAGCGCCGCCACCACGTCGTCGGCGCGAAGCACCAGCGCTCGACCCGCGTCCGTGAGGCGCAGCGTGCGCCCGTCCGGCTCGAGGAGCGAGACCCCCGCCTCTCGGCCGAGGATCTTGAGTTGTTGCGAGACGGCGGACGGCGTCATCGAGAGGGCGAGAGCAGTAGCGCCGACGGTTCCTCGGTCGGCGAGCTCGCGGAGGATTCGCAGGCGCGTGGCATCCATACGGTGACGAATATCCATGTAGTAAAACTACATGGATAGTGCATCTATATTCGCTTGTTCTGATGCTTTGTAAGGCTCACGATTAACGTCATGACTCCCCGCGACCGTCTCCTCGGCCTGACCGTGATCGTCTTGTGGGGTCTGAACTTCCTGGCCATTCGCGTCGGCCTGGATCATTTCCCGCCGTTCTTCTTCGCAGCGCTGCGGTTTCTGATCATCGCGATTCCGGTGGTCATCTTCGTGCCGCGTCCGCAGGTACCGCTCCGTTGGTTGCTGCTCTACGGATTCGGTTTCGGATTCGGCCAGTTCGTCTTCCTCTTCTGGGCGATGCATTCGGGGATGCCGACGGGCCTTGCATCACTTGTCCTGCAGTCGTCAGCACCGTTCACCGTCCTACTCGGCGCGTTCCTGCTCCGCGAGAAGCTCAGCGTCTGGCAGGTCTCCGGCATCGCCGTCGCCGTTGCCGGTATGTCCTTGATCGGCTGGGACCGCTCGCACCATGCGGCACTGTTGCCCGTGATCCTTACGCTCCTCGGCGGCCTGTCCTGGGCGTTCGGCAATCTCGGCAGCCGCTTGGCCGCGGCGAACACCGTCGGCGATCCCGCACCGATGCGCTTGATGTTGTGGATGTGTGTCATCCCGCCGTTGCCGATGCTCGCACTGTCAGCTGTGGTCGAGGGCCCCACCGTCGGCTGGCACGCACTCGGCACCGCATTCAGCGCCGACGCCTGGCCGTCGCTGGTCGGGTTGGCCTACATCATCGTGCTCGGCACCATCGCCGGATCCGGGCTCTGGACGATGCTCATGGGCCGCTACCCGGCCGGCATGGTCGCGCCGCTCTCCCTGCTGGTGCCGGTGGTGGGAATCGGCGCGTCCTGGCTGTTCCTGCACGAGGATCCGAGCCCGTTGTCGCTGGTCGGGGCTGTCATCGTGATTGCCGGAGCGAGTGCCGCACAGATGAGGCGCAAGCCCGCTGGCACTGTTTTCTCGGACACACCTGCAGCTTCACCACCGGCGCGACTCGGCGTCTGACGACGCCCTGTGCCAAACTCGGGCCGTGGGAACTGGACTATCGATCACAGTGCGCGGAAAGCTCGCCATGCGAGCTGCCGCAGCAGCATCTTGGGCATCGCAGAAGGCCGGTCGCGGCAAGGGTTCGATGATCGGCGGGCTGATCGCTCTCAAGATCGACCCGACGCTCATGACTCAGCTCGGACGCGGCAAGCGCACCGTCGTGGTCACCGGCACCAACGGCAAGTCGACGACCACGCGTATGACCGCTGCAGCTCTCGCGACACTCGGTGACGTCGCGACCCAGGCCGACGGCGCCAACATGGATGCCGGGAT
Source organism: Rhodococcus sp. NPDC056506 (assembly GCF_042794945.1). NCBI lineage: Bacteria > Bacillati > Actinomycetota > Actinomycetes > Mycobacteriales > Nocardiaceae > Rhodococcus > Rhodococcus sp. NPDC056506. Next base: position 406,423 of record NZ_JBHTSW010000001.1, on the reverse strand, counting down.
CGTTGCCGCTCTGGCAGCGCGTACCGATGCGACGCTGGCGGCACTCGAGGTCGACGAACTGCACGTCCCCCACGTAGCCGACGCCGTGAACCCGGAAGTGATCGTGCTCCTCAACCTCAGCCGCGATCAGCTCGACCGGGTCGGCGAGATCAACATGATCGAACGGAAACTGCGCGCGTGCGTCAACGCGCATCCGAATGCGGTGATCGTCGCCAACTGCGATGACGTACTGGTCACCTCCGTGGCATACGACGCCGCCAACGTCGTGTGGGTTGCGGCCGGCGGCGGCTGGGCCGGCGATTCCGTCAGCTGCCCGCGCACCGGCGAACCCATCGTGTGGGAGGGAAAGCACTGGCGCAGTACCGGTTCCGACTTCGCGCGGCCCGAGCCGACCTGGTGGCTCGACGACGACAATCTCTACGGCCCCGACGGCCTGAAGATTCCGATGACGTTGACCCTCCCCGGAAAAGCCAACCGCGGTAACGCAGCTCAGGCCGTAGCGGCAGCAGCGGCTTTGGGCGCAGATCCGGTCGGGGCAGTTGCCGCCGCGTCGACGGTCCAGGAAGTCGCCGGTCGGTACAGCACCGTCGAGGTCGGACCGCACTCCGTTCACATGCTGCTCGCGAAGAATCCCGCGGGGTGGCAGGAAGCGCTGTCGATGATCGACCCCACGGTGGACGGACTCGTGATCGCGGTGAACGGTCAGGTGCCGGACGGCGAAGACCTCTCATGGCTGTGGGACGTGAAGTTCGAGCACTTCGAAGGCGTCAAGGTAGTGGCCGCCGGCGAACGCGGAACCGATCTGGCAGTTCGCCTCACGTACGCGGGCGTCGAGCACACTCTCGACCCGGACCCGTTGCGCGCCATAGCTTCCTGCCCTCCCGGACGTGTGGAGGTACTGGCGAACTACACGGCCTTCCGCGACCTCAACACCGCCATCGCGAAGGAGTCTCGCAATGTCTGACTCGACAATTCGCATCGGACTGGTTCTCCCCGACGTCATGGGCACCTACGGCGACGGCGGCAATGCCCTGATCCTGCGTCAGCGTCTGCGGATGCGCGGCTACGACGCCGAGATCGTGGACATCACCCTCAGCGATCCGGTCCCCGATTCGCTCGACGTGTACACGTTGGGTGGCGCCGAGGATTCCGCTCAGCGACTCGCAACGCGTCACCTCGCGAAATACCCTGGCCTGCAACGTGCCGCCGAGCGTGGCGCACCGGTCCTGGCGATCTGCGCTGCCATTCAGGTGCTCGGCAACTGGTACGAAACCTCCAGCGGCGAACGAGTCGAAGGTGTCTCGATGCTCGACGTCACGACCTCACCGCAAGAGAAGCGCTCCATCGGCGAAGTCATCACGAAGCCGCTGATCGACGGACTCACCGCGCCCCTCTCGGGGTTCGAGAACCACCGCGGCGGAACAACTCTGGGCAGCTCGGCCTCCGGATTTGCGCGGGTCACCCATGGTGTCGGAAACGGCGTCGGCGACGGATTCGAAGGCGTCGTGCAGGGTTCGGTGATCGGGACGTACATGCACGGACCCGCTTTGGCTCGCAACCCCGAACTCGCGGACCTCCTGCTCATGCGCGCCCTGGGTGTGAACGAGCTGGAACCCCTGCATCTGCCCGAGGTCGACAAGCTCCGCAAGGAACGACTCGCGATTCGCTGAGCCAGCTCAGACGGTTTCGGATTTGCCCTCGGTCAGGATCAGTTCCACGGCCAACAGCGCGGCGCAGGCCAGTCCCGCGACCAGTTCGGGCACTGCGGTGTAGGTACCGCCGAGGACGACGATTATCGCGACCGAGAACGGTGCGAGAGTGCGTACCGACGAGTCGTGCAGTCGAATGTGGATGAACCACAAGGCCGCGAGGATGACCGCGACCGGAACGGTGACGGCGGCACCCGTCACCAACGCGCTGCCGTCGCCGTGATGAGTCCAGAAGTCGACGCGTGAGGCCAATCCTGCACCGATGGCGGCAGCGGCCGCGAAGATGAAGTAGTGACCGAACCCCCAGACGAAGGGTGAGACGTTGTCACCGCCGATCACTTCGCCGGCATTGCGTTGGAAGTACAACCACCACAGGCTGAAGACGATCAGGATGCCGCCGATTACGACGTAGGTGACCTGCGCTGCCGGATGCTCACCGTCGACCGCGTCCTGAATTGCGATGGTGGTCGAGAGGATCGTCTCGCCCAGAACGATGATGAAGAACAACGAGTACCGCTCCGCGATGTGATGCGGGTGCCACGGCGTCATGCCCGGCTTCTCGGACCAGATCGGAACCGCGAACTCGCACAGAACCAACACCAGGAACGTCGGAACGTAGATGGCGGAGGGCACGAAGTAGAAACCGATCCAACCGAGTTGGACCAGAACGATTCCGAGAGCGTATCGACGAGCCGTCAGCGCGTGTTCCGGGTCGTTCCGCGAAACCCTGAGCCATTGGATGACCAGAGCTATTCGCATGATGACGTAGCCGACGATGATCAGCAGGGCGTCGTCGTTGAAGAAGCGGACGATGCCCGCGGCAAGAACCAGCGACCCGAGGATCTGGAAGATGGTCAGCAGGCGGGCAATTCCGTCGTCGTTGTCGTACGCCGAGGTGAACCACGTGAAGTTCAGCCACGTCCACCAGATCGCGAAGAACGCCATCGCGAAGTGTCCGACGCCCGAGGCCGCGTGCCCTTCGCTGATCGCATGGTGCAGACCGGTGGCCGCTTGAGCGACCGCCACGACGAAGCAGAGGTCGGTGAGCAGTTCGAGCGGCGTCGCCACCCGATGCGGCTCGTGCGGATCCCGCGGAACCAACGGCCTGATGAACGAACTGGTGCGATTCACGAAGGGCAGAGTAGCGCGATGATTGCCGACGCGCTGCCTGTGACTGGAACCCGATGTCTCAGATATTCACGCCGACGCCCCGATCTGAGCGCGGATCTCCAGCTGATCGGCGAGTTCGGCGCCTATCGCCCCCGCGCTCCCCAAGGTGAAGGCGATCTGGCGTCCCCACAGGAAGTAGCGGTGAATCGGGTAGTCGACATCCGCGCCCATCCCGCCGTGCAGGTGCTGGGTCGCGTGCACGACGCGCAAACCGCCGCGCGAGGCCCACCATTTGGCGACCAGCGCAGCCGCTTCCGCTTCACTCTCAACTCCGCTGTCCATCAACCAGGCAGCGCGGTGGGTGGTCAATCTTGTGCTCTCGGTGTCGAGGTACGCGTCGGCGGCCCGGACTGCCACTGCCTGATTGGTCGAGAGCGGACGGCCGAACTGCACTCGCTCCGAGGTGTATTTCGCCGTCATCGCCAGCGCTTCCTCGCAGACGCCGGTGGCCAGGGCCGCCAGCGCCACCCGTGCACGCCGCAACGTCCAGTCTCGAACTACCGTGCCGTCTGCGGGAAGTGCGTCGGCTGCACTGACGGCAACCCCGTCGAACTGCACAGCGCTGTTGCTCTCGCGGTTCGTCACCGCAAGCGGTGTACGCACCAGCGCGTCCCGGTCCGTCGGCACGATCATGACGGTGACACTGCCGTCCGGCATCGTCACCGGAACAACCAGTGCGGCGGCGAACTCGGCGGCCGGTACGGAGTCGACGCGTCCGGACAGAACCCAACCGTCAGGCGCCGGCTCGGCGCGAACTGCCGTCTCGGCGTTGTAGCCGGTGTCGAAGGCACCTGTGACGATCACCGAGCCGTCGAGCAGTCCCGGAAGCCACGACGCTTTCTGCTCCGAGCTGCCGAACTCCGCGATCGGCAGCGCCGCCGTGGACACCACCGACCAGAGCGGGACCTGGGCGACCCGGCGACCCTGTTGTTCCAGCACCGCTGCCAGACCGAGCATTCCGAGACCCGCTCCCCCGACCTCTTCCGGCAGAGCGATTCCCAGCACGTCGGAGTCAGCGAGGAGCTTCCACAGTTCGGCGTCGAAACCGCCGGCGCCCTCCACTTCCCGGAGTCGGTCCACACCGGACTTCGCCGCAAAGATCGAGTCACTCAGATCCCGTACGGCGGATAAATTGTCGTCGAATTCGAATTCCATGTCAGCTCTTTTCGTTCTGTACAGCGGGCCGTCGACGCGCAGCAAGCGCCATGCCCAGGCACTTGGCTGCAACGATTTCACGCATCACTTCGTTGGTACCGCCACCGAAGGTGTTGTTCTGTGCGCGTCGGCCCAGGTTCTCGACCCGGCCTTCGAGCACCGCTCCTGGCGAGCCGGGGCGCAGCAATCCCTTGGCGCCCAGCACTTCCTGCAGCATGCCGTAAGCACTGACGACGGCTTCGGTGCCGAAGATCTTGGCCGCAGCCGAATCGCCACCGCCCAACGTGTTGGCAGCGACGTCCGCCACCAGTCGCAGATTCATCAGGTCGGCAGCACTGAGCAGCGCGTAGACCTCTGCCAATTTCTCACGTACCCAACCGATGTCGTAGACGTGGCCGTCACCGGCGGGTTCGGTCTTTGCCCATTCGACCACCTCGGCAAAGAGCTCGTTGGCGATGCCGCCGCGTGCGGCCAGGGCCACACGTTCGTGGTTGAGCTGGTTGGTGATGAGCTTCCACCCTTGATTGAGCTCACCGACGACATTGGTGATCGGTACCCGAACATCTTCGTAATAGGTTGCCGAAGTGCTGATTCCGCCCACGGTGTGGATTTCGGTTACCGAGAAACCCGGCGAGCTGGTCGGCACCAGGACCACGGAAATGCCCTGATGCGTCGGCGCGTCAGGATCGGTACGAACGGCAAGCCAGACCCAGTCGGCAAACACACCGGCACTGGTGAAGATCTTGTTGCCGTTGATGACAAGCTCGTCGCCCTCGATGCGGGCCCGTGTTTCGAGTGCTGCGAGATCCGTGCCCGCATTGGGTTCGGTGTAGCCGATGGCAAAGATCAACTCGCCCGCCAGGATCGGCCGTAGGAAGAAGTCTTTCTGAGCTTGCGTTCCGTGCTTGATCAGAGCGGGTCCGACGGTGTTCAGCGTCACCAGTGACAGCGGTGCATTCGCCCGGATCACCTCGTCGTAGAACACGTACAGAGCTTCGGGGTTCTCACCCCGGCCGCCGAATTCCTCCGGCCACCCCAAGCCCAGCCAACCGTCTTTACCCATCCGGCGCAGGATGCGATCGAAGACGGGGCCGCCTTCGGTCTGATCCACGAGAGCACGACGATCTTCCTCGTTGATGATCTCCGCGAAGTACGCGCGCAATTCCTTGCGCAGAGTCTTCGACTCCTCCGACAAATCCAAATACATGGTGAAGCTCCTAAGATCTACGAACGCGGCAGGCCGAGTACGCGCTGCGCGATGACGTTGAGTTGAATTTCGACGGTTCCGCCGCCGAACAGAATCGAGGGCAGTCCGATGTGGTCTATCGCGTAGTTCGCTGCCGGATCGACAACGGCGGCGCGCGGTCCGAGCAGACGCAGCAGGTCCCGCGAGCCCTCGCGTTGCGCCAGGGCGTTGTACACCTTCGAGACGCTGATCTCGGCGCCCGGTTCCTGACCCGCCAGTCGCGCCGACACTCCGCGCAGATTCATCGCGGACAGCGCCAGTTCACGAGAGATACTGCGGCCGAGGCCTTCCACCGCGTCCTCGCGGGGGCAGTCGTGGCTCGCATCGGCAATCACCTGACGGAATTGATCGCTCGAACCGTGGTGAAGTGTGCTGCCCATGCTCAGACGCTCGTTGGACAGTGTTGTCGCAGCCAACTTCCAGCCCTGTCCAGGTTCCGCGACCAGACAGTCGTCCGGCACGAACACGTCGTCGAGAAATACCTCATTGAACTCCGACTTACCGGTGGCTTGCTTGAGTGGACGTACGTCGATGCCTTTCGAAGTCATGTCGACCAGGAAGTACGACAGCCCACGATGTTTCGGAGCGTCCGCGTCGGAACGTGCCAGGCAGACTCCCCAATCCGCCTCGTGCGCACCCGAGTTCCATACTTTCTGACCCGAGAGAACCCAGCCACCGTCGACCTTGCGGGCTTTGGTACTCAGACCGGCCAGGTCTGATCCCGCGCCCGGCTCACTGAAGAGCTGGCACCAGATGATGTCGGCTCGCAGCGAAGGCTCGACAAACCTGTCCTGTTGCTCGGCGTTGCCGTGTTCGAGGATCGTGGGCAGTACCCATTCTCCGATCACCGTGGACGGTTGAGCCCAACCTCGCATCGCGAATTCGTGTGCGATGACGGCTTGTTCCCTCAGTCCGGCCCCCAAACCGTACGGCGCCCGATAGTGCGGGGCTACCAGTTTGGCGTCGGCAAATCGGGCGCGTCGAGCGCTCCCCTTGGCCGGCGCCCAACTCGCGCTGGTGGTTCCGTCGTCCGGCAGCAGCGCAACTTCGTCCAGAACCCTTCGAACCTGCTCTCGCAACTCCGGCAGCATGTCCGGGTCGACAAAGGAGAAGTCGCGGACCGAATCGGCAGACCGGCCGCCCAAGGCGTGTGCCCACTTCACCTCGGATCCTGCCAGCGCCGCAATACTGATCGCCCGGCGCCAGTACAGATGGGCGTCGTGCTCCCAGGTGAATCCGATTCCGCCGAGCAACGTCACACATTCGAGGGCGTTTTCGATGCCGACGGGCAGTGCAGCCAACGCGGCTTGAGCCGAGACAAGTTTCTGCTGATCCTCGTCGTGGTCCTCGGATCGAGCCGCATCCCACGCTGCGGCGCAGGCAATCTCGGAGCGGACCAGCATCATGGCTGCCTTGTGCTGGACTGCCTGGAAGCTTCCGACCGGACGACCGAACTGCTGACGGGACTTCACATAGTCGACCGCGGTGCGTAGCGCCCACCCGGCGATACCGCTTGCCTCCGCAGCCAACACCGTGTTGACGATCAGTTCGACTCGGTGCGTCTGGAGTCCGTCGACGATCAGCTCAGCGTCGACCTGGTGATCGGTCAACGTCAGTGTTCCGATCGACCGTGTCAGATCCACTCCGTCTTCGACCTCCACCGCAGCGGAAGGCGACGGCTCGAGCCGGAACCACAACTCACTGTCTTCGCTGTTTGCCTGCACGAGAACGACATCGGCTCCCGGCAAACCCAGGGCGGGGTCGGCAGAACCGCTCACCGTCCACCCGGCATCGCCGCGAGCCGCGCGCAATCCCGCGCCGGTGCAGACTGCTCCGGTTGCACCGGTGGCCAATTCGGTCAGCATTGTCTCCGCGGCCGAGCCAGTGGCTGTTGCAAGGATCCCACTGGCGATGACCGTGGGAACGTACGGTCCCGGATAGAGCGCATCACCCAATTGCTCGACTACCACAGCCAGTTCGGCAAGTCCTGCCCCGTCACCGCCGTATTGCTCGGGCAGGTGCACTGCGTGCAGGCCCTGACGGACCAATCCATCCCAGGAGTCCAGCCGATCCCCGGCGACGTAGCGCTTGACGTCGCTGCGCGTGTCCGCGATGCCACCAAAGCGGTTCGCGAATGCGGCTACCGCTTCCGCCAGGTCACGGTGATCTTCGAGCAGGGGCAGTGCCATGGCAGGTTCCTCAATCTTCGGTTCTTGTCAGATGCGTTCGAGAATCAGACAGGTAGTTGCGGCTGACGCACAGATCGCGATCAGTGCGGTGGACTTGTCTCGGCGTTCCAGTTCGTCGATGACATTGGCCAACAGCCTGATTCCGGTTGCACCGGCCGGATGGCCCAGTGCGATTGCGCCACCGTTGACGTTCAGCAAGTCGGGGTCGACGCCGTGTACTTGTGCAAAGGACATGGGCACGGAGGCAAACGCTTCGTTGACCTCGAAGAGATCGATATCGGCGATCGTCAAGCCTGTGCGTTCCAACACGATGGACGCTGCGTCCACGGGACCGTCGAGCATGAACTCGGTGTCGCCGCCGATGACGCACTGCGCCAGAATCCGCGCCCGCGGGCGCACGCCCAGCGCCTCAGCGCGAGTTGCCGACATCAGCAGTGCCGCACTCGCACCGTCCGAGACCTGCGAAGACGTTCCAGCGGTGTGTAGTCCACCCTCTTGAACGGTGCGCAGTTTCGCGAGACCTTCCAGGCTCGACTCACGAAGTCCCTGATCTCGGTGAACCACCACATCCGAGTCCGGGGTCGACACGTCGATGATGTGCGAGTCGAATCGGCCGGCGTCCCACGCTGCCGCTGCCCGCTGCTGCGAGCGCAACCCGAAGGCATCAAGATCCTCGCGGCTGAAACCACGTTTGACGGCAATACGGTCTGCTGCGGTGTACTGATCGACGGTATCGAGTGACCACGACTCCGGCCGCGGCGTTCCGAGGCCGGTACCCACCTTGTAGGTGAGCGGTGCCCGCGACATCAGTTCCACACCGCAGGCAACGCCCACGTCGACGGCGCCGATGGCGATCTGACCCGCCATCAACTGCACCGACTGCTGCGCTGTTCCGCACTGAGCGTCGATCGTGGTGCAACCCGCCTTCAAGGGAAGGCCGGCATGCATCCAGGATGTGCGAACGATATTGCCGAACTGTTCGCCGAGCGGCGTGACACAGCCGCCGATGACCTGGTCAACCGCATTCGGATCGACTCCCACCCGATCCAGGACACCGGACTGCGCATATCCCAACAGTTCGGCCGCATGGACTCCGGACAGCCAACCCTCACGCTTACCGAACGGCGTTCGTGCTGCGTCCACGATGACGGGCTTCATGCCAACTCCTCGGTTCGTAATGCTGCTGTCTCCGGTAATGCTGCTGTCTCCGGTAATGCTGTGCCGTCCAGACCACGCACGGTCAGGGCCCATTCGTCGATCAGGTTCAAGCTGACGCACGAGCGAGCGGTGAACTCGGTGTCGCAATCACACAGCGCGGTGACCGCTTCCACCATTTCTTCCATAGATTCGACCTGATCCGGCCGGATAGTCTCACCGACCAGGACTCTTGCGCCCTCACTGAGCACCGCTGCCCGCGGTTGAACCGTGTTGACGCGCACCCCCTGGCCGTAGAGTTCCACGCCCATGCCGTTGCTGATCCTGTTGAGCGCTGCTTTGGACGCGCCGTACACGGTCATGGCAGTTCCCGGTTCGACCCACGTGAACGGCGGGCCCTGCCACGGTTTGACGGTGCCGCTGGACACGTTCACGATCCAGCCGTATCCGTTTGCCACCATCCCCGGCACCACGGCTTGCATCAGATCGAGCGGTGCGTGGACATTGGCCTCGAACATCAGACGTCGCCGACGCAGTGGGTAGTCCGACAGCGGTTGATAGATCGCTGCTGCCGCGTTGTTCACCAGGATGTCGATCGTCCCGCCGAGCTTCTCGATTGCCGCCGGCACAACGGTGTCGCGCTGCTGCTCGTCCGTCAGGTCCGCAACAATGATCTCGACTTTGTTTCCGTACTTCGCAATTCGAGCGGCTGTCTCCTCGAGACTGCCAGGCAGGGTTGCGTGCGCACCGAGCGTCCGGGCCACGAGAGCGACGTCAGCGCCTTCCGCTGCCAGCCTTTCTGCGACGCCAGCACCGATTCCGCGGCTGGAACCGGTGACAAGCGCTCGGCGGCCCTCGAAACGCCTCGTCATGCTATTTGAACTTCGAGGCGAAGCGATTGATGCTCTCCGCAATTCGAGCAACTTCGTCGTCACGCAGGCCATGGCTCATGCCGAGCGTCATTCCTCGGGCAAAAACCGCGTCGGCTTCCGGCAATCCTTCGGCCGGCTGACGGAATTCGATGTTGTGCATCATCGGGTGACGAGTGACGTTGCCGCTCCACACAGTTCGTGTGTCGATGCCGTCGGCCTCGATGGCTTCCTGCAGGTCGCTGCGTGAGAAGGGTGCATTCTCGTTGATCATCACGGGGTAGCACAGCCACGCTGTATCGAGCCCGTCGAGTTCTACCGGCGTCGTGAAAAATTCGGGATGAGCTCCATACGCCGCCGTGAAGGCAGCAAACGTAGCCTTGCGCGATTTGTAGTTCTCCTCCAGTTTGTCGAGCTGCACAACGCCGTAGGCTGCGCCGAGTTCGGAGGGCTCGAAGTTCCACGACATGAGCTCGAAGATGAAATCGTTGTCGTAGTCGACGCCGTCGAGTTCTTCACGGAAGACTCGGCCGGACTTGGTGCTGCCGAACAGGTTCGGCTCGCTACGACGACCCCAGCGGCGGAGCAGCAGAGCCTTGTCACGGCTGGCTTCGTCGTCGACGCACACCATTCCACCGGTTCCCGCGCACGTGATGATGTGTGCCATCGAGAAACTGGTGACGGCAATGTCCGCCCGAGAGCCGGTCGGAGTACCGCGGAGCGTGGCGCCGATCGCGTCACACGAATCTTCGATCACCTTGAGTCCGTGACGATCTGCAATGTCGCGGATGGCATCCCAGTCCGGGCAGTTGCCGGCCAGGTTCGGCATCAGGATGGCGCCGGTTTTCTCGGTGACCATGGCCTCGATCTTGGTGACGTCGACGTTGAACGTATTGGGTTCCACGTCCACGAACACCGGCACCAGACCGGCACGCACGATCGGCGCGATGTCGGTGGAGAACGTCAACGGCGATGTGATGACCTCGCTGCCGGCTGGAAGTCCGAGCAACTCGACAGCCAAGTACAGACCCGAGGATCCCGAGTTGCACATGACGCCGAACTTCTTGCCTGCCAAGGCCGCGATACGCTCTTCCATCTCGAAGACGTTCTTGCCGATGCGCAGTCCTTGATGCCCGCTGCGCAAGACGTCGACAACAGCCTGTATTTCTTCCTCGCCGTGGGTGGCCCTGGCGTAGGTGATCCGCTCACTCATATGGTTCCTGCTTTCTCGAATGTGTGCGGCAGATTCAGCGATCTGCCGAGAGGACGAGTGCACTGTGCGGGACGGGGGAACCGCCGGTCACGAGCACGTTGTCCAAAGTTTTGGTGGGTTGGTTGGTGGAGGTGCCGCGGATCAGACGAACGCCTTCGGCAATGCCGTTGACGCCGTGGATGTATCCCTCACCGAGTTGACCTCCGTGAGTGTTGATCGGTAGGCGGCCGTCCAGCTCGAGATTGCCGTCGGCGATGAAGTCCTTTGCCTCGCCCCGTCCGCAGAATCCGTACTCCTCGAGTTGAAGCAGAACCATCGGAGTGAAGGCGTCGTAGAGAATTGCGGCATCGATGTCGTCTGGCCCGATACCGGTCTGGTCCCACAGTTGGCGCGCGACCAGTTCGACTTCCGGCATACTGTCGATGCCGTCTCGGTAGTAGCTGCTCATCGAAATCTGTTGCGGACCTACACCTTGCGCGGCACCGCTGATGATCGCAGGTTTATGAGGGAGATCGCGGGCGCGCTCCGCGCTGACGATGACCAGCGCCTGTCCGCCGTCACTTTCCTGGCAGCAGTCGAGCAGGCGGATGGGGTCGGCGATCATGCGCGAGTTCTGATGATCCTCGATGGTGATCGGGCGTTCGTAGAACCAGGCCTTGGGGTTGTTCGCCGCATGCTTGCGCGAAAGAACCGAGATCTGGCCGAAGTCGGCACTGGTTGCCCCGTACTTGTGCATGTACAGCTTGGCCAGGAAGGCTTCCTGCTGCGCCGGCGTCAGAAGCCCGTACGGGTTGATCCAATTCCGGTATTCCTGGTCCGTCGACGCGTTGTACGCAAAAGGTGGTGGCCCGGCGCCGAATCGGTGGCCGGATCTTTCGTTGAAGGCGCGGTAGACGACCACAACGTCGGCAACTCCGCTGGAGACGGCAAGCGCTGCTTGTTGAACCGGTGCACAGGCACCGCCGCCGCCGTGTGGAATACGGCTGAAGAACGTCAGTTCCGGGATCCCGAGGGCGCGTGCGACCGCAATCTCGGGATTGTTCTCCATGGTGAACAGCGCAAATCCGTTCACCTCTTCTGCCTCGATGTGCGCGTCGTCGAGTGCGGCGATCACGGATTCGCACGCCAACTGCCATTCGCTGCGGCCGGAGTTCTTGGAGAACTCGGTGGCGCCGATTCCGGCGATGGCTGCTTGCCTCGAAAATCCTCGTGTCATGCGATTACCCTTTCCACCGGTTCGAGAGTCACGTCGGCACTCACGTGTGTTCCGCGGGCGTTTTTCCCGATAACCGTCACGGTGAGCGCCCGGCCGTCTGTGGCGGTGACCTTGCCGGTGAATGTCATGGTGTCTCCGGGGAAGTTCGGAACACCAAGCCGTAGTGATGTTTTTACGATCCGTGATGCGGGGCCGGACCAGTCGGTGATGTAGCGGTCGATGAGCCCGTTGGTGGTGTTGATGCTCATGAAGATGTCGGGAGTTCCACGATCCTGCGCCTTGCCCGGATCGTGATGCACGTCCTCGAAATCCTGTGAGGAGATCGCGGTGGCGACGATCAGCGTTCGATCCAACGGCAATTCGAGGCTGGGGAGGACCGAACCCACTTCGCAGTCAATCAGTTTCGTCATTCCGCCGAACCCCGTCGCCTCAGTTGCGGCAGCATCTCGCCGTGAGCGTGCTCGGAGAAGGTCACTTCGAGTTCCATGCCGAATTCGAGTTCCTCGTGATCGATCCCCGCGATGTCGGCAACCAGACGCGTGCCTTCTTCGAGATCGACGAGCCCGACGGCGAGTGGGTACTCGAAAGCAGGATCCTTCGGGTGATGGATGACCGTGAAGCTGTGCAACGTGCATCGCCGCGTGGATTCGACTGTGTCCCAACTGAACGAGCGGCATTCCGGGCACGCGGGCGCGGGTGGGTGGCGCAGTGTCTTGCAATCCGCACACCGTTGGATCTCGAGGCGACCCTCTTTGGCCGCGGAGAAGAAGAAATCGTTGTCGTCGGTGACGGTGAGTCTCGGAACAGCGGTGTTGCGGGAGCCAGTCTCGCTCATGCGATTACCTCCTGGACATCGAGCTGGGTATCGGGCTGGGCATCTGGTTTGAACCTGAGCAATCGAAAACGCTCTTCGACCAGCGTCTTTCCGCCCTGGTCGACGTACTTCTTGAACAGAGTGATGAAGCACCCGTGACCGAGAGCCGTCTGTTTGAACGGCGAGATCGCTTCGATGGTGAAATGCGCGGTGACGTGGTCTCCGGGACTCAGCTCCGCGAGATACTCCTGCTCGACGTTGGTCGCGACGACCGAGGTGTATCCGGCCTCGTCCAACAACGCGAGCAGTCGTGAATAGGCGAAGTCCTCGGAGACTCCGTCGGCACGAAGCTGTTGGACCTGGCGATAGCGTTGGTAGCCCGCCATCACCCAGGTCGAGATCATGGCGGGTGGGCAGACGACATCTCGACGACCCACGCTGCGGGCAGCTTCTGCGTCGACGTAGATCGGGTTGCGGTCGTCGTGCGCCTCGACCCAGTTGCGGATCATCGCCTCGTTGACCGCGTAGCGAGCGACCCGGGCTGGTTCGGCCTCTGTGCCGATGAAATTCGGAAATTGCGTCTGCAGACTCTGCACTGAAATCCTCCGTGAACGAAAGTTGAGCAAGCGCTTGATTCTGAAGCTAGCATAGGAACCCGGAAGTGGAAACACGCGATCTCACCGACGAATTGGTTCGAGCCGGAGCCATCAGGCAGGATTGCGCTACGTCCGACGCCGGCAGCCCGGCACCCCCGAAACCCTGCCCTGAGCAGGACCGACAACCAGCGGAGATTTCAGTGGCATCACCAGATCGTCGGGAGAAAATCCTGGAGAGCTCAGCCGAGCTGTTTGCCAGGAAAGGTGTCGCGACCACGACCGTTCGCGAAATCGGCGACGCCGCCGGCGTGTTCTCGGGCAGCCTTTACCACTACTTCAAGTCGAAGAACGCGATAGTTGCCGAGCTCATGCACGGCTTCATCACCGATATTCAGCTCCGCTTCGATCAGGTCGAGAAAACGGCAACCGGCCCCGAGGACGTCCTGCGCGGCCTGATCCGCGAGACGCTGATCGTCATCGAACTGCACCCGCACCCGACTGCGATCTATCAGAACGATCGGGCGTATCTACGCGACAACGATCTCCTGCAATCCGTCGACGGGCCTTCTCGCCAAGTCCGCGAGCATTGGATGAAAGCGATTGCCGAAGGCGTCGATCAGGGAATCTTCCGCCAAGACGTGGCCCCGGAGATTTTCTATCGATCGGTACGAGACACCCTGTGGTCGACAACGCATTGGCCGGACCGCCAGAAATACACCACCGACGAGTTCGCGGATCTGATGATCACGCTCTTCCTCTCGGGATTCAGGGTCGCCTGACGAGATCCGGCAGATCCAGATGTTTCGGGGTTCGTCCCTGCGGCAACAGGATCGACACCGCGAACACGACCACCGCGCAACCCGCGCACACCAGATAGGCGACGGAGAATCCGGTCCACGACGTGGAATGTTCCGAACCGCTGATCACGAACGCGGCGAGGATGGTCGCCACCGTCGCACTGCAGATGGTGCTTCCGGACGTCCGTAGGAGCGAGTTCACCCCGTTGGCTGCCGCCAGTCGCTGACGTGGCACGGCAACCAGGATCAGCAGTGAGAGTGTGCTGTACACGATCGCTGTCCCGACTGCCGTAATGCCGAGCGCCGCAACCACTCCCCACAGTGGCTTACCCGCAACTGCGTGAATCCCGTAGCCCCCGGCGAGGAATACGGCACCGGTCAACATCGCGGTCCGTGAACCGAAGCGATCGGTGATCCGCACCGCAACCGGAGAGAACAGCACCATCGCGATACTGGCCGGAATCTGGCAGAGCGCCGCCGCGATGATCGACAGGCCGTACCCGGCGCCCGGCCCCTTCATCCCCTGCAGCAGTTGCGTGGTGATCAGCGTGTTCCCGAAGAATGCGAACCCGACCAGCAGAGCCGCCAGATGCGGGATCAACACCGCACGCTTGACGAGAGCACGGACGTCGACCAGCGGATTGACGTTGCGCCGCTGCTGAATTACCCAAAGCGTGAACAGCACCGCCGACGCGGCCAGCATCGAGATCACCGCGCCGCTGGTCCACCCCCAACTCGATCCCTGCGTGATCGGCACAAGCAGAGCGATCATCGCGGCGCTCAGACCGACCGCGCCGACGCCGTCGAATCTCCCCGACGGATTCGGCTGCGACTCCCGAATGAACAGCACCGCAGCAAGAGTCACCGACAGCCCGATGGCCGTGGTTACCCAGAACAGGACGTGCCAGTTCGAGTACTGCGCGATCATCGCGGAAAACGGTATCCCCAAAGCCGTTCCGACGCCGAGCGTCGAACTCATCATGGCCACTGCGCCGTTGACCTTGTTGCGCGGCAATTCGTCACGCAGCATGGAGATTCCGATGGGGATGACGGCCGACCCGGCACCTTGCAGCGCTCTCGCGAAGATAAGGACCGCGATGTCCGAGGACAGCGCACACAACATCGAGCCGAGAGTCATCATCGAGAAGGCGACGAGAAGCATCTTCTTCTTGCCGAACATGTCGGCGAGCCGGCCGAAGATGGGGGTGACGACGGCGCCGACCAGCAGCGTGACGGTCACCAGCCAGGACACTGCTGTGCGTCCGGCGCCCGTGAAGTGGGGCAGCTCCGGCAGCAGCGGAACGATGACGGTTTGCAGGACTGCTTGGAACACGGCGGCCGCGACAACGATGGGAAAGAGGAAGCGGGAGCGCGGCTGCGCAAGACTCGCGTCAGGGGCGGGGACTGTCGGAGTACCCGGCGGACGGTCGAGCGTCGTCACCCCACACCGCCTGTTCTCACTAGGTAAATATCCGTTCACCTACATTAGGTGAACGGATATTTACCAAGCAAGAATTGTGACGCCGCTCACCCGTCGAGGAGCTTTTGCACGAGTGGTGCGTACAGCGCAACCACCTCGTCCTGGGTGCCGGTGGCATGCCCGGCCATCATCCGTCGGCGCATGATCGCCACTCCGACCACCATCGACATCGCCAGTTCCGCGCGCAATCTGGCATCGGGACCGGAGAGACGAGCGGCGAGGGTGTCGATCATCTGCGTCGAATAGTTCTCGCGCAGCTTGCGGTTGCTTTCTTCACTGACACCGCTCATGAACAACAAGCTCATGGACAGTGGCTTGTACGACTCCAGCGGCTTGGTGAACAGCGAGACCATGCGCTCGCCGAGCGAGTCGTGCGGTGCGTCGAACACCGTGACGGCCGCTGCACGGAAGTCGACCAACTCGTCGTACAACTGCTCTTTGGAACCGAAGTACTTGATGATCAGCGGTGCACTGACGCCCGCGTCTTCGGCAATGTCCTTGAGCGTGATTTCGCGGTACGGCCGAGTCGCGAATGCTTTCCCGGCTGACGCGATGATCTGCGCGCGCGTCTGCTCGGACGTACGACGCACTTGCTGCCCCTGCTCAGTGCCGCTCATCAAGCGTTCCGCGACAATTCACGACGCCCGGACAATGCGCGACCCAGCGTCAACTCGTCTGCGAATTCGAGATCGCCACCCATCGGAAGACCCGAAGCCAACCGAGACACCGTCAGCCCCGGAATGTCTCGCATCATGCGAACGAGATAGGTAGCTGTCGCCTCACCCTCGGTGTTGGGGTCGGTGGCGATAATGACCTCGGACACGTCGACGCCGTCCTCCTGATTTGCGATGCGAGCCAACAACTCCCGGATACGCAACTGGTCCGGCCCGATCCCCGAAAGCGGATTGAGCGCACCGCCGAGCACGTGATAGCGACCCTTGAACTCACGGGTGCGCTCGACGGCCTGGACGTCCTTCGGTTCCTCCACGACGCAGATCACCGTGCGATCGCGACGTGCGTCGGCGCAGATGCGGCACTTCTCCTGATCGGAGACAGTTCCGCACACCGTGCAGAACTGAACGCCGTCACGGATGCGCTGCAATGCATTTTTCAAACGGTCGATCTCGGGAGGCTCCACGGAGAGCAGGTGAAAAGCGATGCGTTGAGCGCTCTTCGGCCCGACTCCGGGAAGCTTCCCGAGTTCGTCGATCAGATCCTGAACCGGACCTTCGTACACGCGTTCTCGTTTCTAGAAGCCGGGGAGACCGGGAAGGCCTCCGCCGAGTCCGCCAGCCAACGGGCCGAGCTTCTCAGCAGCGACTTCCTGTGCCTTGCGCGAAGCATCCTCGATCGCGCCGATCACCAGATCCTGCAGCGTCTCGACGTCTTCGGGGTCGACGACCTTGGGATCGATCTGCAGACCGACAACCTCGCCGGTGCCCTTGACCGTGGCGACAACCAGCCCGCCGCCGGCCTGACCGGTCACTTCGGCCTGAGCCATTTCCTGTTGCGCCGCCATCAATTGCTGCTGCATCTGCTGAGCCTGAGCCAACAGAGCAGACATGTCGGGTGCTCCACCTGGTTGCACGAGCGGTCCTTTCTACAGAGTTATCCCCACCAGCGTAGTCGGTGCGCGCTACCGTGAGCGGGTGCGCCGGAACCAGTCAGACACCGTAAAACCGTCAAGAGGGTCAAACATGGCATCACGTGTGTTCCGCTCCACCGCCCTCATCGCCGTAGTCGGGGCCGGCCTGCTGAGCGCCGCGTGCACGATTCCCACCGAGACTGCCGAGGCCACGACTTCGGTCGAGGTGTCTCCGCTCAGCACTGTTGCCGCTGACATCCCCGCAGCCCTCACCGGCAAGGTCGTCTTCCTCGATCCCGGGCACAGTGGAGCGAACGACGACAGCATCAACACCCAGGTCCCCACTGGCCGCGGCGGCACCAAGAACTGCCAGACCACCGGCACCAACACCGACGCCGGGTTCCCCGAACACACCTTCAACTGGGAAGTCGCGAGCCTGGTCAAGAGCGAACTCGAAGGCCAAGGCGCCACAGTCGTCCTGAGTCGACCGGACGACGTCAGCGTCGGATCTTGCGTCGACGCACGCGCCGAAGCCGCCAATTCCTCCGGCGCCGACGTCGTGGTGAGTATTCATGCGGACGGCGCAGCGGCCGGGGCCGAAGGCTTCCACGTCTGCTACTCCGCTCCCCCGCTGAACTCGGTTCAGGCTGGCCCGTCCGTGGCTTTTGCGGAAACCATGCGCGACTCACTCGTCACCGCCGGCCTCACCCCGTCGACCTACATCGGTGACGACGGGTTGGCACCACGCGCCGATCTGACGGGACTCAATCTGTCGCAGCGGCCGTCGATTCTGGTCGAACTCGGCAACATGCGAAATGCCGACGAGGCAGCGCGCATGACGAGCCCGGACGGTCAGCAGGACTATGCAGCCGCCGTCACCAGTGGAGTCACGGCCTTCCTGACAACCCCCTGATCCGGCTTCTGTGGAGAAAATCCGCTTGTCCACAGGAAAGCCGGCACGGCCCAGACAGCCAGTTCGCCTGGCTACGGTTCAGCTATGGGGCCGATACTTCAGGTAGACATCGCTGCGTTGCAGCAACTTTCGGCTGATCTGTCTCGAATTGCGGATCAGATTTCAGGGATCGACTCCGCTGGCCCGATTTCCGAAGCCGCGACGAGCCTGGATTCGTCCGCTGTCATGGCTGTATCGACGGAGCATGCCGGCGTGATCGCCGACGCCTACCGGCACCTGGCTACGCAATTGGGGCTCGTGGCGTCCGGAACCACTGCCGCAGCACGTCTGTACGACACTACCGAGGCCGACGTGGTGTCCGAACTGCGCAGAGACTACTGATGCGGCCCACCATCTCTCAGCTTCGCGCGTGGTCACCGGAGCAACTACGCACCTGCGCTGCGGAACTCGTCGAAAACGATCGGAAAGTCGAATTTCTCAGTGGCGACGCCGGTCGCAGCATCGACGCCGTCCGCGAGTTCTGGCGAGGCGAAGCGTCGAGCGCGGCGGCAGTGCAGTGGTCGGGCATCTCGCTTGTCTCCTCTCGGCTCTCGATTGCGGTGCGCGTGGTCGCGGATCTGTATGCCGGAGCGGCCAATACGATCGGCACCGCGCGAAGAACAGTTCTGGACCTGGTCGAGGAGGCGACTCTCGAACACGGCTTGACGGTGTCAGACAGCGGAGCTGTATCGGCGCCTGCGTCGACGCAGCCGTGGAATCTGGCCGACGTCATGCAGGCTTCCGAAAACGCTACGGCTGCACAGAGTTTTCAGCAGCGAATCTTCGACTCTTTGTCGGCGCTGGACTATGAAGACAACCGGGCCGCGACTGCTCTACGTCAGGCATTCCGGGAGATCGGATCGCTCCTGGGTAATCAGCCTGATCGCCTCAGCCGCACTGTCGTCGACATTCTCGACGGGAGGTCGGCACTCCCCGGAACACCCGCGGAGCTACACCGACTCTGGGAATCGCTCACGCCCAACGAGAAAGACGCGTTGGCGAGGTGGGATCCGTCCATCGGAAGTCGCGACGGCCTTCCCGCTCTCGACCGGGACTACTACAACCGGCGGTACCTCTCTGCACTCGAGCAGTTGCCGGATCGAACGGTAGCGGCCGGATACTCGGCCGTGCGCGGCGAACTTCGACCGGACACGTTCCTTCTCTCGGTCACGGATGGGCACGCCGTAGTGGCAGTCGGTAATCCCGATGCCGCCGACAACGTCGCAACGTTGATTCCCGGAACCGGTTCCGGGCTCTCGGGCGTCGGCGGAGATCTACAACGAACCAGAGCCATGTACGACGCAGCCGTCAGCGCGGCACCAACGGAAGCCACGTCGGTGATCCTGTGGTCCGGGTACGACGCTCCCCCAGGCATTCCCGACGCCGGTTCGGATCGCTACGCAGACGCCGCGGCGCCCGGGCTGGACACCTTCCAGGACGGGTTACGCACCTCACATGACGGTCCGCCGTCGCACAACGTAGTGATCGGGCACTCCTACGGCAGCACCGTCATCGGTGCCGCGACTACCCGTGGCGTTTCTCTCGACGTCGACGAGCTGGTATTTGTCGCAAGCCCGGGAGTCGATGCCGAGCGTGTGAACGAACTGAGCCTGGACGGCGTCGACTCCTCCGAGATGTCGCGTCGTGTTCATTCGACGACGGCCTTCTGGGATCCGGTCCAATTAATCCCCAAGATCCTCGGAGTCCACGGATTCGATCCGTCGGATCCGGAATTCGGCGCGCAGGTATTCGACGGATCACCCGGGGAGCCGGGGTTCGGAGTTCACAGCGATTACTGGGAAAGCGGAAACCCCGCACTCGCCGAGTTGGGGCGAATCATTACCGGCGCATGAAAGATGGCGCCGCACCGGTGAAGGTACGACGCCATCTCTCGAGATGCAGAATCAGTCAGACCAGTTCGCGCTTGAGGTTGTCCAGGACCTGGGCCTGGATGCGCTGCAGACCCTTCGGAGCGAAGGTGCGCTCGAAGAAGCCGCCGATTCCGGTGGCACCCTGCCACTGGGTGAGCGTCGTAACCGTCGTTCCGGTGCCGTTGGGGGCAACGGTCCAGGTGGTGACGAGACTGGAGTTGGCGTCCTTCTCGGTGATGACGTTGCCGTCGACCGTCACTGTGGCCTTGACGTTGCGCGAACGCTTTTCCGTCGCCTTGAGCGTCCACTGCGCGACGGTTCCGTCGCCCTGGCCGCCTTCGACGACCTTGTAGTCGAGGTACTGCTCGGACAGGATTCGCGGGCGAACCGTCTCGTAGTCCGAGAGCGCCGCGAGCACCTTGTCGGGTGCTGCTGTGACGACTATCGAACTCATTGCATTGACCTGACCCATATGCCCTACGTCTCCTTGTTCGACCAACGCGGCTCGATACCGCGAATGACTCTCGAATCCGCACCTCGAACTGCGCAGACATTCCTTTCCATATTGCCTGTCCCGCCCCGGTATCTCGACAATCTGCCCTGTCCTGTGAGCTGGTTCACCTGTTGGCGCATTTATCGAGTTCGTTTGCAACAACTCGATCAAATTCGGGCATTAAGACCCCTCCAGATAGCTTGCACGCGCAACTACCGATAGCGTCAGGGTGTGACTCTCTCGTTCAATGGGGTAGTTCAGAAGTTCGATCGAATCCGGACAAAGCAAGGCCCGGGTTCCGATGCTGCGCGTGAAATGGGGTTCGAGCAGCACAGAGAAGGCGTCGAACGCCTACTCGCGTCATACCGCGCCATTCCCGCCGATGCTTCTGTACGCCTGGCAAAGAAGACATCCAATCTGTTCCGCGCTCGCGCCAAGACGTCGGCCCCCGGCCTCGACGTCAGCGGTCTGGCCGGTGTCATCGCCGTCGATGCGCAGGCGCGCACCGCCGACGTCGCCGGCATGTGCACCTACGAAGACCTCGTCGACGCGACGCTGCCCTACGGGTTGGCGCCATTGGTCGTGCCTCAGCTCAAGACCATCACCCTGGGCGGTGCGGTGACCGGCCTGGGCATCGAGTCCACCTCTTTCCGCAACGGCTTACCGCACGAGTCGGTACTCGAAATCGACGTACTGACCGGAAGCGGCGAGATCATCACCGCAACGCCGGACGGTGAACACGCCGAGCTGTTCTACGGTTTCCCCAATTCCTACGGCACCCTTGGCTATTCGACGCGATTGAAGATCGCACTCGAACCGGTCGAGAAGTACGTCGCGTTGCGTCATGTGCGCTTCGATTCACTGAAGAAGCTCGAAGAAACGATGGATCGCATCGTCACCGAGCGCGAGTACGACGGGATCGCCGTCGACTACCTCGACGGGGTGGTCTTCACCGATTCCGAGAGCTACCTCACACTCGGCGTGCAAACCGACGAGGAAGGCCCGGTCAGCGACTACACCGACCAGGACATCTTCTACCGGTCGATCCAGCATCCGTCACTCACACAGCCCAAGACGGACCGCTTGACCATTCGGGACTACTTGTGGCGCTGGGACACCGACTGGTTCTGGTGCTCACGGGCTTTCGGTGCACAGAACCCGAAGATCCGGCGCTTCTGGCCCAAGCAGTACCTACGCAGCAGCTTCTACTGGAAGCTGATTGCCCTCGACCACAAGTACGACATCGGAGATCGCCTCGAAAAGCGCAAGGGCAAGCCCCCGCGCGAACGCGTCGTCCAGGACGTCGAGGTACCCATCGAACGAACCGCGGACTTCGTCTCGTGGTTCCTCGAGGAAATTCCGATCGAACCACTGTGGTTGTGCCCGTTGCGTCTTCGTGAGCCAAGCCCGGCCGCTGCCTCAGCTTCTCGGCTGGATCAATTGGCCACATCGCGGCCGTGGCCCCTCTACCCCCTCGAACCCAAGCGCACCTACGTCAACATCGGCTTCTGGTCTTCGGTGCCGATAGTTCCCGGCGAGCGCGAGGGGGCAGCAAATCGACTGATCGAAGAAAAGGTCAGCGATTTCGACGGACACAAATCGCTCTACTCCGACTCCTACTACTCGAAGGAAGACTTCGAGGAGCTGTACTACGGCGGCGACCGGTACATCGGACTCAAGGAACGCTACGACCCGAAATCCCGTTTATTGGATCTATTCTCTAAGGCGGTGCAACGTAAATGACCACGTTCAAAGACTCCAAAAGCCAGGACAAGCTCTCCATCGCAGAGATTCTCGAGACGCTTTCCGACGGCATGCTGCCGCTTCGATTCACCGCGTACGACGGCAGCACCGCCGGCCCCGAAGATGCCGACTACGGACTGCACCTCAAGTCGACTCGCGGAACCACTTATCTCGCAACAGCTCCCGGCGACCTCGGCATGGCCCGCGCGTACGTCTCCGGCGATCTCGAAGCCGAGGGTGTCCACCCCGGTGATCCGTACGAGATTCTGCGCATCATGGGCGACGAACTCCACCTCAAGCGCCCGTCAGCACTGACTCTCGCCAGCATCACGCGCTCGCTGGGCTGGGATCTGTTGCGGCCCATCGCCCCGCCGCCCCAGGAACATCTCCCTCGCTGGCGTCGCGTCGCAGAAGGACTGCGTCACTCCAAAACTCGTGACGCCGAGGTCATCCACCATCACTACGACGTCTCCAACACCTTCTACGAGTACGTCCTCGGTCCATCCATGACGTACACCTGCGCCGCCTACGACAATGCGGAGCAGACCCTCGAAGAAGCCCAGGAGAACAAGTACCGCCTGGTGTTCGAGAAGCTCGGACTTCAGAAGGGTGATCGACTTCTCGACATCGGCTGCGGCTGGGGCTCGATGGTTCGCTACGCAGCACGACGCGGCGTCAAGGTGATCGGCGTGACTCTCTCACGCGAACAGGCAGATTGGGCACAGAAGGCCATCGAAGACGAGGGGCTTGCCGATCTTGCGCAGGTCCGCTTCTCCGACTACCGCGACGTCGCGGAGACCGGGTTCGACGCAGTGTCCTCGATCGGCCTGACGGAGCACATCGGCGTCGGAAACTACCCGGCTTACTTCGAGTTCCTCAAGGGCAAGTTGCGCGAGGGTGGGCGTCTGCTCAACCACTGCATCACCCGTCCGGACAACCGAAGCGGCGCCAAGGCAGGCGGATTCATCGACCGGTACGTCTTCCCCGACGGGGAGCTCACCGGATCGGGTCGCATCATCTCCGAGATCCAGAACGTCGGTCTCGAGGTGCGGCACGAGGAGAACCTTCGCGAACACTACGCACTGACGCTCGCCGGATGGTGCCAGAACCTCGTCGACAACTGGGACGCCTGCGTCGCCGAGGTCGGCGAAGGAACCGCACGCGTCTGGGGCCTGTACATGGCGGGTTCACGGCTCGGGTTCGAGCGCAATGTCGTTCAGCTGCACCAGGTTCTGGCCGTCAAGCTCGGCCCCAAGGGTGAGGCGCATGTGCCGCTTCGCCCGTGGTGGAAGGCCTAGGGGCAAAGCCCCCGTGAGTGGTTAAGGAGTCTCCGCACTCCTTAACCACTCACAGGCCCCGCAGGGGCTATCCCCCGTCCTCACCCAACCTCCCCGCCGCAATACCGTCTCCACCTCGTGCGCAACCTGGCACGGGGTCTTCACCACCTCCTCGAATCCGTAGACCAACCGCGGACGACCTGCCAGCTCTGCCGCATTGTCACGGCGGCGATCACGAAATGCCACTTCTGCCATGGAATGCGCCCACCGACCGTCGAGACGCACGATCAGCGGCACACTGACTTCGCTGTAGTCGCAATCCTCGTACAACGTGCGGCCGTCGACGCGGATCGGTGACTGGCGTCTGGCCGACGGCAACCCGTGCGCCCGCTCCACGTCGACCGCGTAATGGTATTCGAGCGATGACTGCACCCCATCTGCCAAGAGCTTCACCGCACTGTCGAGGGCCTTCCGATATCGACGGGGTGAGCGCTCCTCCATGCGTCGGCGGATGTCCGTCAAACGGATGCGTCCGTTGGTGACTGTGGTGATGAGGCTGACATAGGCCTCGCGCGCAGTCGGTTCTGCGACGGCCAGATCGAGAGCTGTATCAGCCTTGCCGGTGCGCGGCATCTGCGCGTCGACACCGATGTGACGATGAGCCCTCGAACGGTGGACCACAACGCCGGGATGGAGGACAGAGCCGATCATTGGTGACGGATGTCGGTCGGCGCCGAGGCCACGAACGAAAGTGGCAGCCTGAGAGATCGCGGACTTCCCGTACGGAACGGTTATGTGTACTGGTGCAGTGCTGTCCGGCCGACGCATCGACCATTCCTCAGCGGCGGTGTGATGGCTGAGCATCGACGACCCGCCGCCGTACAGGAGCGCCGCTTCGAGTGCGGCATACCTGGTCAATGGGCCCGTGGTGACGGAGTAGACGCCGCGAAGAACAGTTTGCCAGCGTCCGACCTCAACTCGTTGTTTCACGCGAGAGCGCGGAAATCCGATGGCGTGAAGTTGGGCGTGACTGACCAGTCCGTGCTGAGCATCGACGATAACCTGCAATGCATCGATTTCTGTATGTGAAGGCATACGACGAGCCTGCAAATACATACAGAAGGATTTCGCCGAAAAAACCAACCTGTGGATAAAGCTGTGCGCGGTTAGGAAGTGCTGAGACTCCCTAACCGCGCACGGGGGCTATGCCCCTAGCGACGCCGGCGGGGTGAACCGCGGGCCGTACTGCGCAGCGAGTTCCTTTGCGCGAGCGACGAAGCCGGCAGTGCCGCCCTCGTAGCCGACGATGAACTGGTGAACGCCACCGGTCCAGGCCGGGAATCCGATGCCCATGATGGAGCCGATGTTGGCGTCCGCCGTGGTGATCAGGACGTTCTCGTCGAAGCACTTCTGCGTCTCGATCGCCTCGATGAACAGCATGCGGTCGATGAGGTCCTGGATCGGGGCGTCGGAGGTTCCGGAGTTGAAGTTCTCGCGGAGTCCGGACCACAGGCCGGTGCGCTTGCCCTCTGCGTAGTCGTAGAAGCCTGCTCCACCGAGCTTGCCCTTACGGTCGAACTTCTCGACGAGGGTGTTGATGACCTCGCCGGCCGGATCTGCCGGCAGTTCCTTGCCTTCGGCCTTGGCTGCCTCGGCAGATTCCTTGCGGATCTTCTGCATGAGGGTGAGGTTGAGCTCGTCCGAAAGCTGAAGCGGCGCAGCCGGGTAACCGGCCTGCATACCTGCCTGCTCGATGGTGGCGGGCTCGACGCCCTCGGCGAGCATGCCGATGGCCTCGTTGATGAAGGTTCCGATGACACGTGAGGTGAAGAAGCCACGCGAGTCGTTGACCACGATCGGCGTCTTGCGGATTGCCTGGACGTAGTCGAACACGCGGGCCAGAGTCTCGTCGGAGGTCTTCTCACCGCGGATGATCTCCACCAGCGGCATCTTGTCGACAGGCGAGAAGAAGTGGATGCCGATGAAGTCTTCCTGACGCTTCACGCCGGTGGCGAGACCCGTGATGGGCAGCGTGGAGGTGTTCGAGCCCAGCAGGGCCTTGGGATCGACGATGTCCTCGATCTCCTGGAACACCTTGTGCTTGAGTTCCTGGCTCTCGAAGACGGCTTCGATGACGAAGTCGACGCCGGCGAAATCGGCCGGGTCAGCCGTCGGGGTGATCTTGGCGAGGAGTGCGTCGGACTTCTCCTGCGTGGTCTTGCCGCGCGAGAGTGCCTTGGCCTCAATGCCTTCGGAGTACGCCTTGCCCTTGTTCGCAGCCTCGATGGTGACGTCCTTGAGGACGACGTCGAAGCCTGCCTTGGCGGAGACGTACGCGATGCCCGCGCCCATCATGCCTGCGCCGATGACGCCGACCTTCTTGATGGTGGACTTCTCGATGCCTGCCGGACGTGAACCGCCGCCGTTGATCGACTGCAGATCGAAGAAGAACGCCTGAATCATGTTCTTCGCGACGCGGCCGGTCACCAGGGAGGTGAAGTAGCGCGCCTCGATGAGCAGCGCGTTGTCGATGTCGACCTGCGAGCCTTCGACGGCTGCGGCCATGATGGCGCGCGGAGCCGGCATCGGAGCACCCTTGAGCTGCTTGCGCAGGTTCGCGGGGAACGCCGGAAGGTTGGCAGCGAATGCCGGAGTGGACGGGGTTCCGCCAGGGATCTTGTAGCCCTTGACATCCCACGGCTGAACGCCGCCTTCGGGGTTGGCCTTGATCCATGCCTTCGCGGCCGGAACCAGTTCCTCGACCGAGCCGACGACCTCGTCGATGAGGCCGACTTCCTTGGCCTGAACGGGTCCACGCTGCTGTCCCTGAAGCAGGACGCCCATGAGCGCGTTCTGCAGGCCGAGCATCCGCACGGTGCGAACGACGCCGCCGCCGCCGGGCAGCAGGCCGAGGGTGACCTCGGGCAGGCCGATCTTGACGCCCTTGACGTCCGCCGCGATGCGGTGGTGGGTCGCGAGAGCGATCTCGAGGCCGCCGCCGAGTGCCGCGCCGTTGATGGCGGCGACTACCGGCTTGCCGAGAGTTTCGAGGCGACGCAGGTCTGCCTTGATCTCGACGCTGTGGTTGTAGATCTCCTCGGCCTGCTCGGGGCCGACCTTGATCATGTTCTTGAGGTCACCACCCGCGAAGAAGGTCTTCTTACCGGAGGTGATGACGGCACCGGTGATGGAGTCCTTCTCGGCGACCAGACGGTCGACGGTGGCCTTCATCGACGCGATGTACGCGTCGTTCATGGTGTTAGCGCCCTGGTTGGGATCGTTGATGGTGAGCACGACGATGCCGTCGGCGTCCTGGTCCCAGTTGATGATGTTCTGATCAGTCACTTTGATTGACTCCTGGTAAGCCTCGTTGGAAGGACGGACGCCGCGTCAGACGCGCTCGATGATGGTGGCAACGCCCATACCGCCGCCGATGCACAGGGTGATGAGGGCGCGCTTGCCGCCACGACGCTCGAGCTCGTCGACCATCGTTCCGGTGATCATCGCGCCGGTTGCTCCGAGCGGGTGGCCCATGGCGATGGCGCCGCCGTTGACGTTGAGCTTCTCGTCCGGGATGTTCAGGTCCTTCTGGAACTTCAGGACGACGGAGGCGAACGCCTCATTGATCTCGAAGAGGTCGATGTCGTCGACGGTCAGGCCGGCAGCAGCCAGAACCTTCTTCGACGCCGGCGTCGGGCCGGTGAGCATGATGGTGGAGTCGGCTCCGCTGGTGGCGGTGGCGACGACGCGAGCGCGCGGCGTCAGGCCCATGTCCTTGCCGGCCTGCTCGCTGCCGACGAGCACGAGTGCAGCGCCGTCGACGATTCCCGAGCTGTTGCCGCCGTGGTGAACGTGGTTGATCTTCTCGACCCAGTGGTACTTCTGCAGCGACACGGCGTCGAATCCGCCGATTTCACCGATCACACCGAATGCGGAAGCCAGGCCGGCGAGGTTCTCGGCCGTGGTGCCGGGACGCATGTGCTCGTCGTTGTCGAGGATGGTGATGCCGTTGATGTCCTTGACCGGCACTACCGACTTGGCAAAGTATCCGCCGGTCCACGCCTTGGCGGCGAGGTCCTGCGAGCGCACGGCGTATGCGTCGACGTCGTCACGCGAGAAGCCCTCGATGGTGGCGATGAGGTCTGCGCCGACGCCCTGCGGGACGAAGTAGTTGTCGTAGTTGGTGGCGGGGTCGAGCGCCCACGGTCCACCGTCGGATCCCATCGGAACGCGGGACATCGACTCGACGCCACCGGCGATCACCAGTTCGTCCCAGCCGGACCGGACCTTTTGAGCAGCCATGTTCACGGCTTCGAGACCAGAAGCGCAGAAACGGTTGAGCTGAACGCCGCCGACGGTGTCGGGCAGTCCCGCATCGTTGACTGCAACGCGGGCGATGTCCATTCCCTGATCGCCAACGGGGGTGACGACGCCCAGGATGAGGTCGGAGATCCGATCCTCGTCGAGGTCGGGAAAGCGCACGCGCAGTTCCTGGATCAGACCCGTGACCAGCGAGATCGGCTTGACCGAGTGCAACGACCCGGTCTTCTTGCCGCGGCCTCGCGGGGTACGGATGGCTTCATAAATGAATGCCTCTGTGGTCACTGTGAGGTGTTCCTTCCGTGTAATTCGTCGAACCGGTCTGCAGATCGTCCGCGCCGCCTTCGGTGGTGGCGCATGGCCGAGGTACAGACCTCAGCCCTTTCACTGTAGAACGTGTTCCAAATTCATGGGAAGGACCGAAGCGATCCTGCTAGGTGACCGAGGTGATCCGACGTGCGTGCGCCTGCCCGCTCCGGTTCATTTCGAGTGCGCTTCCGGCGGCGCTCACGGCACGATTCGATACGGCAGCATCATGTCGTGATCTTCGTGGTCGAGTAGGTGGCAGTGCCATACGTATCCCTGGAGTTGACCAGTGTTACTCACGCCGTCGTGGCTCACACCGTGGTACCCACTTCCCTGCTCCTGATCGCCGCCCGTCATCCCACCGCCCGTCATCACAGCACTGGGGAGTCGATCGAACTTCGCGTCGGGATCGAAACCCAGCTCGTCCGCGGTCGGGAATCGCACGATGATCCGCGTGACCGTGCCACCGTCCACTCTGACGGTGTCTTTCATCCCGGCTTCCCACGGCGCCGGCGCAATCATGGGTCCCGCCTCGAACCCGTCGGGCGACGGAGTCCACTTGTTGCCGATCACCGGCTGCGGATGACGGATGAGGTAGTCCAGCGTCCGCATCGGTGTTCGGCCGAGGATTCGGAAGTTCACCAGGTGCAGGTGAATCGGATGCGGGTCCGGCGTGGTGTTGACGATGTTCCACTGCTCGACGGTGCCCTGCCGCGGCCTCTCGACGTCGGTGGTGCTGAACGTCAGGTTGTTCAGTGTCATCTGAGCCGGCGGATTCCTCAGTTCCAGTTGCTGGCTCACCGTCACTGTGCGGGTTACCGTCGGCTGCTCCAACGGGGCGAGAACGTCACGTTGGAGCCGCCCACCGCGCAGTCGCGCCGGAACACCACCGGTGAATCCGCGCCGGGCGTCGCCGCGGAACCGGCAGAACAGCGGCATTGTCACTTCACCGATGACAGCGGCGGGTAGCGGTGGCGCCTCGTCGTTGCGAAGCTCCACCGTCGACCCCTCCGACAGACCGGTGAAATCGACGAGGAGGTCGTAGCGCTCCCCCGGCGCGCAGCGGAAGGCGCTGACCCCGACGGGTGCGTCGAGCATTCCGGCGTCGTTGCCGATGACCCAGAACGTCATCATGTTGGAGAAGTGGAGATTCCACACGCTTGCCGATGACGCATTGACGACCCTGAAACGGTAAAGGCCCCGAGCCACAGCCAGTTCCGGCCAGATCTTGCCGTTGACCAATCCGACGTCCCCCACCGCGCCGCCTTCCCACGATCCTTCCGGTATCAAGATGGTGGATCGGCCGTTCTGGGCGCCTGCCGGCGTGAAGATCTTCTCCTGCAAGATCAGCGGGATCTCGAATTCCTCGGCCGGTAGCCCCAACGGATTTCCCAGCTTGCCGGTGTCGAATTCGTCCCTGATCAGATAGTTGCCGATCAGACCGGCGTAGACGTTGAGCCGGGTGATGCCCATCGCGTGATCGTGATACCAGAGGTGCGCAGCCTCCTGCCCGTGCGAAAAGTGATGCATCGCAGCCTGTCCCGGCCTCACCAGCAACTCCGGATTGCCATCACTCTCGGGTGAAGTGACTCCTCCGTGCAAGTGCAACGACGTCGGCGGATTCGCGCGAAAATCGGCCTGCATTCCGTGCAATGTCATGTCCATGTCCGCAGCCAGCGGATGCCCGGCGAGATTGTTCTCGAACGTCAACATGATCGGCTCGTCCGAATGCGCCTCGACGGTGGGGCCCAAATAGCCGCCGCCGAACTCTGCGCTGCTGTACGACAAGGCGGGAGACGACGGAAAATCCCGATGAAATACGTGTGTCCCGACCTGCGCCGTCAGAGTGATCTCACTGCCGAAAAGCATGGGAAGTGAGGGAAGCTCGTCACAGAACGGATCGAACTCCGGTGAATGAAAGATCAACGGCGACTCGATATCCACACTCCCTGCCGGAGCAGCACTCGCCTTTGCGCCCAATGCAACAGCCGCTGTGCCGACTACCGACCCCTTTAGAACTGACCGCCTCGAAACTCCGGTACCCATACTTGCCCCTCCCCGTCGAAACGGGTTGCGTTCTCCCGTAAGGAAAACGCAACCCGTTTCTCTACTTCGATCTCGGAAATCCCCCGTCTACTTTCCGTCGATCGCCTCCAGTACCGAATCGATCAGCGACTGTGGAAGATTCGACGGCGGAGCAATATCCAGGGCTCCAGGAGCGCTCGGTATCGTCCAGATAGTTCGATGACGAGCGATCGCGAGCTTCTCCCGCGATCCATCCGGATGGACCTTGAAATACTCGAACTCGAGGTCGATCCCCTTCTCGTAGAGAGCTGCCAAAGACATCGTGACGAGCACATCGTCGAACGGCATGACCTCACGCAAATGCTCCACCCGCGTGTGCACACAACGCAGTTCACCCAGAGCGCCGCGGGCCGCCAAGGCCTCACGCTGAGAACGGACCAGGAACTTGTCCCGAATCCTCGACTGCCAGATGTAATAGTTGCCGAAGTAGACGTTGCCCACGACGTTTCCGTCCTGCAACGTCGTCGAGAACACCTCGGATTCGAGCAGGTACGGATTGCGCGGCACCATCGGAGCCGAGCGAATCACCGAACCACGATCGACGTCCTTCGGCTCGGCCGGGACGGCAACGCTCTTCGCCCCCGTCGGAATCGTCATCGGCTCGATGAAATCGTGGAAGTACTGCGGCATCGGCCGTGCCGCCACCACGCCGTGGGAGAGAATTTCCACCCATGTCGTCTGCATCGCGCTCCACCCGATGTGGGTGCGCGTCTCACCGTCGACTCGGCACCATTCGACATGCAGATTGGTGGTTGCCCGATCCGGACCGGTGAGCTCGGTGATCCAGATCGTCCCCTCGACAATGTCGTCGGTGTACAGGTTCGCATCGATGAACACCTCGGAGTTGTTGGTCACCATGCCCCAACGACCCGTCGCCATGTCTTCGACGATCTGCTTCGAGATCGGTCCGGTCCCCCTCTCCCGCAAAGCACCCAGCCACAGGGCGAAGCTCGCGAACCCCACTGATCCACCGACGTTGCACGCGTCCCGGAACCCGACGGGGAACCGGATCGACACCGCCGGATAGCCGCTGCGTGCCACCACATGCACGTCGGAGCCGTAGGCCATCGGATCGAACTGCGCGAGAGACTTCGCCGACAACGGCCCGGTGTCGAACTGTGGTGCCGGGTCGTGCGCCGGTTCTTCCGCATCCTCCTCGTGAGTCACGAACGCGAGAATTCGCTCCTCGTTATCCGTCAACAGAGCTGGAAAAGTCAGAACCACCACGCTTCCCTCTGCGCCGCCGCGGAAGGTCACAGCGTCGTCCTCCCTGGCACCCATCGCCAGAGAAACCGACATCTGCCCCGTGGCCTTTCGGATCGCCTCTGCCGCCGCCCACAGCCTGGTTCCCGCACGATCGAGTGATTCGCCGCCCGCGATCAACTCGTCCAGCAGCGGAATCCGCGCCGAACCCAGAAGTGCCTTCCACTGCACGACGGTTCGGGCGCGAATCGGTTCGATGTCGCATCCCTGCGGCCAGTCACCTGCGGAGCTGAGAGACTTACTGCCGTCGTGCGAGAGCGAGACATCCACCGATGGTGGAACGTCACCGACAACGACGGGCTTTCCGGTTTCCTGCCATTCGATGGCAAAGGCATTGCTCATTTGATCACCGCATCCTCATCGAGATGAATGTTCACGGCCGCCTCGGCGATCGGTTTCTCCTGCTCGTGGCGTTCCGACTTGGTCAGCTCGTGAATCCCCGGGGTATGTGCGACCACAACCCGCGGGCTCTTCACTCCCAACGCCCGGCTGTGTTGCGCGAGCTTGTCGAGAATGATCTGCGCATCACGCGCGGTCGGGTCCGCGATTTCCTCAGCTGAAGGCCTACTTTCGTCGTGCGAGAGAATCTGGGAGCGGTACCCCTCGAGCTGGATCACCACCCGCCCGTCCTTCACCACTGCCACGTCGGCTTGCATGTGGGTCTCGGTCTGCACCTTGTCGTAGGCGTACGCGGTGAACGAACGAGCCTCGAATCGCCCGTCGTACATGTCGATTCGGGCGATGTTGACCGGAAGGCAGATCTCCCGCGGAACCATGACCTGCCCCGATTGCAGCAGTGAATCCAGGAAGTAGGGATCACCGAGGAGGTGCTGCCTACGGTCGGCGCGCGAAATAGCGCTGAAGAGAATGTGCTCGGAGTCGAGACTCGAGATCTCTTCGAGTCGGCGGAAATCGCCCTCCTGGAACAGCAACCACGAGTAGAGATCGTCCAACGGATCGATGTCGAGCACCGGTCGCGGCAATTCCCTCTCGAACTCAGGCAGTGTTTCGTCCAGCCCGAAGATGAAGTCAGCCGAGAAATGGGGCCGCCCGTACCCGGTCCGTTCGGTGCCGATCGTGACATGCACCCGCGTTCCGGCGGCATCACGATCCTGCTCGACGACGCTTGCCTTGATCTCGATTCTGGTGCCCTCGACCGTGTCGACGACGATCGGTCGATCCAGCTTGATGTCGTCGATACGGACACGGCCCAGGGTCACGCGTCCCGTGACATAGGCTGCCGCCTGCGACATCGCCTCGAGCCCGAAGACCGTCGGCAGCAACGCCGATCCCTTCCAGACATGGTCGAGGACAAACGAATCCGCCGAGGTGGACAACGTAGTTCGGGTCGCGAGTTCTACGTGCGGCTCGAACGTCACGATTTGGTCGATGTAGCGCGACACCGCCGGCAGAGCCGGCGCTGCGGGAGCCCAGGTGTCGAGACCCCCGAGTCGACTGGTCACGACGATGCGACTCGCCTCGGGTCCACTGTCGACCAGACGAAGGAAGTGATCTACTCCCGCAGCCGTCGAAATCGGCATGACACCCATCTTCGCGAGGTGGTTGACGCTGCCCATGCGGGCGCCCATCCCTGTCTCCCCCCACACGCTGTACGCGAGCGAGAACGTCCGAGTCTTCGGGTGCCCGGCGGCATACCGCACCACCATTTCGTCGAGAAGCTCGTTTCCGTATGCATACCAGCTGTTTCCGGGCATACCGGTGTATCCGATGATGGAAGAGAAGCCCACGAACAGCTTCAAGTCACGATCAGCGAGCGCTTCGACGAAGTTGGCTGCGCCCAGGACCTTCGGTGCAACCTCCTTGAAAGCCGCAGCGCTGTCGACTCTCTCGAACCGCCGCGGAACATTCGCCCCCGCACCGTGGACAAACCCGGTGATCGGCCCCACCTCGACCTCGATCTGAGCGACGACGCCAGCCACCGCCGCAGCATCCGTGACGTTGCAGCGATAGTAGTGGGCACTCAAACCGGCAGACGTGAAGTCCGCAAGAGTGGAGGCGATTTCGTCGCCTGCCTGTCGCTGAGAGCTTCCGATCAGTACCAGTTCGGCGCCGGTCTTTCGGCCCAGTGCCAGAGCGCATTGCGCCATGATGCCTTTCGCGCCTCCGGTCACGACCACAACGTCCGAACTTCCCAGCCCGCTTTCCCGGACGGTGTAGTCGTTCGAGGCGAGCACCCGCGGTTGCAGTGCCGTGCGCGCCAGCTCGGCGTCGTAAGTCGCGAACACATAGGGTGCAACCGAATCCAACTCGGAGACGGCAGTGGTTGCCACCTCCTCGTCCGCTGTCGAGCCGTCGAATCCTAGGACGCGTACATCCAACTCAGGGCGCTCGTGATGCACCGAAGCTGCAAAAGCCGCCGCACTCGGCACCGGCGCTGGATTGCTCAGCTCGGCATCGGTGAACTGAACCACCGCCAATGTGGTTCGCGCGCCACCACTTTGCTGCGCCGGAACTATTCTGTGCATGTGTTCGATTCCGCGGCGCAAGCCGATTTCGGTGACGGAATCATCGGTCACGCGCGGCATTACCGCAATCACGTGGTGTGCGTTCGCAGTGTCGGCGTCGGAGAATGTCCGGGTGTCGACCTGGGCGCCACGGCCTCGAAGTTCGGATTCCAACCTTCCGACCAAACCGGCGTCGTCACCGATGACGACAAACGTCGCGGCCGTGAGGTCGCGGACTTCGTGCAGCGATGTCTCGCTCCGAACCTTTTCCAGGGTGTAATCGCGAACCCAGGTGAAGCTGTCGGCCGATATACCCTGTGACTTCGTCGGTAGCGCCCGCGCAGCCGGCTGCTGCTGACCCGACTTCTCCTTCGCGGACCGATCGAGCACCTCGATCAGTTCACCCAGGCTGACGTTGACGAGTTCGGCCGGATCCAGGTCACCCTGAACACCCAACCGTGTTGCCACCGTGGCTATTGCATCGGCAGCCTTGATCGAGTCCATGTTCAGGTCGTCGAGCAGGTGGAGATCCACATCGAGAGACTCCACCGGAAATCCGGTGTCCTCTGCGATTACCTCGAGCAGGATTCGCGACACGTCCGATTGCCCCGAATGCGCTACTGGAACGGCAGCTACTGGAACGGCAGTGCCGGCATTCGGCGATGCCGCAAGGATCAGCGATGCAGCTTCTCCGATGGTGGCGTTGGCCAACTCGGCAGGGTCGAGGTCGACAACCTCGAATTGGTGCGCAACCTTCGAAATAGCCTCTGCCGCACTGATCGAGTCGAGATTCAGATCATCGAGCAGACGCAAATCCGTCGTGATCGACTCGGCCGGGAACCCTGTGGTGCCGGCGAGGATCCTGATCAGCTCACTTTCCACGGACCCCGCGCCTGCGGCAGCCGGCGATTCGATTGCCGGAACCGAAACGGGCGAAGGAGCTTTCGCTGCTACAGATTCGTGGCCGTTGGTGACTGCCCGCGAAGTCGGAGCAGACGGAGCAGATGGAGCACTCACTCCGCTGCCTACATCCGCGCGAATGACGTCGACGAGGAAGTTCCCGCGTCGGCTCAGGTAATCGGCCAGCGCCGCAGCCGGATCCCCGCCGGACGTACCAACTGCGAGCGGTTCGGGAGCAGATTTAACCGTCAGCTTCGCCTCGGCCAAGTTCTCGATGAACACCTTCTGATCGGCGGGAACGAATTCGCGCACGAAGCGGCCGTCGAAAAGTTCGTTCCAGCGGACCTGAGCGCCGTGTACGTACATCGCAGCCAGTGCGACGTTGAAGTCCTCGTCACGTCCGGACTTGGACGCAACGGGGAAGCAGCGCACGCCGTCGGTCCCGTTGATCGCCTTGGTGAGCCCGGTCAGCACACGGCCGGGTCCGACCTCGACAAGCAGGTCCACCTCCTGCGAGATCCCACGTACCGTCTTGATCCAGTCGACCGGTGAGACAACCTGTTTGGTGACCAATTCGCGAAGTGCCACTGGCGTCTGGACGCGTTCCCCTTCAACGCAGGAATATACGGGGCAGGTCAGTAGACCGACTTGCTCGTCAACGGGCGCAGTGGACTTCAGCTCCCGCTCGGCCTCGTTCATCATCTCGGAGTGGAAAGCATTCGACACGGCAAGCGCCTGGGCCGACACTCCGCGCGTCTTCGCGATGGCAACCACATCGTCGACCGCGTCCTTGGTACCCGAAACCACTGTCTGCGTCGGCGTATTCAGATTCGCGACGGTCGCATATCCGTTTGCTTCCGCGATGATCGCCTCAGCCGTCGATCGGTCGCAGGTCAGGCTCGCCATTGCGCCGTTTCCGCCACCACTGACCGCCATCGCTGCGCCCTTCGCCGCAGCCAAGGTGATCAGCGTCTTCTTGTCGTAAGCCCCTGCCACATAGAGGGCTGTCAGCTCCCCGAGACTGTGCCCGGCAACGGCAGTGGGTGTGACGCCCAAACGGTGGAGGTACTCGAACCACAGTAGCGACGCCAAGGCAACGGCGGGCTGGGTGAACTGCGTCTGGGCGAGGTCCCTCTTCCACTTCGCCAATTCCGCAGCGTCAGCGCTCTTGACCGGGTTCCGCAGAATCCGCGGCGTGATCGCTTCCGCTCCCGCATCCTCCAGCCAGCCGTCGGCCTCGTTCGCCAGTTCACGTGCCCACTCGAAACGCTCGATCAGCACGCGAGCCATCTCGAGCTGTTGTGATCCCTGTCCCGGGAACAGGAACCCGATGTCGTGACGAACGTTGTTCGAGATCGATATCTCGTTGCTGACCACCTTGACCTGGCCGGCCGCGGGCGCAGAGTTCTCGCAGATGACGGCGAGTTGGCGCATGCGTTCGGCCAACTGCGCGGGTCGACCTGCCACCACTGCGGCCCGGAAGGGCGCGGTCGGCGAGATCACCCGCGAGAGCTTCGCCGAAAAGTCCAGCAGCTCGGCAACACTCAACGGAACTGCCAGATCTGCGACATCCCGCGCTCGGGTCGCCAAGTCCATGGCGGAATCTGCGGAAAGTACGAAGACCTCGGTGTCCTGGTACGACGCCATCATGGTGCGGACGTCGCGCGAAGGTGTCAGCTTGCTGGACGGTGCATCAGCCGATTCGATGGCGACGTGGCAGTTGATACCGCCGAATCCCATGGCCTGCGCACCGGCGCGCATCTTCTCGGACGGATCTCTGATCTCGCCGTTGACGAGCGGAAAGAGCGCTGGCGCTTCGGTTCCGAACGCCGGGTTCGGGTCGGTGCAACCGGCGATCGGCGGAAGGATTCGTTGGTTGACAGCCATTGTCGCCTTGATCAGTGCAAGGATGCCCGACGCCGCCTTCGTGTGCCCGATCAGCGACTTCAGCGAGGTCATACCGATGCTGCGAGCCTCGACGGGCCCGTCCGTCTGCGCGGCCTGCTGGACGCCGGCAAGTTCGACGGGGTCCCCGACAGGAGTGCCAGTTCCGTGTCCTTCGACAAAGGCAACCTCGCTGGCAGCGAATCCTGCTCCCGAGTATGCGCGACGGATCATTTCGGCCTGAGTTTCGGCGCGGGGCTTGGTAATTCCACCCTTGCCATCGGTGGAGATGCCCCAGCCGCGAATCGTCGCGTACACGTAGTCACCGTCTGCCCTGGCGTCCTCGAGCCGTTTCAAGGCCACGAATCCACAGCCTTCACCCGGGATGAATCCGCTTCGGCTTGCGTCGTACACGTTCATGTCACCGCGTGTCAGTGCACCCAAACGCGCGAATCCCACGAGTTCCAAAGGATCCAAGCTGACGTCGACTCCACCTGCCAAGACGAAGTCGGCCGCGCCGGACGCCAGCTTTTCCGCCGCAGTCGCCACCGCGAGCATGCCGGACGCGCACGCACCGTCCACGACGTACCCGCCGCCGTTGAAGTCGAGGTAGTTGCAGATACGACCGGCAATCGTATTCGACAACATACCGGCCAGAGTGTCTTCACTCGGCTCCACCAGCGGGCCTTTGTAGACCTCTTCCATCGTCTCGGCGAGGGCATCGACGACGGAACTGTCCAACTGGCGCGCTTCGGCCGCCACAGCGAGGGCGCGCTTGACATAAGGCCAGCGCAAACGCATCGACCACATCCGGGATTCTTCACCGGTAAGGGAGTTGCCGACGATTGCGGCGCTGCGGCCAGTGGGTACCGATCCTCGGCTGTAGCCCGCGTCCGTCAAAGCGCCGAGTGCTGTTTCCAGCGCCAACCAGTGTGTGAGATCTGTCGACTTGAAGGTCCGCTCCGGGATCCGGCGCCCGACCCAGTCGAATTCGAATCCGTCCATGAACGCGCCCCGGTCGGCATACGTTCTGTCGACGTCGTCGGGATTTGCGCTCCAATAGTCGTCGAGAGACATCCGCGACTCGGGAAACTTTCGGAATTGCATCCGGCGCGCAAGGACGTTCTCCCAAAATCCTTGCAGATCGTGTGCACCGGGAGACCACATGCTCATCCCGACTATCGCAATTGCAGGATTAGTTGAATCTTCAGTCATCTTACACTTCCTATTTTCACGCGCATCCACGGGAGACTCAATCGACCGAAGACTAACCACGCGTTCGTCGGCGTGTAAAACGCAGATTCACCTCAAGGCATAACCAAATAACAAAGATTGTTCGAGATCGCGAACATGTTTCAGCAATTTTTCCGCAATCGACAATTAGCTGTAACTTCGAGTTACTCGTTTGCCTAACTCGACGTCAAACTCCGGCTGGAACATCCGTATCTGATCCTGGATTCAAAGCC
Source organism: Rhodococcus sp. NPDC056506 (assembly GCF_042794945.1). NCBI lineage: Bacteria > Bacillati > Actinomycetota > Actinomycetes > Mycobacteriales > Nocardiaceae > Rhodococcus > Rhodococcus sp. NPDC056506. The sequence goes on along the minus strand of NZ_JBHTSW010000001.1, from coordinate 368,204 downwards.
GTCCAATCCAGACATACAGCAAATATGCAGTTGAGCATCCGTTAAATCGGCACAATGCCGAATATGTGGCCAATTCGCCGAATGTCCCAAATTGGTCGATCGACACAAAACAAACATCTGCAAGGTTCAATCTGAACATTCGTGACACGCTGAGAGTTAGCAATATTGATCGAACGTCGGTCGATCGACAAGAAATCTCAGATATTCTTCGGCGGTCATCGTACGAATCGAAGTTTCGTTACAGCGAAACTGGGCGAACAAATGTGCCAGCAAACCAGCCACAGCATTTTCAGCATTGACTGACCGAGCGACTGCACCCTCGACGCCCGCGAAGAGCAACGACGAGTCACTTATAACGATTCGATCACGCGGCCTGTCTCGAGACATTCCGGCCGTTGTTCCGCCCACAAGGGACGCGTCAGCGACTCAACTTTCGAGTCTGCGGGCTCCAAGGACGTCCTTGAGTAGTTCCTTGGCAACATCCTCGGGATCGCGTCTGGCCGTCGGGTCCGCGGGCTCGGCCGCCTCCGCGAACATTTCGTCCTCGTCCTCACGCGTTGCAGGCGGAGGAGTCGCCTCGTAGTCGACCTCGGGAGCGGGGGCCGGTCCAGGGTCTTCCGGGTAGTCGGGAGCCTCGGGCGGCGGAATGTCGTCCGAATCCCCACGCTGGGGCTGCGGAGCCTTGGGCTGCTGCGCCGCGCGTTCCTGACTGGGGCGCGAGAATCGCGGCGCAGCGGCAGGGCGAGTCGGAGCCTCTGCCGCCTTTGAAGTGCTCGATGTCGCCGGCGCGGGCGGCGCACCTTCCTGGTACTCGACTTGCCAAGTACCACCGAACATTTCGGCAAGGACCTCGCAAATGACCGCCGCGTTGTGCGGTTGCGTCACACGAGCACCCAGGACCGGTGAGCCGTGAGCGATGACAACGACATGTCCACGCACGTCGTGAACCGTCGCAGCGGACAGCATGGCCGGAAGAACCTTGTTTCGTTCACCGACCTTGTTGCGCAGGGTGTTCCACGATTCACGAAGCGTCTCGACCGTGGGGCCTGCCGAAGCCGGCGCAACTTCTGCAGCCGCCGGCTCCTCGTACTCGGGCTCGGGCTCGTAGTCGGGTTCCGGCTCGGAAAGTCCGATCGGCTCTTCCGCTTCGACAGTAGCTGGAGTCGGTAGTTCAACCACGGGAGCTTCAACCACTGGAGCCTCAACCACAGGAGCTTCGACCACCAGCGGTTCGGCAACGGGAGGCTCCACGATCTCAACGGCGGGAGGCTCGACGACTGGGGGCTCGACGACTGGGGGCTCGACGACGGGAACTGCCGCTACCGGAGGCTCGACGACAGGAGCCTCGACAACCGGCGGCGCCGCCGCGGGAGCAGGCGCGGCTGGTTCCGGCCGTGCCTCGGGCTCGGCCTTACGTTGGGAGGGCCGTTGGAACTTGGAAGCAATCTCCGGTTCGAGCGGCGGCACGGTCGGTGCCGGCGTTGCTGCCGCGCGAGGGGCAGCGGCAGCCGCGACTCCGGCAGCCGGAATACCTTGTTCCAGGCGCTCGAGCCGCTGCAATACAGCTGACTCGGTGTCCGAAGCAGAGGGAAGCAGCATTCGCGCGCACATCACTTCGAGCAGCAGCCGCGGCGCCGTCGCCCCACGCATTTCACTGAGACCGGCATGGACGGTCTCGGCGAAACGGGTGAGCGTGGCCGGACCGACTCGCTGAATCTGCTCACGCATCGTGACCAGCTCTGCCTCGGGTGCGTCGACCAACCCTCGTTCGCTGGCGTCGGAGACAGCCTGCATCAAAATGAGATCACGCAGACGTTCGAGGAGATCCAGCGCGAAGCGGCGTGGGTCGTGACCGGCGTCCATCACGCGATCGACAGTGCCGAACAAGGCGGCTCCGTCACTGGCGGAGAGAGCATCGACGGCTTCGTCGATGAGCGCGACGTCGGTGACTCCGAGAAGGGATAGCGCGCGCGAGTACGTGACACCTTCTTCTCCGGCGCCCGCGAGCAGCTGATCGAGGACACTCAACGAGTCGCGAGGCGAACCGCCGCCGGCCTTAATGACCAGCGGATATACGGCGGGCTCGACCGGTACGCCCTCTTGGGCGCAGATCTTTTCCAGGAGTCCGCGCATGGTCGACGGCGCCAACAGGCGGAACGGGTAATGGTGTGTACGCGAGCGAATGGTGGGGAGAACCTTTTCGGGTTCCGTCGTCGCAAAGATGAAGATGAGGTGTTCCGGCGGCTCTTCGACAATCTTGAGCAGCGCGTTGAAGCCCGCCGCCGTCACCATGTGTGCCTCGTCGATGATGAAGACGCGATAACGAGAAGCGGCCGGTGCGTGGAAGGCCTTGTCTCGGAGTTCTCGCGTGTCGTCGACGCCACCGTGACTTGCGGCGTCGAGTTCGGTGACGTCCAGGTTGCCTGTGCCGCCCGGGCCCAGCGAAACGCACGAGTCGCACACGTCGCACGGCGTCGAGGTCGGACCCTTCTCACAGTTCAGTGAACGCGCAAGGATGCGCGCCGACGACGTCTTTCCACAGCCACGTGGGCCGGAAAAGAGATAGGCATGGTTGATGCGTCCGGTGTCGAGGGCCGTGCTGAGCGGTGCGGTGACATGCTCCTGCCCCACCACCTCGGCGAAGGACGCGGGTCGATACTTCCGGTACAGGGCCACGCGCAAAGACTACCGGCGACCCACGACAGGTGGTCCGGTGCGGGTGCAACGCCGACTTCTCCCGAAACATGTTCGCAACACAATCGCAGTGCGTAGGAAACCGCACGCACGCATCGTGGGTTCCGTGCACGCGGGCTGGTCTGCGTGCGTGAGGAGAAGACTGTGCCCGCCACCATCGATGCCGGAGCAACTGCCTGGTTGCTCGTCAGTACTGCACTGGTACTTCTGATGACGCCAGGACTGGCACTGTTCTACGGCGGTATGGTCCGCTCGACCGGCGTCCTCAACATGATCATGATGAGCTTCGTCTCGATCGCACTCGTCACTGTTGCGTGGTTGTTCGTGGGCTACAGCCTCGTGTTCGGCGACGATCACGGCGGCATCATCGGTGGACTCGAGCACGTCGGAATGGCGGGCATCGACCCGTCGACCGTGCACGGGAACGTCCCGGAAGTGTTGTTCGCAACCTTTCAATTGACCTTCGCGATCCTGACTGCGGCACTGATCAGTGGTGCGATCGCCGACCGAGCGAAGTTCTCCGCCTGGATGATCTTCGTCCCCATCTGGTCCTTGCTCGTCTACGTCCCCGTCGCTCACTGGGTGTGGAATCCGCAGGGATGGCTCGCCCAGATGGGAGCACTCGACTACGCCGGTGGCCTCGTGGTCGAAATCGTGTCCGGAGCGTCGGGTCTGGCATTGGCACTGGTCCTCGGCCAGCGGATGGGTTTCAAGGCCGAGTCGATGCGTCCGCACAATCTGCCGTTCGTCCTGCTCGGCGTAGGCCTGCTCTGGTTCGGTTGGTTCGGATTCAACGCCGGCTCGGCCCTTGCGGCCGACGGTATGGCCTCGCAGATCTTCCTCAACACACTCGTCGCCGGTTGCACCGGACTACTCGGCTGGCTGTTCGTCGAACAAAATCGTGACGGACACCCCACGACGTTCGGCGCAGCGTCGGGCGTCGTCGCCGGTCTGGTCGCGATCACCCCGTCGTGCGGAACGGTGAACATGTTCGGTGCGCTCGTCATCGGTCTGATCGCCGGCATCGTCTGCTCGTACGCCGTGGGATGGAAGCACAAGCTCGGCTACGACGACTCCCTCGACGTCGTCGGCGTGCACCTCGTCGGTGGAATCGTCGGCTCGTTGCTGATCGGACTCCTCGCGACGGCCGTGATGACGGGCGGTCCGGAAGGTTTGTTCTTCGGCGGCGGGTTTGCGCAGCTGGGCAAGCAGTTCGTCGGTGTTGTCGTTGTTGCGCTCTACGCCTTCGGAGTTACCTACGGATTGGGAAAGCTCATCGACAAGACCTTCGGCTTCCGTATTTCGCGTGAAGACGAGGCCCGCGGAATCGACGTTGCCCTGCACGCGGAGTCGGCCTACGAGCACGGAGTCCTCGGCCATGGTCCGATCGGCGGACAGAACCCGAGCCCGTTCCTCCAGCGTCAGCGTGAGGAACGGGAGAACCGCGAGCGGGACTGACCGCCGTCACCGGTTCGCGATTTCCTCCATAAGGATCGGAACGCCGACATTGCAGGAGTGAATCCCGACGACGGTGGTCAGTTTCAGCACCTCGAGAATCTCCTTCGGGGTCACTCCCATGTCGAGCGCGGCGCGAATATGGCGTCGTACGCCGGGCGCGTACATGTGTGTGCTCGCCGCATCGACGGCTATGCACAGCAACTGGATCACCTGAGGTGACAGCACCCCACTGTTCCAGGGCTGCATTGCTGTCTTCATGTACAGCTCGGTCCACTCGGGATCCAGCTCCGAAAGGCCGTCCCACAACGGATTCCAGCCACCCGAATCCTTCATGGCCTGGGTGACGGGAAATGCTTCATTTGCTCGAACGTCAGTCATCGATCTCCTCAGACCATCGAAAAGGCTTGATTCAGTTCACGTTTGAGAATCTTTCCGGTTGCCGTCATCGGCAGCGACGGCACGAACTCGATGCGACGCGGATATTTGTAGGCGGCCATCTGTTCCCGCGACCATTCCACGAGATCCGATTCGGAGATCTCTTCACTCGGCTCTCGGATCACGAACGCGACAACTTCTTCGCCGAGGCTCGGGTCCGGCAGCCCGACGACGGCGACGAGTGAGACGGCTGGGTGAGTGAGCAGAACCTCTTCGATTTCGCGTGGGTAGACGTTGAATCCGCCCCGCACGATCATGTCCTTCGCGCGATCGACGATGTAGTAATTTCCGTCGGTATCGACCCGTGCCAGATCCCCGGTGCGAAACCAACCGTCGCGCATGGCTTCCGCCGTCGCCTCTGGTCGGTTGAAATAGCCCTTCATGACGTTGTGCCCGCGAATGGCCAACTCACCCACGTCATCGGGGCCGGTGATCGTGTGCCAAGAGTCGTCGACAAGCCGCGCTTCGACGCCCCAGATCGGCACGCCGATCGAACCGGGCCGGGGGTCGCCCTCGGGGTCACTGAACAAGGCCAGCGGAGAGGTCTCGGACAGTCCGTACCCTTCGAGGATTTGAACACCGAAGCGTTCCTTGAACTGAGTCAAGATTTCGACGGGAAGCGCTGCGCCACCGGAGATCGCGCACCGCATGTTCTGTGCAACATTTTCGACATCCACCCCGGATCTCACTACCCCGTCCAGCACGCCGAGCAGTCCCCAGTACATGGTCGGGACGCCCGCGAAGACCGAGATCCTTTCGCGTTCCATGATCTCGAGTGCTGCGGTCGCATCGAAGCGCGGCATCAACACCAATGTGGCACCGACGCAGATTCCCGCATTCATGGTCACTGCCTGGCCGAACGAGTGGAACAGTGGCAGAGTCAGGAGATACCGCTCATGCATGGAGGGAGCGCTCTCGAACAACCGGTTGGTCGACAGTGCATTCAAGACCATGTTGCAGTGAGTGAGTTCGGCGCCCTTGGGGTTTCCGGTTGTGCCGCTGGTGTAGAGAATGACCGCGGTGTCCGTCGGTTCACGAACAATCGCGGCTGCAGGTGTTTCCGTTTCGGGCACGGATGCCAGTGCTTCGCCTAAAGTCTCGACTCCGGGGATCGACGACGGTGCGCCCGACTCGGCAGTGATCACGATCAGGGAAGAACAGCTCTCGCTCTGCTCGAACCCGGCAATGGCGTACTCGGCGATCGGCAATTCGGGACTTCCCTCGAAACAGAAGTACAGCTTCGCTTCCGAATCAGCCAGGTGGTAGGCGATTTCGCGCCCCTTGAGCAGAATGTTCAGAGGAACGACGACGCCGCCGGCCTTGAGAACGCCGTAGTAGACGATCGGAAACTCCAGAATGTTCGGGCAGGACAACGCCACCCTGTCACCTGGCTCGACACCCCGCGAGACGAGCAGTTGCGCGATGCGATTCGCGTAGGCGTCGAACTGCGCATACGTCAGCCGCGCTTCCCCGAGCACCAGCGCATCCCGTTCCGGATATCGCCGGGCCGAATCTTCCAGCAGAACAGCAAGATCAAGCACGACTGTGTTCCTCCTGCTCCACGGAATCCGTCGTATGAGATGGGGCAGCGTGCGACACCGACTCGAGCAGTTCCCACACCAACGATTCCGCCCGCGGCCAGTACCCATACCCGGACGCCGGATTGAGATGTCCGACCTCGCCCAGATCCAGCAACCGACTCCCCCATCCTTCAGCCAAACCCACAACTCGGCGATAGCCGGCCAGCGGATCGTTCCGGCTCGCCGCGACCGTGCTCGGAAACGGTAGACGCTGACGCGGTATCGGTAGCCACCCGTGTCGGTCGAGATCTTCGAGAGACGGATAAGACTCGGGCAGCGGAAGTTCGAGATCTGCCGGCGTGACCAGAAGGGCGCCCGCAACTTCTCGATGATGCACCCTCGCCCAGTGAGCAACGGTCATGACTCCGGCGCTGTGCGCGACCAGGACAACCGCCCCGCAGACACTTGTCAGCACCTCGTCCAATGCCGCAACCCTGGCATCTCGACTGAGCTTGTCGGTCTCGAGGGGAGGAACCGTCAAAACATTGTCCAGGCCGCGTTCGAGGTGAGTCTGCCAATGATCCTCGACGTGATCGCGCAATCCGGGAACTATTACTACCGTAGATGATTCATTCATCACGAACTCCGAACGTCTGTTACTTCGGTGGCGCCCAGGATCTCGGGCCGCTTCTGCAACGTCGCCAACCGCCTCATCCCGGCGGGATAAGCACGCTTGCCGGCTACCAACGCGAGGGCTGCGGCGACATAGACGAACGGCGAAAGCTGTAGAGCACCGAGAAGACCCAGGCGATCGGCGAGGATGCCGACCACGAACGGACCGAGCGCCAACCCCAGAAGGTTGTTGGCAACAGTGAGCGTTCCCATGGCGGATGCTCGAATCGAATGATGGGTAAGGTTCGCGACCATCGCTGCCGTCGGCCCCGACGAACCGGCGGAGAAGAAGGCACCGATACCGAGCAACACGAGTTGTGCTGTCCCCGTGCCTAACCGGAGCCCGATGCTCAGCGTCACCAACGAGATGGCGCAGTAGACGATGGCGGTGGTCCATTTCCGCGCCGAATCGTCGCGGCTGAATCTATCTGTGATGAAACCGCAGACCACCATCCCGCTTCCGACAAGGAGGACGAATACGGAAGCCGTGACGCCGGCCTTGTCCGGGGCCAAATCGTAGTAGCGATTGAAAAAGCTCGGCAACCACGCCAGAAGTACAGCGGCGGTGAACATCTGGAGCCCGCCACCGATGTAGGCGAACAATACGGCCGGATTGGTGAACAACGATGACACCGGCGCGCGAAAGCCGTCGCGCCTGAGCGCTTCCCCGGCAGCATCCGGCGCGGCCTCGACGGCGTAGGCCGTGAGCTTCTTCTCGGTGACGAGGGCACGGAAGAGCGCAACCAGAATCAGACCGAAGATCGCCATGGCAGCGAAAGACCACCGCCAACTGAACTGAACTGCGATGAACCCACCGATTGCCACACCGATGACCGAACCGAACGATCCACCGGCCATGAAGGCACCGGCAAGAGCTGCGTGCACTCGGGGTGCAAACACACTGAGCACCACGGCGATACCCACGCTGCCGTACGCCGCTTCACCGACACCGACCAAGAACCTTGCGCCCAACATCTGTTCGTAGGTCTGAGCGATAGCGCACAGCAACGTCGCGACACTCCACAACACCGCCATCAAGATCAAGCTCCTGACGCGCCCCCAGCGGTCCGCGAGCAGCGACAACGGGAACGTCAACAGCCCGACCATCAATGCCACCACGCTGCTCAGGGAGGCAAGGTGCGAATCGGAAAGATCCCAGTCCGCTTTCAGGATCGGGAATACCGCACTGAGTACCTGCCGCGACATGTAGTCCGAGAGAAGAAGACCGAAAGCCAGGGCAAAAACGATCCACGGGTATAACTTTCGTCGTCCGCCGATTCCGAGCGCGGTGTCCACACGTGGTGTGGCGGGAGCTTGCAGTCCCATGACTCTCCTAGGAGTACTCGAGGTAGACCGGGGGCTTCGGGGGTACGAACCGTCGCGGTTCGTACCCCCGGAACTGTTGTACGAGAGGGTGCGGACTCAGGCGTGCTGCGTGAATCCCAGCTGACCGATCCGGCGGTTGGGTGCATAACCCAACTTCGCCAACGTCTCGTCGGTGTCGGCATACGTCTCACCGATCCGGTAGATGTCGCGAGCTTCCTTCGCGGTAGCCACTTCGCGGCCCAATTCGCCTGCAATGCGCACCAACTGCTCGATCTGCTGCACCGATGTCATCTTCTCGCCCTTGCGGCCCCAGATGGTGTCCTCGTTGCCGCAACGAGCGTGCAAGCCCATCGCGATCGCCATCGTGTTCACCGGCAGGACGCTACGCATCAGCGTTTCGAGCGTCAGGCAGGCTCCGTCGGGAACACGCTGGACGAAGTTCATCATGTTGTACGGGTTGGGGCCGTCGAAGCCGCCGCCGATTGCGACCCACGTGAGGTTGACCGGACCCGTGTAGATGCCGCGGCGGATCAACCGCTCCACCGTTTCGAGCTGCGGAATACTCGACAACTGGAAATGGGGCTGGATGCCGGCGGCCTGCAACCGGCGCAGGTGCTCTGCCACCCACTCGGGACCGGCGGGCACGGTCATCTCCCGATACGTGTCCGCCAATTCCGGACGCTGCATCGACGTACCCGCGATGTCGTCGTCGGTCATCAGTTCCATGATGTTCATCTGGCTGGTGTTGATCGCGATCGTCACCTGATCAGGAGCGGGCTCCAATTCCGCAAGCATGTGACGCACGTCGTCGGACAACCACTTCGCATCGGCACCTTCCCCTTCCGGAGCGAACGAAATCGAACCGCCGACCTGCAGGATCATCTCGGGAACGGCCTCACGCAAGCGACCGAGAAGTTCGTTGAACTTCGACAGACGCTTCGAACCCTTACCGTCGAGTTCACGCACGTGGATGTGGAGAACGGTGGCACCGGCGTTGAAGCAGTCGACGGCTTGCTGGACATGCTCGTCCATCGACAGCGGTAGGTCTTCTGCAAAATCGTCCGGCTCCCACTCCGGTCCGTAGGGAGCAACGGTGATGACAAGCTTGTCCTGGGTTTCGGGGAACAGTGAATCGTCGTGGAAATGCATAGCGTGACTCCGATCGAGTGAATGAATTATCTTCGGGGCTGGAAAGAGAGATCAGAACGGTGCGTCGCCGATGATTCCGGCGCGCTCCATCTTTCGAACTGCGGGCCAGTAGTCCTGCACCGCGTAATGCTGTGTCGAACGGTTGTCCCAGATCGCGACGCTGTTCTCGGTCCAGCGCCACCGAACCTGATACTCGGGAATCTGGGCCTGGCTCGCCAAGTAGGTGAGCAGGTTTCCGGCACCGGGGGCGTAATCGATTCCGTAGCGGACGTTCTCGGGCGTGTGGTAGTTCACGAGGTGCGTGGCAAACGAGTTGACGAAAAGAATCTTCTCGCCGGTCTCCGGATGTGTTCGTACCACGGGATGTTCGGCGTCGGGAAAACGTTCCTTCAGCTGGTGGCGCTGATCGATCGGCATCCGAGCGCCGAAGGTCGACTCGATACTGTGCCTGGCACGCAGATCCTTGATCTGCTCCTTGACCCGCGCCGGCAAATTCTCGTAAGCGAGGGCCATGTTCACCCAAATCGTGTCGCCGCCGACAGGAGGTGTTTCCACACAACGCAATACACATCCCATGGGTGGGTTGACGCGCCAGGTGGCGTCGCAGTGATACGCATTCTCGAAGTGCTCCGGCGGGCTGTCCAGGTCTTTGTAGATGCGGACCAGGCCCGGATGGTCGGGATCACTGCCCAGAGCTGGATGATCCTCCAGTTCACCGAATCGCTGGGCAAGTTCTACGTGCTCGGCTTTGGAGAAGTTCTGGTCGCGAAAAAACAGGACCTTGTGCTCGAGTAACAATGCCTTGATTTCGGCGAAGAGTGCATCGTCTCGCGCGACCTCTCCGAGATCCACCCCGGACAACTCTGCCCCGATCGAACAGGTCAATTTCTCGACGTGGATCGTGCTGGTCGACGGGAGCAGGTTTTCTGTCAGCGTTGCAGTATTGGTCATGACAATTCCTCTGGGAAGTGCTGTTTCGGTTCAGACGGAGAAGACGGAGGAACCGATACTGCGACCGGACTCCATGTCGTGGTGCGCGCGCACCGCATCTTCGAGGGGGTATCGCTGGTTGATCTCGATCTTGATTCGCCCGGACTCGACGTGTGAGAACAGTTCGCCCGCCAATTCGGCACGTTCTGCGGGATCTGCGATGTAGTCAGCAAGTGCCGGACGGGTGACGAAGAGAGATCCCTTGACTGCCAACTGCATTGCCTGAATCGGCGGAGTAGGTCCGGACGCCGTTCCGAAGCACACCAGTAGCCCGCGCCTGGCAAGGCAATCGAGTGAGATGTCGAAGGTGGACTGCCCGATGCTGTCGTACACAACCGGCACGCCGACGCCCCCGGTGATCTCCTTGACGCGTGCGACGACGTCCTCGCGGGTGTAGATGACGACTTCATCGCACCCGTGCGCACGGGCAACGCTCGCTTTCTCGTCGCTCGACACCGTGCCGATCACTTTGATTCCCAACAGTTTTGCCCACTGGGTGAAGATCAGTCCGACACCACCGGCCGCGGCATGCAGCAAGACGGTGTCCCCCGCTTTCAACGGGTAGATGCGACGCAGAAGGTAGGCGGCGGTCAACCCTCGCATGGTCATGGCGGCTGCGGTGTCGAAGGCAATGCCGTCGGGAAGCGCGATCAGGTCCGACGCCGCCATGATCCGCTCGGTGGCGTACGCCCCCAGCGGACTGCCGGTGTAGGTCACGCGGTCCCCCACGGCAAAATCGACGACTCCTTCGCCGATCTCTTCGACCACGCCAGCGCCCTCGACTCCCATCCCGGCAGGCAATTGCGCAGGATAGAGGCCACTTCGAAAGTAGGTGTCGGCGAAGTTCAGCCCCACCGCTTCATGGCGAACCCGAACCTCTCCAGCACCCGGTCGTCCTACCTCGATCTCTTCCCAACGCATGACGGACGGTGTGCCGATCTCGTGGAATCGAATGGCGTTTGCCATCAATGCTCTCCAATTCTGTGGGGCGGGCTCGACTCGATTGCGATCGAGCTGCATTCGTACGCAACAACTTCCAGAAGTCGGTGCTCGACTTCGTGGTCGTGCCGAACTGATGTGAACAAAACTATGTGAGATCCGGCTCACATGCTTAACTTGACGAGACACACAACACAACATTTCGGGACATCGAGTAAAGGGGGCCCTATGAAGCCACTCGCCCGCTACGCATCACTGAACCGCTACGTCGACCTGTGCCGAACGGTGGACGTGGACGCCGTGGGCCTCATGAGGAGTGTCGGCCTGAGTCCGGCAAGCCTGGCGAACCCGGACCAATGGGTTCCGGCCGCCTCGATCGCGTCGCTCCTGGAGCGATCGGCAGCGGAGTCCGGACACGAAGACTTCGGACTCCTACTCGCCGGCCTGCGTCGACTGTCCAATCTCGGCCCCCTCAGCTTGGTCATCAGGGAAGAACCAGACGTCAGGAGCGCACTCGACGTACTGATGCGATACGAGCACACGTACAACGAGTCATTGCGCATCCGATTGAACGAAGTCAACGGACTCGCGACCCTGCGAGTCTCGCTCGAGGTCGGCGAACCGGTCGACACCAGACAGAGCGTCGAACTCGCAGTCGGCGCAACGCTGCAGATCCTGCGGAGTTTCCTGGGTTCTCGATGGCAACCGGTCAGCGTCGGATTCACGCACAATGCTCCGAAAGACACGAGCACGCATCGGCGAATCCTCGGCGACACGGTGGAATTCGATCACGAGTTCACCGGCATCGTCTTCTTCGCCGCCGACCTGGATGCGGCCAACCAACTGTCCGACGAGTTACTCCGGCCGTACGCTCGCCAGTTTCTCGACTCACTTCCTGCCTCGGAAACTTCCGATACCCTCAGCCGCACCAGGGAATTGATCGAAGTTCTGCTTCCGACCGGCCGGTGCTCTGTCGAGCAGGTGGCACGAAGCCTCGGGTTCGACCGGCGGACACTGCACCGTCATCTCGCCGAATCCGGAGATACGTTCACGGCCGTTCTCAATTCGGTTCGAAGCACCCTTGCGGAAAGATTTGTCGCCAATCCTCGCTATTCGTTGACCGAAGTCGCGGTACACCTCGGGTTTTCGACGCAAGGCAGCTTCTCGAGGTGGTTTCGCACTCAGTTCTCGACGAGCCCCAGCGCATGGCGGACCCAGCACTCGATCAGCTGACCAACACGACTCCGACGTAGGCGATCGTTGCCACCCACACAGTGGAAATCGCGGCCAGCACGAACGGTCGGGCACCCACTCCTCGAATGACGCTCAGGCGCACACCCAGGCCGAGCGCGAACATCGCAGCGGCCAACAGTATCGTCTGCGCCGTCTTCGCCAGTCCCAGAAGCTCATCCGGCAAGATGCCCGTGGAGCGCAAGCCCATACAGCCGATGAATGCCACGACGAACAACGGAATCAGCGGAGGACGCTTCGCTGCAGTGTTGTCGGCCATCGTGCGTTGCCGGATGCTCAGAAATGCCATGACCGGCGCCAACATCAACACACGCGCCAGTTTCACGATGGTCGCGACACCCAACGCCGTTGCGCCGAGAGCGCTGCCGGCAGCCACTACTTGCGCAACCTCGTGGATCGAGCCACCGGCCCACATGCCTGCACCAATCTCGCTCATACCGAAACTTCTGGCCAACAACGGGATTGTCGGAATCATCAGAGTTCCGAAGATCACCACCAACGCAACAGCGGTGAGCAACTCTTCCTCCCGCGCATTGACAACACCGTCCGCAGCAGCCACAGCGGCAGCTCCACAGATCGAGAAGCCGCAGGCGATCAGAATTCTCTGGGTCCAACTCAATCCGAGAAGTTTTCCGGCATACATGGTTCCGGCGATACCGAGGAACACAATCGCCACCACAACGGCGATCACTCCCCAGCCCAGACCGACGATGTCGGAGAACATCAATTGCAGCCCGAGCAGAGCGATGCCCACCCGGAGTAGTCGTTTCGCCGAGAATGCCAGGCCAGGTTGGAGTTTCGCCGGCAAGGCAACGGTGTTCGCCACCGCCGCACCCGCCACGATCGCAATCAGCAACGGACTCACTGCAGAGGTGAACTGACCGATCACCAGCGCGAACGCGGCGCCGAAAGCGCACAGCGCAAGTCCGGGCACCAATGCAGCGACGCTCGACCACCGTCGTACTTCTGACGAAGGGGCGACTGGGGTTTTCGCGGCCACGGACTTCACATCACGGTTCACTCATCCAGAGTCGTTCAGGGATCATTACTCCGGTAGGGCGATTTCTACCATCACGACATATCAAATCGATATGAACATGAAGCTGGGTATAGCCTGTTTGCATGACCAGACGGTGGCCAGACCTCACCACTCTCGAGCTACTTATCGGCATCGATGACCACGGAAGTCTCAGTGCTGCAAGCCGTTCAGCGAATATTGCACAGCCGAATGCAAGCCGCGCCGTGAAAGCACTCGAGCGACAACTCGGGATGCCACTCATTCACCGAAGATCAACGGGGGCGACATTGACGCCCCAAGGGACCGTCATCGTTCACTGGGCCCGCCGCGTCCTCGCCAACTCGAGCCAGCTTCTCGACGTGGCCGAAGGGATGCGGACCGAACGATCCGCGGAGTTGACCGTCTGTGCCAGCATGACCGTCGCCGAACATCTGATCCCGGCCTGGCTCGGCATCTTTCGGTCACTACATCCTGGTGTCACCGTCCACCTTCAGGTCTACAACTCGACTCGCGTCCTCGAAGCCGTCGAGGTGGGAATGTGTGACCTCGGATTCGTCGAGTCGCCGACCACTCCGAAGAGCCTGTCCAGCGTCACCGTCGCGCGTGACTCGCTGGTCGTGGTCGTCCATCCGGATCATCCATGGGCGCGTCGACGAAAAACGCTGACCGTCGCCGAACTGGCAGCGACACCGCTGCTGGTGCGCGAACCCGGATCGGGAACCAGAACAACTCTCGACCTGGCGTTGCACGAATACGAGCGAGGTGCGCCCTTGTTGGAACTGGGCAGTTCGGCCGCGATTCGAACCAGCGTGCTCGGTGGCGTCGGCCCGGCGGTACTGAGCACGCTGGCCGTCGACGACCAGGTGAAGCAAGGAGAGCTTCGGGTCGTAGCCGTCGAAGGCTTGGATCTCGACCGATCCCTACGTGCAGTGTGGCGGCCACCGCGTCAGCTCGAGGGGCCCGCAGGCGACCTGATGAAAGTAGTGCGTGCGAGCGGATCCCGAAAATCCTGAAAGCGGCTACTTCTTGTCGGCCTTCGCCGCGGCCTTTGCTGCCTTCTTGAACTCACGGACCTCGAGCAAAGACTGCTCGTCGACCACGTCGGCAATCGAACGCCTCGAACCTTCGAGGCCGTAGTCGCCGGCCGCTTGGCGCCAACCTTTCGGCTCGACGCCGATCTGTTTTCCGAGCAACGCCAGGAAGATCCGGGCTTTCTGATCCCCGTAACCGGGTAGGGCTTTGAGCCGCTTCAGCACTTCCTTGCCGTCGGGGTTGCCCGAAGTCCAGATCGCCGCGGTGTCGCCGTCGTAGTTCTCGACGATGAACTGGCACATGAGCTGGATTCGCTCGCCCATCGACTTGGGGAATCGGTGCACAGCCGGGGGCTCGGCACAGATCGCGATGAACTCGTCGGTGTCCATGTCGGCGATTCGCCTGACATCGATGCCGCCGAGCCGATCCGCCAGCTTCTTCGGACCGAGGAAGGCCGTTTCCATCGGAACCTGTTGATCGAGAAGCATTCCGATCAACAAAGCCAACGGGTCTTCGGCGAGGAGGGCATCAGCTTCGGGGTCACCGACAAGGTTCAGATGAAGTGCCATGAGTCCGATACTGCCACGTCAGGCAGCAGTTGTGACCGGCGCCGACGCATCCGGCGCCGGAATCTTCCACTTCTTCCAGCCGAACAGAACCAACGTCGAGACCGCGGCAAGCGTGAAGACCCAGAGGTAGACGCCGACGGTCGGAATCCGCAGATACTCGGGCGGCACGAACATGAACAGGCCCATTCCGATGAAGCGATCCGTACCCGGAATGACCGACGGGTCCCACCAGGTGTGAGACCAGTTCAAGACCGGGAGCAGGAAAACGAACGGCGCCACCCACGCCCAGCGCTTCTTCGACACCATCGCGTAGTGCGCGGCGAGGACGACCAGCGGGACGAACCACACCCAGTGATGACCCCACGAGAACGGCGAGACAGTGGTCGCCGTCAACCCCGTCATGGTGAGGCCGAGCAATTTCTGACCGCGCCGGTGAGCAACCCACGCGGCACCGAGTCCGAGGCACACCGCAAGCGCACTGAAGACGAGGACCAGAATCCGCGACGGCGTCGGAGTGTGAGTGAGCTGAGCGATCAAACCGGACACGGACTGATTGCTCGGAGCATCCGTCGGTCCGACGCGTTCGCTGTCGACGAGAGTGCCGGTCCAGTACTTGTACGCATCGTTGTAGATCACGACGAAGCCGATCGCAACGGTCGCAGCGAACGTCACGACGGCAGTCACCAACGCACGCCATTGGCGCGTGATGAACAGGTATGCCCAGAAGAAGGCCGGCGTGAGCTTCACACCCGCGGCAATACCGGCTCCGATTCCGCGGAGACGACTCTTCTCGTCCCGACCTAGATCCCACACGATCAGGAGCAGCAGGAAGATG
Source organism: Rhodococcus sp. NPDC056506 (assembly GCF_042794945.1). Taxonomy (NCBI): domain Bacteria; kingdom Bacillati; phylum Actinomycetota; class Actinomycetes; order Mycobacteriales; family Nocardiaceae; genus Rhodococcus; species Rhodococcus sp. NPDC056506. The sequence goes on along the minus strand of NZ_JBHTSW010000001.1, from coordinate 352,316 downwards.
TTGATCTGCCCGAGCCAGAGCGTCGTACGTATCGGTTCCATGAACAGGAAGATCGTGGTCGCCAACGCACTCACGGCGTACGTCTTCGCGTCGAGCCGATAACCGAGGTACTTCCAGCACAACACGATCACTGCGAACAAGGCTGCGATGTTCAAACCCGTCCACACGACAATCGCCTGTTTGAACGAGAGCACCGCCCACACCGTGAACAGCAAAGCCGCAAACGGTGTGTACGTGAACATCATTCCTTGCAGAACCGGTCCGTCGTACAACGGAAGGCCCTGAACCACGACGCTGCCTCCGTGGCGATACACGTCGAGGTCGAGAAAGTTTTCGAAGATCCCCCAGTACCGCGTATTCATCGGAACCGCGAACAAGACCATCAGTACGGACGCGACTGCCAGAACGCCGAGTACGACGAACCCGAGAACCCCGACACGGAGACTGCGTCGCGGATTGTCTGCTTCGATGACCGACTCTGAATTCGCGGTGTGTGCCTCGAAAGAAGGCCCATCCGAAGCGTTGATCGCGCCCGTCACTACAACCTCCGGGATTTACACCCTATGTCGGGAATTGATGCTTCGAACGGTACAAGACCAGACCAAAAAGTACCGACCGGGCACGCCGCTTCGAACGCTCAGATCTCGGAGAGACGCGATTCGGTGGCTGCGAGCAGGACACACGTAGCCACGCCGTCCATGGCAACTTCGAGTTCAGCCGTGGACGGGAAACTCGGAGCCAACCGGATGTTCCGGTCATCCGGATCCGTGCTGTACGGGAATGCCGATCCGGCAGCGGTGAGCGCGATACCCGCGTTCTTCGCCAGTTCGATGACTCGCTTGGCCGTGCCGTCGACTACGTCGAGGCTGATGAAGTATCCGCCCTTCGGCTCGGTCCAGGACGCGACCTTCGAAGCACCGAGGCGGTCTTCGAGAATCCGCAATACGAGTTCGAACTTGGGCGCCAGGAACGCGCGATGCTTCTCCATGTGCGCACGAACGCCGTCGGCATTGCCGAAGAAACGCAGGTGGCGAAGCTGATTGACCTTGTCCGGTCCGATGCTCTTCTTGCCGAGGAACTTCTGGTACCAGGCAAGATTTTCCGCGGAGCTACCGAAGAAGCTCACACCCGCGCCGGCAAAAGTGATCTTGGACGTCGACGCGAACACGAGCGGACGGTTGGGGTGTCCAGCCTCGGCAGCCATCGAGAGAATGTCGTAGGACGGCGCAGTCTCACCGACAAGCGGATGCACGGCATACGCATTGTCCCAGTACAGGCGGAAGTCAGGCGCGGCTATCGGCATCGACGCCAGCGTCCGGACAATTTCTTCGGAGTACACGGCGCCGGTGGGGTTCGCGTAGACCGGAACAGCCCACATGCCCTTGATCTGCGGATCTGAGGCGACAAGTTCGGCGATCTTGACGACGTCAGGTCCGTCATGGTTCATCGGCACAGCGATCATCTCGATACCGAGAGACTCGGTGATCGCGAAGTGACGGTCGTAGCCCGGTGTGGGGCAGAGGAACTTGATCTTCTCTTCACGCGCCCACGGCTGAGCTGAATCCGGTGTGCCGTGCAGGAGTGAGAACACGACATTGTCGTGCATGATCTCGAGGCTCGCGTTGTTGCCGGCGAGAAGGTTCGCAACCGGGATACCCAGCAGCTCGCCGAAGATGGCGCGCAGTTCCGGCAGACCGGTGAGCCCACCGTAGTTACGGCAGTCGGTTCCGCTTCCGTCTCGGAAATCACCGTCGCCAGGCAGCGTCAGCAACGCTGCGGAAAGATCGAGTTGCTCCGGCGAAGGCTTACCGCGAGTCAGATCGAGTGCGAGCTTCTGCGCCTGGAGCTGCGTGTACTTCGCGCTCTGGCTCTCATGCTCGGAGGTGAGTTCTTCATGGCTCATCAACCCGATCTGGGTTTGGATAGGCATCCGGAGCGGCCTTTCACCGACGAGGCGGGGTCGGGTATGTGAAAAAAATAGAGGACCCCGCGCACCCGGCAGAGCCCGTTGACCCTTGCTGCCTTCCGGCCCTGGGGGAGTTCACAGGATGCGCGCCGCGCGGGATCCAATGAACAGTGTAGACGGCTTTCGCCGGCCGCTGCACACCACCTACCGGGGTAGAGATGCAAACCCTGAGATCCACCGGTTCTTCGCAGGTCAGACACCCGTTTAACGCTTCGCGCTCGCGATTGGGTATGCTGCTCCACGGAGGATTCGCCTAGTGGCCTATGGCGCTCGCCTGGAACGCGGGTTGGGTTAACGCCCTCAGGGGTTCAAATCCCCTATCCTCCGCCACAGGAACCCCTGTGAACTGCCGAGAAGCGGTTCACAGGGGTTCTTTTCTTGCCCGAGTTCAGGCACGTCGCATGAACGAACCGCCGTCGAAGGGCAGGTCGTCCTCGACCGGCGCGCGGTCGGCTCGTCGCAGCACGTCAGGTTCGGGTGCGGCCGGTGTCTGATCGAACGCGTCCACTGCATTGAATGCGGTCATTGCCCTCGCGACACGAGGGTCGAGAAGGAGCGGGGCGCGTAGTTCCTGCGCCGCCGACGCTGCTGCCGCAGAAGCGGTTCGGTGAGCCGCTGTGATCGAGGCGGAGAGCGCAGCCGCGCCGGCCCGAAGACAACCCTCGGTCAGTTGCAGGTCAGTGATCGTGCCGTATGCATCGACCTCCACGCTGACGGCACCACCTCCCGCCTCGGCGCGGGCGCGAACCTTCCCGACCTCGGCGTCGACTTGGCGAGCGAGAACAGTCAACTCGGGAAACGAGGATGCGGGCCCCGTCACGGCTGATCGATCTGCACCGGCGCGTTCGGATGATCCGACGCGTCGGGTCGGGGGAAGCACGGCGACGATCCAGCCAAACTTGCTCCCCGCGCATACTCGTCGAGAACCATTCGATATCCATCCGGCAAGATTGTTTCAGTACTCGTCGTATCCCCAGCGGAGTCGTACGTTCGCGATGCCCAGCCGCGCTCATCCCACAGATTGCGAATCGCATCGCCGAAACCTGGAATGCTCGAGGCGTCAGAAGACGTGAGGAAGTACGTCACCCCGTAGTCCACGGACGTGTCCTTCGACAGATTGCTGTCGTTGCACGGGACGGTGCTGCCCGGGCTGAGGGTGACCTTTTGGTTCAGCTCGGAATACCGCGTCAGGTAGGCGCCCTGCGGCAGTATCGCGATCGTTTCGGTCAGGTACTCGATCACCTTGGCTTGTGCCTGCGCGCGAGTCAGATTCACGTCAGCTTCCGTCACTTTTGCGTTCTCCGTCGTCGTACACGCCGACAGCAGCACTGCCACCGCGATACCGCTCGAACCGAATGCCCTACGGCGTCGAGTTGAGTTGGTCATGGCGCTCCTAGTCCCGCGATAACGTGGCCCATACCGGCAAGAGCCGGATTGTTGATTTCCCAGTACTCACTGTGTGCGGCCGGGTTGGGGAGCTCACCCAACAGTCCGGCGTCGATCCCGGTCCCGGGTGCGGACTCGATGACAGTGGCGCCGAATCCGATCAACGGAAGATCGTTCGCGGGGTTCGCGCCGTGCGAGAGACCACCGAACACGTCTCCGATCATCGGAACCGGATCATTGGCCGCGGCTGTGGCGTATACGTGGCCGCCGACGTGTTCGGGGCTGATGCCCTCGAGCGAAAGTCCCTCGACCCGGTCCATTCCCACTCCAGGGCTTCCCACGAAGAACAGATCGTCCGCGTCGATGGACCGTCCGTCCGAGGCCGCAGCGCCGATCACGGTCGATCCGTAACTGTGCCCGATAACCGTGTTGTGCGAAGGCACACCATCGTGGGACGCGCGAAGTCCGTCTTGGAACCGGCCGAGCGATCCGGCGCCGCCGTCGGCATACCCGTCGAGCCCTGCTTGCGGGATCGTTTGCGGCGCATCGTATCCGTACCAGGTCGTTACCGAAGTCGACCCTGAAATCCCGGCCCTTTCCAACGCCTTTTGTCCCGAATCCAACATGGCCTGTGAGCGATCGATGTCGCCGCCGATGGTTCCCAGGTGGCTGCCGGTGCCAGGTACGAACGTTGCGACGTTGGTCGCGGTATCCGGATTGTTCAGTGCCACGATGGCACGACCTTTGCCGTCGACGCCGAGCAGGTACTTCTCCGAATCACCCTCCTGAGCGAGAGCGGGGTCGATCTGGTCGGCGAGGACACCGTATCCGTCGAGACGCTGCCGCAGGTCCACGCGTTGCTGCTCCCACCGCTCGTAGTCGCGGCGCGCCTGCTGGTCCGCCTCGTCCACACCGCCCGCGTCTGACGGAATGTTGCGCCCCTGGGCCCAATCGGGGTGCTCACCATCGAGATCGGAGAGTTCGGTCGACGTCGACGATTGCAGATTGCCGAGGTTGATCCGGTTGAAATGATCGCGATCTGCGGCCGGCATCCCGTCCCTGTTTCCGATTCCCGGATCGAACGCCGCGAGAGCATCTTTGTCGCTCGGGGACAGTGATTCCCAGAATTCGTTGAGCTCCCTTGCGCCGTCCGGAGGGAACGCGTTGCCGTCCAGGATCGCGGCCACCTCCGCGCTCATGGTCGGCCGGGCGCCTGGGTGCTGTGCGAGATCGGTGAGGTCTCCTGCTGCCTTCGACAAGGCCGCGGCAGCATCCTCGTCGAGGCTTCCCGCCGTGTGCAGGGCAGGAATCAGTCGCGCCTCGAACTTACGTGCCTGCTCGTCGAACGCAGCCTGCCCCAAGATGTCGAGTGCGGTGTTGCCGCTTCCGTACCGAGGTGCGCTCACCCGGCCGTCGTCGGCGACAGCCATCCCCTCCGCGATCGCACCGTCGGCGATCTCGATCACCGCCGCTCGCGCCGGCCCCAATGCGGAAGCGGCTTCACTCAGCGCGTCGGCTTCGGCAAATACTCCCGAGGTGAGATGCGTCGCGGCGATACTGTCAGCTAGCGCTCGCGCCGATGCTGCAGCCGAGGCTTCGCCTTTCCAGTGATCGAGTGCGGAGTCGACCGAGCGGTGTGCCGATTCCACAGCACGCATGAAATAGCGGTTCTTCTGCTCCAATGCCTTTGCAGCGGTAGCGAAACCAGCCGGATTCCACGCGCGGACCTGAGAGATCGTCGCCATCTACACAACCGCCTGGTAGGCGGCCAGCCGGTTCCGGAAAGCAACCTCGACAGCCTCGTAGTCATTCGCGCTGAATTGGGCGGCGTCGGCCATCGACGTCAACATCTCCGAAGTAGCGCGGTATCCGGCGGTAATCGGGTCACCGGCCCGCGCGGCGGCGGGGCCGCTTGCCGAATCCGGCATCGCTGCAGCCGCGTCAGCGAGAATTCCGGACACGTCGATGCCGGCGATCACGGCACTTTGGTCTCGCACGGCGTCGGCCAACACCCGTAGCGACTCGACATCTGCTTGCAGTACTTCGTTCCCCACCCAAGCCCCCCGGCTTCGAATCGACGTGCGAAAAAGCAGAGTAACAGCGCATCGACTGCTTTAGAACCACGCAATTTCGTTTGACAGACTCACAAACCCGAAGACACACTTTCCGTCCAACCCAAAGATCGGGAGTACGCGTGATTGCCGGCCAGACCAATCTGCTCGCAGATTGCAGCAGTTGCTTCGGCCTGTGCTGCGTCGCGCTCCCCTTTTCCAAGTCTTCCGACTTCGCGACCAACAAGAATGCCGGCGACCCCTGCACGAACCTGCAGGAGGATTTCGGTTGTGGCATTCACACTGGATTGCGAAAGAAGGGCTTCACCGGTTGCACCGTCTACGACTGTTTCGGTGCGGGACAGAAGGTTTCACAGCAGACCTACCACGGCGTCAGCTGGCGTGACGCCCCGGAGACCGGGTCGGACATGTTCGAAACCTTCCCTGTCGTACGCCAATTGCACGAACTGCTCTGGTATCTCGCCGAAGCCCGCTCGCTGAAGCAGACCCACTCGATTCGGAAGGAACTCGACGCTGCACTCGCAGAGACCGAAACCCTGACCAACGGCACACCTTCGCAGATTCAAGCCGTTGACGTCTCAGCACACCGAGCGGTAGTCAACACCCTGCTCTTGCAGACGGGTGACCTTGTGCGATCACCGATTTCAAGCAAGAAGAGTCGCAAACTCGACCACCGCGGCGCAGACCTCATCGGCGCCAAACTTCGTGGTTCCGATCTACGCGGGGCCAACTTTCGCGGGACCTATCTGATCGGGGCAGACCTCCGCGGCTGCGATCTCGATCGAGCCGACCTGATCGGTGCAGACTTACGCGGCACCGACATTCGCGGTGCAAAACTCCGCGGCAGCATCTTTCTCACTCAGTTCCAGATCAACGCGGCGATCGGCGATTCGGCTACCACGCTTCCCGATTCGTTGACCCGCCCCAGCCACTGGGCCTGAGCCAGACGACTGTTGGCGACTGTCAACTCCGTCGACGGAGCACAACCTTGTTGGCTTCCGGATCGACGGACACCCACGGCGGGTCACCGTCTGTTCCGTCCTCACGATGCATCAACGCACTCTGCCGTTGCTCGAATTCATGGTGCTTGGATCCCTGAAACAAGGCAGCAACCTCTTCGAAGCCCGCGGCCGATACCGGACGAGTCGTGCGTCCCCGAGTCCACGGCAGTGCCCGGCCGCCGGTGAGCCGGTTCCAGAGAGTCTCGGCGAATGCGAACAGGACCAGAAGCACGAGCAAGCCTGGCAGCGTCAACGCAAACAGAGTGCCCATGAGAGAAGTCTAGCGACTGACGACCCCAATTCCGCGACTTCCGATTGGCCTACTTTGCCTGGCTCCTCGGTCCATGATCTGCAACAATGCAAGCTGTTACGACTAGTAACACCTTCGGGGGGAGGATTTTCACGTGAGTTTGATACTTGCAGCTACTGATCGTGCGGAGCTTGTCCAGACGCTCGGAACCGAATTAGTATATTTCGGGCACCAGGTACAGCTCGCCCGCACCGGGCGTCGACTACTCGACGACCTGGACACCGACAGTTTCGACATCGCCGTGATCGACCTACTGTTGCCGGACATCGACGGCTACGAGATCGCACGACAGATCCGCTTGCGCAGTTCGATGCCGATCATCATGTTGGTGGACACCCTCGAGGACATCGACGAAGCACCTCATCGCGCTGTCTCGGACTTCGTGCTGAATCCGATCGATTCTCACGCGCTCGATCTTCGAGTCACCGCAATTCTTCGTGAAACCACACACCCCACTGCCGGCAAACACCTACGTCACGGTGACCTACTCCTCGATCGACGTGCGATGACGGCGACGATGGGCGGAAAGCTGCTGGTCCTCAGCCGGACCGAATGGCGAGTGCTCCTGGAACTGTCAACCGAGCCGGGGCGTGTGTACTCGCGTGATCACCTGATCCGAAACGTCTGGGGTTCCGCCCACGAAAAGACGCGTGTAGTCGACGCGACCATTCTCAGCCTGCGGTCCAAACTCGAATCCGATCCCGCGAAACCGAAATACATCAAAACGATTCGGGGGTTCGGATACCGCTTCGGCCCGGTCGACTGAACTCACCTTCGTGTCGGTGCCGCTCGATAAGCTTTTGCCATGGGTTGGTACACACCACAATCGGTCGCCCCGGATCTCTCCGACATCCTGGTGTGCGGCTGGACGGCGTGTGCAGAAGGCGAGCACCTCCTCGTGCCCGATGCGTGCATTGACGTGCTGTGGATACGTGGCGTCGGCATTCGCGTCTGCGGCCCGGAAACCGCTGCGTGGTCCTTCACTCTTCCGCCAGGAACACGCTCCGTGGGTGTTCGATTCCGCCCTGGATCTGCCTCGCCCATGCTGCGAACTTCGGCGTCCGAGCTTCGGGATTCTCGCGCCGACCTCGGCGATGTAACCGACGCACGTACAGAACGAATACTGTTGAACCGCTTGGAAAATTCCGAAGACCACAAACAGGTCTCCATCCTCGAAGATGCTGTCCGAAGTTGGGCAAGTTCGAGTTTCCGTCACGATCCGGTGATCAACCATGTTCGTACCGCACTGTCCGAACATTCGTGGAATGTCAGCTCTCTCGCCGACGCGGCGGCCCTGACGTCGCGCCAACTCCAGCGTCGTTGCAACGACGCCTTCGGATACGGCCCTGCAACGCTGCGCTCGATCCTGCGCCTCCAGCGCTTCATGGCACTCGCTCGCAGTCGACCCGCGTTGGGACTCGCTGAATCCGCTGCCCACTGCGGGTTCAGCGATCAGGCCCACTTGACGCGTGAATGCCGCCGAATCTCGTCGCTGACCCCGGCGGCTCTACTCCGAACCCAAGCCCCCGACTGGCATGGGTCGGATACCGTCGTCGCTCTGACCGAGGGCGACGCGGTCGCATAGGCGAGCTACTTGCCGATGTCCGAAATAATCAATCATGAAGCGCTGTGGCGGTGAAGGATTGTTGTCATGACTTCAACAGAGATCTCCCCCGCCCAACGCTATCGGGATCTGGCCGCCGAATTCACGGCGCGGATCGACGCCGTACCCGCCGATCGATGGGACAACGATTCCCCCTGCGAGGGCTGGACCGCCCGCGACGTGGTGAGGCACGTGCTCGACAGCGAACGAGACATGGTCAAGGTAGTCGGCCTCGAATTGGCACCCGGTCCGTCGGTTGACGACGACCCGTCCGCGGCCTGGGCGGCCGTGCGCGATTCGATGCAGGCAATTCTGGACGACCCGGCAAAGTCCACCCTCGAATACGACGGGCACTTCGGCAGGACCAACCTCGGAGCCACGGTCGAAGGGTTTTTGTGTTTCGATCTGGTCATCCACGGTTGGGACCTCGCGGCCGCAACCGGCACCGATACGGCGATGCGAGACGCGGACGTGGACTGGGTGTCGGAGATCGCCGCGGGCCTGGGCGACTCGATCCGCATGAGCGGCGTGTGCGGCCCGGAAGTACAGGTTCCGGACAACGCTGACAAAGCGACGAAACTCCTTGCCTTCCTCGGCCGGAAGGCGTGAAAAAGCACCCCTGACGTGGGCATTACTTCCATACACATGTAATGTCGCGGTATGCCAGAGCGTCGAAAATCCTCCACGAGTCCAGACCTGCTTGCGGCGGCATTGTTCGACGTCGCTGCAGAATCCGGACTGGAAAATGCCAGCGTCCGCGAGGTCGCAAAACGGGCGGGCGTCTCGATCGGCGCAGTGCAACATCATTTCTCGACCAAGGACGAGATGTTCGCATTTGCACTGCGAACACTCGTCGATCGATTGTTGACAAGACTGGCCGAGTCGTCCGCCGACGCGGACCCGCACGCCTCTCTGTTCCAGGCGCTTTCGCAACTGCTGCCCCTCGACGAACAACGCACGCGCGAAGCTCATGTGCTCGCCGCCTTTGCCGTGCGTGCCGCAACCAGTGAGTCACTCTCCGAAATCCGCCGGACAACTCTGTTCACAATCCGCACCGGCATCTCGACGGTATTGATCGGGATCGGAACTCCAGAAGCGGAAACCAGAGCGGCACTTCTGCTTTCAACCGTCAACGGATTGGCACTCGACGCACTCGGAAGTCCCGCCATGTATCCGCCGCAGTACCTCGATCACGCTTTGGAAACCGCGATCCGCCTCACCCTGCACGACGCCGAGAACCCGCTCGCTTCCGTCGGGCTCGCCAGCTGACGTGGCAGGAGCAGGGCGCTTCGCGCCGAGCCCGTCCGGCGATCTCCATCTGGGAAACCTCCGGACTGCCCTCCTGGCCTGGCTGTTCGCCCGCACCAGCGGGCGCGACTTCCTCATTCGGGTAGAGGATCTCGATCGTGTCCGACCCGGAGCGATGGAACGGCAACTCGACGATCTGCGTAGGCTCGGCCTCACCTGGGACGGCCCAGTCGTCTTACAGTCACACCGTCTTCCCTTGTACCACAAGGCTATCGAACTATTACGCGAGCGTGACCTGACCTATCCTTGCTTCTGCACACGCAAGGAAATCCTGCAGGCACCGTCCGCTCCCCATGCTCCCGACGGCGCCTACCCCGGCACGTGTCGGAACCTTTCGGAGGCCGAACGCGCCGAGAAATCGGCAAGTGGCCGATCCCCCGCGCTGAGGCTTCGGGCCGGCATCGACTCGTTCACCGTCCATGACGAACTGTTCGGCGAGGTGACGGGACAAGTCGACGACGTCGTCCTGCTCCGCGGTGACGGCGTACCTGCCTACAACCTCGCCGTTGTCGTCGACGACGGTGCGCAGAGTATCGACCAAGTGGTCCGCGGCGACGACCTCCTGACCTCGGCTCCACGCCAGGCCTACCTCGCTCGACTGCTCGACATCGAACGACCGTCGTACGCCCACGTTCCTCTCGCTTTGAACAGTGAAGGCAAACGCCTCGCGAAGCGCGACGGCGCAGTGACTCTTGCAGATCAACTCGAGGCCGGACGCAGTGCTGCACAGGTTCTGACGATGATCGCGTCGAGCATCGGCCTCGCCGAACCCGGCGAAGTTGTCACACCACCACTATTGGCGGATCGATTCGATTCTCGGAAGATCCCCCGGACCCCGTGGATTTTCCCGGCGAAGTAAGTGAAGGATCGATTGGCACCTCGTCGGGACAAAAGCTCGATTGTCCGATATACCAAAGCCGTCCGCAATAGCTATTCGTTGGCAATTCTCGAATAGTGAAGTACGGTCAAGACTGGCGAAGGCAGTTCAGGGCGAGTGATCCCTGCAAAACTACGCCCGGGATCTGAACCTGGAATCCGACCGCAGTACCCACTTGCAGCATCCACGCTGACACGCACGTGCGGCACGGGCGACTCAGGACGAAAAGGAATACGGCATGGTCCGCGAGCTTCGCGAGGCACTCGACGACCATCAATTCGAGGTGTTGTATCAACCCCAGGTCAATCTGAACTCGTCAGCAATTATCAGCTATGAAGCCCTTCTGCGGTGGCGCCATCCACTTCGAGGGTTGATCGAGCCTCAAGATTTCATGCGCTCCGCCGAGTCTTCCGGACTCATCATTCCCATCGGATTACAAGCTCTGGACATGATTTGCGCCCAGACAGCGTCGTGGCCCGAGCACATGATGGTCGCGGTCAACTTTTCGCCTCGCCAACTCGCTACCCCGCACGCCGCTCACGAAATCCTCGGAGCGCTCGACAGTTCACAAACCCCACTGAGCAGAATCATCGTGGAAGTCACCGAACTCGGCGTCGTCGGTCGGCATGCCGCCGAGACTCTTCACATTCTGCACAACGAAGGAATTCGAATTGCCCTCGATGATTTCGGGGCGGGCTTCGCGTCGTTCTCCGCGTTGTCGGAATTGCCGCTCGACATTCTCAAGATCGACCAATCGTTGACCTGGGCGGTCAGCGCAGCGGGTCGTGCTGGAGAGCGCGCCTTCATGGTCATGGAGTCCATCGCCGACATCGCTAGGAAGCTCGGGCTCGATTCGATAGCCGAGGGCGTCGAAACCGCCGAACACGCAGCCAACGTCTTGCGCGCCGGCTGCGACATGGGCCAGGGCTATTACTTCGGGAAGCCACTTCCTGCGTCGTCCACCGTCACTCCGGTGTGAGCGCGATTGCGATGGTCAGTATCGATAGGAACCGAAGATCCCAAACCCAAGTATCACCAAGAAGAACGCAAGGAAAACTGCTCCGATCGCAATACCGGCGATAGCAAGTCCGCGGCCTTCCTGACCTGTCTGCTTGATCTGATTCAGAGCGACAATTCCCAGAATAATCCCAACTATTCCGCCGATGCTCCAGGCGCAGCCACCTACCAGCGATACAACCAGCGATGCAATTGCAAGACCGTTGGTGCCGACCGGCTGCATCGGCGGTGCGTACCCACCCGCGAATTGATTCGGCTGACCGTACGGGTTCGGAGGTTGGCCATACTGAGCCTGTCCGTATTGATCTTGTCCGTATTGTCCGGGTTGCTGATATTGATTCTGCTGGTATTGATTCTGTGGTCCGAAATTCTGCGGCGGCAGGTACGGGTTGGGTTCACCAATTCCACCCGGCTGGGGGTTATCACCGGGCGGGTTGTACGACGGCGGCGGATAACCCGGGTACTGCTCGTTGGGAGTGGTATATCCGGGAACTTCAGGTGAAGACTGCGTTTCGGACGGGGACACGCCGTACCCCTCGGGAGGCAGGCTCGGAAATTCTCCGTATCCAGGTTTTGCCTGGTAATCGCTCGAAGAATCGTCGTTGTTGCCCCCGGAACTCGTCATACAACGCAGCCTAAACCACAGGTGACCTCCGAATCCAAGTGAGCAGATGTCATCCACATAGCTCTTTGATCCCAGTAGGGTCATATCCACTGTCACACTCGAGCGCGATATTTACGACTGAGGGGAACACATGACAACCGGTGGGTACGACCCCAACCAGAATCCAGAGGGCGGGAAGCAATTCCCACCCCAGGATCCATATGGCCAGCAGGGAACACCTCCTCCCGGAAGTTACCCACCTCCCGCCGGTCCTCCGCAGGGCGGCAGCTACCCGCCTCCTCCGCAGGGCGGGAACTTTCCGCCGCCTCAAGGTGGTAACTACCCGCCGCCCGGTGGATACCCGCCGCCTCCGCAGGGTGGCAACTTCCCGCCGCCGCAGTTCAACGACCAGGGTGCGTACGGGGCAGGAAACCGGCTGCCTTCTGGTGCCGAAGCCGGTGGACTTGGTATTCGATTCGGCGCTCGCGTCATCGACGCCATCATCGTCGGAATCGTCGCCATTATCTTGACGGTTCTGGTTAGTGATCTGGGAAATGTTCTTGTCAGCGGACTCTTCTCGGGAATTCTGACCTTCGCCTACTTCATCGCAATGGAAGTAACGCAGGGTCGGACTCTGGGAAAGATGATTCTGGGCCTTTCAGTACACGGTCCGGGCGGCGCACCTCGCCCCTCCGTCCAGCAGTCTGCGATTCGCAACGCCTTCACGTTGCTCTCGATCATTCCGATCATCGGCGGAATCCTCGCGTTGGTCGCCTACATCGTCATCGCGGTCACGATCAACAACAGCCCCACCAAGCAGGGCAAGCATGACGAGCTCGCTGGTGGAACTCAGGTAGTCAAGGGTTAGGTGCGCATATGACAACCGGTGGGCACGACCCCAACCAGAATCCCGAGGACGGAAAGCAATTCCCGCCCCAGGATCCCTACGGCCAGCAGGGAACGCCTCCTCCAGGGAGCTATCCCCCGCCGGCGGGGCCTCCGCAGGGCGGAAGCTACCCGCCGCCCGGTGGATACCCCCCACCTCCTCAAGGTGGCAATTACCCGCCGCCAGGTGGATATCCGCCGCCTCCGCAGGGTGGAAGCTATCCCCCTCCCGGTGGCAACTACCCACCGCCGCCCGCCAATGACTACGGCGCAGGATTCGGTGGACCGCAGCTTTCCGTGGGCGCCGCAATTACCTACGGCTGGAACAAGTTCAAAGACAACGCATTGGTTTGGATCGGAATCTCGATCATCGCGTTCTTGATCGCCGGATTGATCCAGGGCGCTTTCAACGGCTTCGACTACACCAACACAGAGTTCAGCGCACTGTCCATTGTGGGTGGATTGGTCACCGCTATCGTCGGCTATATCATCCAAGCCGCATTCCTCCGCGGAGCATTGAGCGAATTGGATGGAATCAAGCCGGCCTTCGGCACCTTCTTCCAATTCACCAACATCGGCGCAGTTGTTCTCGGCGGTTTCCTCGTAGCCGTAGCCACTTACGTCGGTTTGGCTCTCTGCATTATTCCCGGCATCATCGCGGCGTTCCTGCTCTACTACACGCTGACCTTCATCGTGGACAAGAACCAGGATGCGATTTCGGGCATCAAGTCGAGCTATGCGCTGACCTCGTCGAACGTTGGAACTTTGATCTTGCTGGCGCTCGCTCTGATCGGTATCAACATCGTCGGTGCGCTGCTGTGCGGAATCGGTCTTCTGGTGACGGCACCCGTCGCGTTGATCGCCAGCACCTACGCGTACCGCGTGCTGACCGGCGGTCACGTAGCTGCCTGATCAGTTCGTTCGCATCATTGAATGCCCTGCGGTTCCACGTGAAACCGCAGGGCCTTCGGTGTGTTCTGCGCAACTGGACGGTCGCCAACTCGCATCCGAGCGCCTTGTGGTGCTTGGATGACGGACGTGACAGCTCAGGATCAGCAAGACGAATCGACCCACGAAACCAAATTTGCGCACGTCAGCCGGGGTTATTACCCGACGATCGTCGCGCTCTTCACCGCAACGCTGCTGATCTCGAACGTGGCGGCGACCAAGGGGGTCGCCTTCTTTGCGGATTCCGACTTCTCGCTCGGTCCCTTGCAGATTCTGCCCATCATCACCGATGGTGGATTCTTCTTGTTCCCGCTCGCCTACGTCCTCGGTGACGTGCTCAGCGAGGTCTACGGCTTCAAAGCGACCCGACGCGCGATCTACCTGGGCTTCGGCGCACTGATTCTTGCCGCTGCGTGCTTCTGGATTGCCGTGCAGCTCCCGTCGGCAGAGTTCTACGAAAACCAGGCCGCCCTCGAAACCGTAGTGGGCGTCATTCCCCGGCTACTGGTCGCAGGCTTGGCCGCCTACCTCGTCGGCCAGCTCCTGAACTCCCTGGTGCTGGTCATGATGAAAAAGCGCATGCAGGAGAGGCACCTGTGGGCGCGCCTGATCGGCTCGACCGTCGTCGGCGAATTCGCCGATACCCTCATCTTCTGTTCCATCGCAGCCGGTGTCATCGGCATCAGCACGTGGGAAGACTTCATCAACTACGTGTTGGTCGGCTTCCTGTGGAAGACGCTTGTCGAGGTGCTGGTCATGCCGATCACCTACCGCGTCATCGCCTACGTGAAGAAGCGCGAACCGACCTACGCCTGAGGTGCAGGCGTCTTCGCCGCGTAAAACTTTCCGAGCATGTCCGCTTTGAAGTCGTGGAAGTACCCGCCTTCGATGCTGGCTCGGATGTCGTCGACCAACTTCACGGTGAATCGCTCGTTGTGGATGGTGCAGAGCGTCGACGCGAGCATTTCCTTCGCCTTGAAGAGGTGATGGATGTACGCGCGGGTGTAGTTGGCGCAGGTGTAGCAGTCGCACTCGTCGTCGATAGGTGTGAAGTCGCGGCGGAACCGGCTGGTGTTGATGTTGAACCGGCCGGAACGGACGTAAATCGCAGCATTGCGAGCAACACGCGACGGGTTGACGCAGTCGAAGGTGTCCGCACCGTTCTCGATTGCGACGAAGAAGTCGTCCGGTTCGCTGATCCCGAGCATGTGACGCGGCTTCTTCTCGGGTAGTTCCTCGTTGCACCAGCGCACGATCGTTCCGAGGTTCTGCTTCTCCAAGGCACCGCCGATGCCGTAACCGTCGAAGCCGTATCCGTTCTCGCCTTCGATCGACTCGAGGCCACGGCAGGCCTGACGACGCAGATCCTCGTACTGCGCGCCTTGGATCACGCCGAAGAGTGCCTGGTAGGGCTTGTCGGCGCGTTCGGCGGTGAGCTTCTCATGCTCGTTGATGCAGCGGATCGCCCACGCCTGCGTGCGCTCGACCGATCGCTCCTGGTAGCCGCGGGTGTTGAGCAGCGTAGTGAGCTCGTCGAACGCGAACATGATGTCGGCGCCGAGTTGATGCTGGATCTGCATCGACACCTCGGGGGTGAAGCGATGCTTGCTGCCGTCGAGGTGCGATTTGAAGGTCACGCCCTCGTCGTCGACCGTCGCGAGACGCTCTTTGCCCTTGGCGATGACGTCGTCGGACTGCACTCCGACGGCCTCCATCGCGAGCACCTTCTTGAACCCGACACCCAGCGACATCACCTGGAAGCCACCACTGTCGGTGAAGGTGGGTCCGTCCCAGTTCATGAACTTGCCCAGCCCGCCGGCCTCGTCGACGATGTCGGGTCCCGGCTGCAGGTAGAGGTGGTACGCATTGGCGAGCAACGACTGCGCACCGAGTTCCTTCATGGACTCGGGCAGCACGGCCTTGACCGTGGCCTTGGTTCCGACGGCCACGAACGACGGCGTCGCGATGTCACCGTGCGGTGTGTGGATGGTGCCGGTACGTCCGAGCCTGTCCTCGAGCCTGGTCCCTATCGTGAAAATCGACTCGGGGCGCTTGTCGACGGAGGGCACGGGCGGTGTCGGTACTGCGGAAGTCACGAGCTCAATCCTGTCACAGCGGCAGAAAGCGCCACGTCGTGCAGTATCGCCCCGTCACGATCCTGAGGATGCCGACGCCGCAATTGTTGCGGTGAGCGCAGCGGTGGTGGCTGCCTGCGTCGCGGCAATCGACTGCCGCACGGCCTCGCTTGCCCAGTTTCCCTGCGACAGCACCTTCGCTCGCGCTTTCGCCGCCTTGAACTGATCCGCTGGAACAATCACCTTGAGCATGTTCGCACCTGCCAGGATCGACACCAATGCACCTTCGCCGGGAGTGGGTTGGCGGACACCCAACAGAATGTCACGCAGCACGACGCGCAGTTGATCCTCGTACCGCGGGTTGGTTGCCGGCCATCTGACGCTCGGAAAGATCCCGAACACTTGATGTTCCACGGCGGTCACAATTCCGCGGGCTTGCATGCCGGCATAGAGCGCCTTGCGTGCACCCTTCGCAAGACGGTTCACCACCGCAGTCGGCCGGGCGGGTGGCTTTTCGGCCAACCTCGCCAATGCAGCATTGAGGGTGGGATCCACGAGTGGCCGATTGTCGATGATGGCTACCCTCGCCCGCCATCCGGAGCCGTCGAGGCGGACGCGGTCGGCAAGGACGAGTTCGACCAACAGCGCACCCCCGAGCGCAACGTCGACGTAGGACGACGAACGCAACAACTTTCCGCTCGCGTCGTCGGTGGCAAGCAACAGCAGATCCTCGGCAATCAGCATGCTCACCACCGTAGTTGCCCGACTAGATCTCCGCGCCCACGAATTGGCTGTTGTACAGACGGAAGTACGCGCCGCGGGATTCGAGCAGAGCTTCATGGCTCCCCTGCTCCACGATCCGGCCGTCCTCCATCACCACGATCAGGTTTGCATCACGAATTGTCGAAAGACGGTGTGCGATGACAAAACTGGTGCGGTCGTTGCGCAGAACCGCGGTGGCGCTCTGGACCAGTAGTTCGGTGCGGGTGTCCACCGAACTTGTCGCCTCGTCGAGGATCAGGATGGACGGCTGCGAGATGAAGGCGCGGGCGATGGTGATGAGCTGCTTCTCGCCGGCACTGACGTTGCTGCCCTCCTCGTCGATGACCGTGTCGTAGCCCTCGGGCAGGGAGTGCACGAACTTGTCGACGTAGCTCATCTCGGCTGCGCGACGAATTTCCTCGTCGGTGGCACCGGGCTTGCCGTACGCGATGTTCTCGCGGATGGTTCCACCGAACAGCCACGCGTCCTGCAGAACCATGCCGATGCGTGAGCGCAGATCGTCTCGCGTCATATCGGCGATGTCGACGCCGTCCAAAGTGATTCGGCCCGAATTGAGTTCGTAGAACCGCAGGATGAGGTTGACGAGGGTGGTCTTGCCTGCACCGGTAGGGCCGACAATCGCCACCATCTGACCCGGCTCGGCAGTCAGGGACAAGTCCTCGATCAACGGCTGTTCCGGCTTGTAACTGAACGTGACGTTCTCGAACTTGACGCGACCCTTGTCGACCGTCGGCGACTTCGCGCCCTTCGGGTCCTCCGACTGCTCCTCTTGGTCGAGCAGCGCAAACACCCGCTCGGCCGAAGCGACACCGGACTGCAGCAGATTGGTCATCGACGCGATCTGCGTGAGCGGCTGCGTGAACTGCCGCGAGTACTGGATGAACGCCTGCACGTCGCCCAGCGTCATCGTTCCGGATGCGACGCGCATGCCGCCCACCACGGCGATGGCTACGTAGTTGAGGTTGCCGAGGAACATCACGGCCGGCATGACCAGACCGGAGATGAACTGCGCCTTGAAGCTGGACTCGTACAGATCCTCGTTCTGCTTGCGGAAGCGCTCCTCGACCTCCTGCTGGCGGCCGAACACCTTCACCAACTCATGGCCGCTGAATGCTTCCTCGACCTGTGCGTTGATTCCGCCTGTGCTCTTCCACTGAGCCACGAAGTGCTTCTGTGAACGCTTCGCGATGAACGCCGTCACCATGATCGACAGCGGAACGGTTGCCACCGCGATCAGGGCGAGCAACGGTGAGATCCACAGCATCATCACCAGAATGCCCAGGACGGTCATCACCGACATGACCAACTGGCTGAGCGTCTGCTGCAGGCTCTGCGCGACGTTGTCGATGTCGTTGGTCACGCGCGAGAGAACATCGCCGCGGGCATGGGTATCGAAGTACCGCAGGGGAAGTCGGTGAATCTTCTGCTCGACGTCCTCACGCAACCGGCGAACGGTCCGCTGCACCACGATGTTGAGCAGATACGCCTGCAACCAACTGAACAGCGACGCACAGACGAACAGCAGCAGCACGATCATCAAGACCTTGCCGACGGCGTCGAAATCGATTCCGGTTCCGGGCACAACGGCCATGCCGGACACCATGTCCGCGAGCTGACCTTGCCCCGAGGCACGCAACCCCTCGATAGCCTGTTCCTTTGTAGTCCCCGGCTGGAGTTGCTTGCTGACGATGCCGTCGAAGATCAGGTTGGTCGCGTTTCCCAGGATCTTCGGAGCGATCGATGAGAGTACGACGCTTGCGGTCACCAAAGCGAAGATCAGGACGACGATCGGCTTGTCCGGACTCAAGCGTCCGAGAAGACGTTTGAGCGAAGGGCCGAAGTTCATGGCCTTCTTGGTGGGATCGCCACCCCCGGGCGGGCCGATGGGAGGCGAGGAAGTCGGTCGATTACTCATGATGCGTCCTGTACGGCTAGCTGAGAGGCGACGATTTCGCCGTAGGTGGGACAACTGACCACGAGCTCGTCGTGCGTGCCGATCCCCACGATGGCGCCGTCGTCGAGCACGATGATCTGATCGGCTTCCACGATGGTGGAAATACGCTGCGCGACAACGACGATGCAGGCGTCTTGCGTGACCGGCCGGAGCGCCGCACGCAGCCTCGCATCGGTAGTGAGGTCGAGTGCCGAGAAGGAATCGTCGAACAGATAGATCTGCGGCTTACGCACCAATGCTCTGGCGATGGCGAGTCGCTGACGCTGACCGCCCGATACCGTCGTACCGCCTTGTGCCACCGGTGTGTCCAGGCCTTCGGGCATGGCACGGACGAAGTCGGCAGCTTGGGCGATCTCGAGGCACTCCCACAGCCATTCGTCGGTAGCTTCGGGGTTTCCGTAGCGGAGATTGGTGGCGACAGTGCCGGAGAACAGATACGGCTTCTGCGGGACCAGACCGATCACCGAGCAGAGCAACTCGGTGTCGATGTCGCGGACGTCGACGCCGCCCACCGATACCGATCCGGAGGTGGAGTCGATCAATCGCGGAATCAGGTTGAGCAGAGTCGTCTTTCCCGATCCCGTACCGCCGATGATCGCTGTCGTCTTACCGGGCTCGGCGCGGAAGGTGATGTCACGCAGTACGGGTTCTTCGGCTCCGGGGAACTGGAACTGAGCGCCACGAAGTTCGACGACTCCCGGGTCTTTCAGTTCTCGGACCGGATTCTCGGGCGGGATCACCGACGAATCCGTGTCGAGCACCTCGGAGATACGTTCGGCGCACACCGATGCACGCGGCAGCATCACCGCCATGAAGGTGGCCATCATGACGGCCATCAGGATCTGCATGATGTAGCTGAGCATCGCCGTGAGCGAGCCGATCTGCATCGAGCCCTCGTTGATCTGATGACCACCGAACCAGATCACCGCGACGCTGGTGACGTTGCTGATCAGCATCACGAGCGGGAACATCAGCGCCATGAGGCGGCCGACGCCGAGTGCAATCTCCGTCAGCTCACGGTTGGCGTCACCGAAACGCTCTACCTCGTACGGTTCCCGTACAAACGCTCGGACGACGCGGATACCGGTGATCTGTTCGCGAAGAACGCGGTTGACGGCGTCGAGGCGGCCCTGCATGACCCGGAATCCGGGAACCATCCGGGCGATCAGGAAACCCATCGAGACAACGAGGAGCGGAACGCTGATCCCGAGGATCCAGGACAGATTCAGGTCCTGACGCAGAGCCATGATGATGCCGCCGACGCACATGATCGGCGCCATGACGAGGATGGTGCAACTCATCACGACCATCATCTGCACTTGCTGGACGTCATTGGTGTTGCGAGTGATCAGCGAAGGCGCACCGAAGTGGCCGACCTCCCTGGCCGAGAACGTCCCGACCTGATGCAGCACCGAAGCCCGGAGATCGCGCCCGACGCCCATGGCGACTCGCGCTCCGAAGAAGACGGCACCCACCGAGCACAGGATCTGCGTCAACGTGACCATGAGCATCATCCCCCCGGTGGAGAGGATGTAGCCAGTGTCGCCTTTGGTCACGCCGTTGTCGATGATGTCGGCGTTGAGACTCGGAAGGTAAAGGGCCGCCATAGTCGAAATGAACTGCAGGACGACAACGCCCGTGAGTTCACCCCGGTACGGCGTCAGATAAGTGCGCAGCAGCCTGATCAGCATAGTGAGCGAAGGTTACCAATCCCGGCCGACATGTGCCGCTGGATATTTCGATACCGGGAAAACAGCTGTGCGCCTTTATTAACCGCGAGGGGTTAACAAAGGCGCACAGCAGAGATCAAGCAGATGCGGACTGCAGTTCCGCTTCCTTCTCGTCACGGAGGGCCTTGCTGAGCTTCTCACCCTCGATGTCGACGTTCGGCAGAATCTTGTCCAGCCACTTCGGCAACCACCACGCCTTGTCACCGAGCAGTGCCATGACGGACGGGATGATCACCATGCGCACGATGAAGGCGTCGAAGAACACTGCCGCGGCGAGCGCGAAGCCGATCGACTTGATGAACGAGTTCGGTTCTGCGATGAAGGCACCGAACACGGAGATCATGATGACCGCAGCCGCACTGACCACACGGGCACCGTGGTTGAAGCCGATGGTCACGGCCTCCTTCGCGGTTGCACCGTGGACGTACTCCTCACGCATACGCGTCACGAGGAACACCTGATAGTCCATCGCCAGTCCGAACACCACGCCGATCAGGAAGATCGGCATGAAACTCACGAGCGGTTGCGGGTTCGAGATGATGCCCAACCAGCCGTGCTGGAAGATCGCCACCGTCGCACCGAATGTCGCGAGCACACTGAGGAGGAAGCCGAGCGTCGCAGTCAGTGGAACCAGGATCGAACGGAACACCAAGAGCAACAAGATGAATGCGAGGCCGACCACTACGGCAAGGTAGGGCACCAGTGCATCCTTCAGCGTGTCCGAGACGTCGCCTTCGAGTGCGGTCTGACCGGTGATGCCGTAGCTGACGCCGATCGAATCGTTGAGTCCCGCTTCCGCTCCGCGGAGACTGCCCACCAGATCCATCGTGGCCGGATCGGTCGGTCCACTCTTCGGAGTGATCAGCACCTGTGCGGTGTCGCCGGCGTCGTTGACTCCGACGACCTGCGCGTTCTGAACGTCATCGAAGCTCGAGATGGTCGAGACGACCTCCGCGAACGCCTCCCCGGCGGGGACGCTGGCATCCTTGGCGTCGACGACGGCGATCAGCGGTCCGTTTCGGCCGTCACCGAAGCCCTCGTCGATCAGGTCGTATGCCTGACGCGCACTGGTCGCCGGGTCACCGGTGGCCTCCGACGGCAATGCCAGACTCAATCCCGTTGCGGGTAGGGCCAATGCGCCCAGTAGGACTACACCACCGATCAGCGGAACGAGCGGACGGCGGACGACGGCGTTGATGAAGCGCAGCGCCAACTTCGGCTTGCCCGAATCTTCGTCTTCAGACTCCTCCGCACGCTTGCTGAGGAAGGGAATCTTGCCGGCAAAAGCCTTGCGCCCGAACATGCCCAGGATCGCGGGCAGCAAGGTCAGAGCGATCAGGACCGCGATCAGCACGGTGAAGGCTGCTGCCGCACCCATGTCCGAGAGGAACGGGATGCCGACGACGCGCAACGCGACCAGCGCGATGATGACCGTCAAACCGGCGAATACCACTGCGGAACCGGCAGTTCCGACAGCGCGGCCCGCTGCTTCGGCACGGTTGTCGGTGAGCGTGAGCTCATGCCTGAACCTGGACATGATGAACAGCGAGTAGTCGATCGCCACCGCCAGGCCGATCATGATCGCCAGCGTCGGAGTCATGGAGCTGAGATCCATGAATCCGGTGGCGACAGTGATTCCGAGGCTGCCGATAGCGATACCGATGATCGCGGTGAGCAGCGGAAGTCCTGCGGCCACAAGCGAACCGAAGGTGATGGCCAGAACGACTGCGGCAACGGCGATGCCGATCAGCTCGGTGACGCCACCGGGCATCTCTGCTTCCTGAGCGGCCGAACCACTGACCTGGACGTTGAGTCCCTCAGCTCGCCCGACATCGGCTGCGGAGTTGATCGAATCGCGCAACGCCTGGTCGAGATCGGCGAAGTCACCGGCAAACGGAACCTCGACGTATCCGACTGTGCCGTCGGCACTGAGCGGCGACAACGCACGCGCGTCGTCCACGGCCTGTGCCTCGGAAGTTCCAGCCGCAGCTGCCTTTTCCTTGAACATCGCAACCATGGAGTCGTTGCCGGTAACCGGATTGACCAGCGCCTTCGCGGCCTGTTCCGGAGTGGCAGTTGCCGGGTCCACCTTGGCAGAATCGGCGACCTTGTCGATGCCGCGGATACTCGCGAGCATGTCGTCCATTGCCTTGACGTTCGCCGGATCAGCCAGCGTTGTGCCTGCCGGAGCCTGGACGACGTATCGGGCGCTCAGCGAATCCATCGGATTGGGAGCATCGGGGAATCGCTCAGCCATCAAGTCCTGCGCTTGCTGCGCCGGGGTCCCCGGGATGGAGAACGAATCCTTGGTGGGGCCGGACAGGGTGGCTGCCCCGACGCCCATCAGGACCAGGATTATCAGCCAAACACTGAGGACCGCACCTTTTCGCCGGTAGGCGAACTTGCCGATCCGATAGAGATAGGTGGCCACGACGGGCTCCTTGCTGTTTCGGTGCGTGTACGTGGACAGGTATTACGTGTAGGTCTCAGAGACGCGGTGCCGGTGCCGGCATTCCCGCTCGAATTTGACGAAAAGCGTCATGGACCAGTTCTTCTGGACCGGAAGCCTCCGACTTTCCTCCGGTCCAGATGTCGATCACCGATTTGCAGGCCCCGGCCACAACCCCGAGAAGGAGGGTCGGATACAGGTCCCGTTCGGCGTCCGTGCCGGTGCGTTCGGCCAATGCCCGAGTGACTGCACGGTTGATCCGCTGGTGCATGTCTGCCGCATCCCGATAGAGAGCAGGACTCGAGTCCGACAACATCCAGATGTTTACTTTTTCTTCCACACCCGGGCCTGAATCGCTCACGATTTCGACCACAAGGTTCTCGAGCACGTCGAGAATGGGTTCGTCCGCGGGTCGGGCCGCAAGCGCCTCGATCCACGAGGCGATCGACTCCTCGAAGCTGGCGAGGACTGCCTCCTCCTTGCTGGAGAAGTAATTGTGGAAGGTCCTCGTCGACACTCCCGCCTCGGATGCGATCGCGTCAGCGGTGACGCATTCGATCCCGAGAGCGCGAGCCAGTCGTGCCGCCGCATCACTGAGTGCGTTACGGGTTGCTGCCTTCTTGCGGTCGCGAAGGCTTGGCTCGGTCATCACTCCACCACCGTACCGAACTTGCAGACCTCTGCAAGTTTGCAGAGGTCTGCAAACTTGTGCGATCCAACACACAGCCGGGAAACTCGAGGCGTGGCTCACACCCGTGCACGTGAAATGCCTGAACAAGGGCAACAGAAAGGGGCCGCGCGCATCACCTCCGGTGATATCCCCGGCCAAGTTGACGCGTAAATCAACATGGGCTGACATACTTTGCTATTGATTAACCACAAGTAGTTCAGCAAAGGAATCTGATGGACCCGCTCCTGCACACCTGGCCGGTTTCATCCACGGTCATGCTGTGGGGATCGAAGGCCGGACGAGGTTCGGTCTTGCGTCTCGTCTACCTGACCATCGGGTTCTGCTCGCTCAATTTCTCGCTTGTGGCTTACCTGTTTCTCCTCAGTACCGAAGGCCCCGACGGACCATTTGCGCGCGCTTGGCTCGTCGGCATTGCGACGGTGAACCTGATCCCCACGACTCTCTGGTTTGTCGGCCGCATCAAAGGTGCGCGCACGCTCAAGCTCTACGGACTGTGGGCAGACCTCGCCACGGCATCGATTCTCATCACATTCACCAGCCACAACGCCGCCCTGTTCGGGGCGGTCCTCTTCGTCGCCACCGGTGCCTACTTCACCTATTTTCTCGACCGCCGCTGGCTGGCATTCCACCTCGCTTTTGCCACGACGTTTGTCATCGCGCTGACCGTGCTGGGCCTGACGAACAGTGATTACTCGGTAACCAGCGTGATCGCCCGAACTGACGTCGTGCTGTGTGCGGTAATCTTCATTCCAGCCACGATTCAGTTCACGTGGCGGCAATTGCTCGCTCGCGCAACAGGATCCAAGATGGATGCGCTCACCGGTCTGTTGAACCGACGAGGGTTGTGGGACATGTCGGAGCGCATCTGGTCGGTCGCGTCGTCGAATCGTGCCGACATCGCTGTTGCCGTCGTCGACATCGACAAGTTCAAAGCGGTGAACGACACCTACGGCCATGAAGTCGGTGATGCCGTCATCATCCGAACCGGAACGCGTCTGCAAGAGCATGTGAACGGTTTCGGTTACGCCGCGCGCACCGGCGGTGAGGAGTTCACCGTCGTGATGATCGGCACCCCGTACGGACTGCGCAAGCGAATCGCAACCCTGCCCAAGGCAGTGGCCAGCGCGTCCGACAGTCCTCTGTCGACGGTCAGCGTCGGAGCAGTGACACTACCTTTCATCCCGCACCAGGAGGAGTTCGACTACAACGAGTTCTCCCGCGCGACCATTGCGGCCGATCATCTGATGTACGACGCAAAATCCGCGGGCGGCAACGCCGCGAACACTGCGCCTATGACTGTTCCGCGTCCCCGACGGACAGTGTGAACTCGCGCTGCATCAGCGCCGGCTCCACGCCTCGGGATCTGCCGTCAGTTCGTGAACGAACTCGGGCAATTCACCACCTGCGACATCGGTGAGCGTGACGTTCTCGAGCACGGCGCGAAGGTTGACGCGCACTGCAATCCACACTTCTTTGAGCGGTGTTGCCGGTCCTCCGTAGTCGACGTCTTCCGGTCGCTGTCCCCGAATCGACGCCAGCGGTCCTTCGACGGCGCGGATGACGTCGGCGATCGTGATCTCGTCCGCGGACCGAGCGAGCCAGTACCCGCCGTCCGGACCCCGGCGACTGTTGACGAGGCCACCGCGCCGCAAGTCAGAGAGCACCGCTTCCAGGAACTTGTGGGGTATGACCTGGGATTTGGCGAGAAACTCGGCCTTGGCCGGGTCCGGACCGACTGCCGCAAGCTCGACCAGAGTCCGCACGGCGTAGTCCACCTTCGCGGTGATATGCACCGGCAATTCCTACCATTGTTCTATGAAAAGTCGCAACAAAGCCGCAGGTTTCTTGTCACAAATGATTCCGCGACGTTACATATTAGTGCATGATGTAACGATCATAGTGAGAGAATAGGACTAATCGCGTGTGGGAAACCCTTCTCGAGTCATGGCGGTCACTGCTCGAACCACTCCATGACCCCGTCGCACTCGCGATCCCCGCGTTTGTCATCTTCCTCGGCATCGAGTGGTTCGCCGCCCGAGCTCTTGAAGATCATCCGAACGACGCAGACGGACGCGCACGGCCGGCGCAGGGTGGATACCGGCGCATCGACGCTCGGACCAGCATCCTCCTCGGACTGGTGTCGATCGCTACGAGCACGTTCTGGAAAGTGCTGGCACTGATCGGTTATTCGGCAATCTGGGTGTACCTCGCGCCGTGGCATCTGTCGCCGACAGCCTGGTACACCTGGGTGATCCTGCTGCTCGGAATCGACGTCCTCTACTACGCGTATCACCGCATCGCGCACCGAGTTCGAGTCATCTGGGCCACACACCAGGCTCACCACTCGAGCGAGTACTTCAATTTCAGCACCGCACTGCGGCAGAAGTGGAACAACAGCGGTGAGATCATCATGTGGTTGCCGTTGCCGTTCCTCGGGATCCCGCCGTGGATGGTGTTCGTCGGCTTCTCCGTCAGCCTCGTCTACCAGTTCTTCGTCCACACCGAACGTGTCGGAAAACTCTGGCGGCCCATCGAATTCATCTTCAACACGCCGTCACACCATCGCGTCCACCACGGCTCCGACGCGGAGTACCTCGACCGCAACTACGCTGGAATCCTCATCATCTGGGACCGGATGTTCGGAACCTTCGCAGCCGAAACCCACCGGCCCACCTACGGACTCACGACACCGGTGGGTACGTACAACATCTGGAAGCTTCAAACGCGCGAATACGCTGCCATCGCTCGCGATTGGAAGGCGTCGACCTCGTGGCGGCAGCGAGCCGGCTACGTGTTCGGCCCACCTGGCTGGGCACCGAAAGCTGAGGTCACTTCAACAGAATCCACAGCCCCGTCGCACTGAGCAGTAACAGACTCAGTGCGAGAACTGCTCCCATGCCCAAAGCAGGCATTGCCTTTTCAGCTGAGAACTGGGCCAATCGTCTGGGCCGCGACCGACGTTCGTAGACCGTCACCGCGACGACAAGGATCGCCGCGAGGGACGGGCCGATCAGTGCCACCGGACCGAACGGCGGCAACCATCGCAGGCAGGCAGCAGACAGGCCGAGGATCGACAGACTCGTCCGTACGAACGAGAGCGATGTGCGCTCGGACTGTAGACCCCTATCCGGCGTGACACCTTCCGAAGGTTCGAGCGCGGTCAATTCAGTTCACAACCTCGACCACCAGGACGGTCGCGCAGATCACCAGCACGATACCGACCACCGGCGCCATCAGCGGCACCGGCAACGAACGCTCAGCACGCAGCGCTCGCTCGGCGCTGATCCAGTGGACAAAAGAAGTGATGGCGATCAGAGCGCCGCCGACGAGCAGCAACGCGGCCAGGCCGGCGCGAACCGTTGGGTTGAGAATGTCGCCGCCGAAAGCCTCGAGCCCGACGCCCGACGCGACGAAGGCCGTCGCGGTGCGGATCCAGGCCAGATACGTCCGCTCATTGGCGAGAGTGAACCGTGGGTCGGGATCTTCACCCGTTCGGAACGGTCTCCACTGGGGCATCACCCGTTCATTCCGTCCGGGCAGAAATCGCACACTGCCTTCGGAACGGACAACGAGAAAGGAAGGTCATGTCCTTAATCTTCCCTGCCTGCCCCGAAGCAGTGCGAATCGGGTGGACGTAATTCAGTTCGCGGCTAGCGAGACCAGGAAGTCCACCGAACCGCTGCCGTCGACGGTGACAAAGCCGAGCGACGGAGGTTCGACGCCGAAATCGTTCCAGGTGACCGGAATCGAGCCCGAAGCAATCAGCGAATCACCCGAATGCAGAACAGTCATGTCGACCGATACCGGCTTGGACTGACCCTTGAGCGTCAGCGTTCCTGACACCGTGACCGTCGCCGTTGTTCCGTCCGTCGGTACAGCAGACAAGTCCACCGGCGAGTCGATCGTGAACGTCGCCGTCGGATACGTGCTGGTATCCATCACATTGCCCGTAAACTGGCCGTCGCGCCGATCCGAGTCGGTCTTGATGCTTGCCACCTGCACCGTTACTTCGCCAGAAGTGAGCTTTTCACCCTCGACGGTGGCGTTTCCGCTCACCTCGCCGGTGGTTCCGACGACGGTCACACTCGATCCGTTGAGAATCTCGTGCACGGTGTATCCGGCTGCCGTCTGATTGTCTCCCTGACCGGCGACGACGGTCCACTGTCCGTCGATCGATCCGGACGCCGCCTCTGCGCCCTGAGTAGACACCACGGCCGCCGGTGCATCGTCCTCGGCGATGAACTTCCCGTACGCCCATGGCCCTACGAGCAGGGCAAGTACGACCACAACTACTGCTCCGCCGATCCACCAGATCTTTTTCATGGGTTCGACGATAGTTGCAGCTTCAACGGTTGTCAGGACTTAGCGCCTGGGAGAACGCTGTGAAAGCGCTCCGCAGCAACCGAAGGCGAGGATGCAATCCGCAACCATTGGTAATCCTTTGGTAAAGTAGATTTTGCATTCCGGCCCCCAGCCTGGAGTGCACTGGCCGTGCGCATCGAATCATGCATCGATCCCGATGCGCACGGTCTGCCGAAACACGAATCACACCGGACGAGGGGGCTCGCGATGCCGGACCTCAGCCTCCTGAGCGACGACGAGTTGCGTGAGCGTCGAATCGCCCTCAGTCAATCACTGACTGCCGCAGCTGATTTGATCCCCACGCCGTCACCGTCGTTCTTCGAGAAGTTGAAGCAAGACATCGACGCGGCCACTGCCGAGTGGATTGCACGACGCTCGTGAGCGTCGTCAAGTCCGAGCATATTTCAGCGGCCAGTCCTGAAAGCCTACTCGCAGAGCCGATTTGAAACTCGGTACACATAGGTAACCCAAGCCTTCGGCCCCGACTTCGAAAGAAGTCGGGGCCGAAGTCCTGTCATGGCGACTTGTTCAGAGAACGTGCAATCAGCTCACGCCGCCTGGAGGGTTTTCTCAGTTATCGCTTACCGATTGACCGTTCAGGTCAGCAGTGTCCGCCGAAAGCAAGAGTTTCGCGGCCAGGCGGAGGCGCCGTTTAGCCTCGTCGACTGATGTGTGCCCATTCAGCCACCCGACAACACTGGCGCCCCACAAGGTCTCGAGCATGCCCATCGTGCGCGATTGCATTGGGGTGCAATGATGATCGGGACCCCACGCCTGAGTGGCCGCAATGTTGCCGAAAAGGGTGAACCAGGGTGCTGACTCATCGTTTTCTGCGGGGCGCTCGGCGCGGTCGGGGTCGTATTCACGCAACGTATTGTGGACGGCCATTGCAGCGTGGGCGAACCCTGGATCCCGGACCATCCCTTGGAACGCGCGGACGAACACTTCGCCCGCCCGCCCCGTCGCTGTCTTCTGTCGCGGCGGACGGCGAAGCACGTCCGCTGCTAGAGAGCCCAATTCCGATGTGACAGCTGCAATGATGAGGTCGTCTTTGGACGTGTAGTACTTGTACAGGGTTGAAAGGGCAGTCTGAGCAAGGCGAGCAACCTCCCGCATCTGCACGGCTTCGTAGCCACCAGCGGTTGCCAGCTCACGGGTCGCTTTCACGACTCGCTCGACACGGAAGGCCTTGGCCTCAGCTGTGCGGCCATTCACCTTTACTGCAGCGGCCATCCAGTCATTCCCCAATCATGTACCAGAAGCTGACACTGTCACGTCCCTTACCACGATATAGTCCCATCCCGACGCCAGCGCACGCCCTTAGGGCAGTGGCTTCCCTTTCATCCGGCATTCACCGGTCAGGAAGGGACCTGGGCCATGAAGATGGACGGGTGCAGACCGTCAGCCAACGGACGGAAGTCCTGCTCTACCTTTGCTGCCAGGTCTTCGAGGCTCCACGGCCCGTCGGACGTGACCGTGGAGACGACCTCAGGGCTGTTCCACAGTTTCACGTCGTAGCCCATGGCACCGATCGTGCGGCCAGACAGCCAATCGGAACTCGTTCCGGCAAGGTACGCGACGATGGGCGCGATGTTGTCCGGCGAGGCGGTGTCTTCGAAGCCACCGCCCATACTCTTCTCCTCGGGGACGGTTTGCGTCAGACGGGTAACCGCTCCCGGAGCGATAGCGTTGACCGTAACGCCGTATCGCCCTAGAGCGTTAGCCGTGGACGCGGTCAAGCCGACAATGCCCATCTTGGCTGCGGCATAGTTCGGCTGACCCGGCGACCCCTGCAACGCGGAATCGGAGGTGAAGTTGATGATGCGGTACTGGCCCTCCGGGTTTCGCTGCGCTCGCCAATAGGCTGCCGCCGGCTTGATCGTGCTGAAGTGGCCACGCAGATGAACTCGAATGACTGCATCCCAGTCTTCTTCCGGGAGGTTGAAGATCATCTTGTCACGCAGAATTCCTGCGACGTTGACGACGATGTCCAGCTTGCCGTAGTGCTCCAGAGCGAGATCGACCAGGCGTTGACCGGTCGCAACATCGGCGATGTCGCCGCCGTCCGAAACGGCTTCACCACCGCCGGCAACGATTTCGGCAGCGATGTCACGCGCCGGCCCTTGGTCTCCGCCCTGGCCATCCGTGGTCGAGCCGAGGTCGTTGATGACAAGCTTGGCGCCTTCGGCGGCGAATAATCTGCTGATCGACGCGCCGATACCTCGGCCGCCGCCGGTCACGATCGCTACGCGACCTTCGAGTGAACCCATGAATCTTTCCTTTGTTAATGCCGCGACAAACATCGCGACGAGTCTGTAACGGGGATGGGGTGTCTGTGGATTACGGCGGTGCCGTCAGCGGATTGTGGCGGTGCCGTGGTCGATGACCACGTCACCGATGTCGTCCACCGTCCGGAACCTCACACCGGTGCCGTCAACCCAGATCGAGGTAGTGATTGTCTGTCCGGGCAACAGAGGCTTGGTGAACCGCCCCGACATCGCAGTGAAGCGTGTGGGATCCGAATCGGCCACAGCATGCAGAAGAGCCCGGCCGACGTAGCCGTAGGTGCACATTCCGTGCAGGATCGGCGTGGAAAATCCACCGCGGGCGCTGAACGTGGGATCCGAATGCAAGGGATTCCGGTCCCCACTCAGTCGGTAGAGCAGCGCTTGATCCGGCCGAGTCGTATATGTGACAACGTGATCCGGCTTGTACCCCGGGAGTTCCCATGAGGTTGACGGCCCACGCTCACCGCCGAACCCTCCATAACCCCGGAAGAACGACGCCGACTCGATGGTTCCCACCAGCTGTCCGACAGAGTCGCGGGCGACGGTTTCCATCGTGAGCAAGGCACCGGATCCCTTGTCGTACACGCCGGTGATCTTGGTGGCGGTTTCAACGCGACCGTCAGTCGGGAGCGGGCCCGTCAGGCTGAACGATTGCGACGCATGCAAGAGCTTGCTGTAGTCGACGTCGTCGGGTAGCGAGGGCCCGTCTCCGGCGGTAGAGAATGCGACATTGGCGAACGTCGGGAGAACCTTCTGCGCAATGCCGTCGCTGTTTTCCGTGGTGAACTCCAACTCGTCGAGCGGGTCCGCCTGACCGGCGCCGACGCCCAGGGCGTACAGCAGAGCGTCTTTCGACGACCACGTCTTCCAGACAGACTTGCCGGCAAGTCCGACGAGTGAGCTGTCGATCGGCATGAAGGACCTCAATTCCATCCAACTAGATGTTTACGGGAGCGAAGCGGGGTTACCGGACGGTATCTGTCAGTTCAATCAGCTTGAACTCCGAAAGCGTTGTCCGACAAGTTACTACACTTAAAGAGAACACGTTACGTATGTGGTTGGCAAGCCCGCACCCAAAGTCGCCAATCTGATTTCTCGAACTTCCCAGCCAAACCTTGACATCCGGCATGAACTGGATCACTCTGATCGTGACAGAACGCGTTCCGTTTATCGAAGCGACACAAAGTTCGCCCAGCCCAAAGAAACGTAACAGATGGTATTTCGCCGAAACGAGTGCAGCGGAACGCGTTCTACTTAGAAGACAGTGCGGAACGTATTCCGTTGAATGTCTTGATGACCCATCGTAGAGCCACGCGACGAAAGGACTGTCCCTTGACAGGGCCTGTACCGGTTCCGACCCCAGCCACCGCTCCCTATTGGGAAGGTGCACAGCGGGAGGAATTCACCATTCAACAATGTAAGTCGTGCGAACAGCACTACTTCTATCCGCGCCCCTTCTGCCCGTTTTGCAACTCCGACGACGTGGCGTGGACCCCAGTCAGTGGCCGAGGCCGACTGGTGTCCTACGTGATCAACTATCGACCGACTCCACCATTCGACCCGGCGACTCCCATCGTCGTCGCCCTGGTCGAACTCGAGGAGGGACCCCGTCTGATGAGCAACGTGATCGGGGTGGATCCCGAGCCTGAAAACCTTCCGCTCGACCTAAAGCTCGAGGTCACGTTCGTCGAACGTGGAGACCTGAAGCTCCCTATGTTCACGCCGTTGCAGGAGTCGGTCCGATGACATCAATGCACAACGGAAACATTGCGATCGTCGGCGCGTCGGAGACCACCGAAATCGGCGTACTGCCGGACATGTCTGTCCTCGATCTACATGCCAACGCCGCCCGCAACGCAATGGCCGACGCCGGCCTCACACCCGCGGACATCGACGGCGTCGCGACCACCGGACTAGGACCCTTCGAGGTCACTCACCATCTCGGTATAACCCCTCGCTGGCTGGATGGAACAGGCGTCGGCGGCTGCAGTTTCATGCTTCACGTACGCCACGCCGCAGCCGCCATTGCTTCTGGTGCCGCTGACGTTATTCTCGTGACACACGGAGAGTCCGGCAGATCCCGCATTGGCGTGCCACCATGGCCGCTGGCTTTGAACTCCATGACCGGTCAGTTCGAGACTGTCTACGGCGCAACCATGCCGTATTCGACCTTTACTCTTCCTGCGCTGGGCTTTCTGCACGAGCGTGGAATGACCATCGAACACCTGGCCGAACTGGTCGTTTCCCAGCGCAACTGGGCGCTCGACAATCCGCGGGCTTTCCGCCGCAAGCCGACGTCAGTCGACCAAGTGCTGGCTGGTCCGCGCGTGGCGTACCCGTTCACCCGCGACATGTGTTGTGTGCTCACCGACGGCGGCGGCGCCTTGATCTTGACCAGTGCAGAACGAGCAGCCGACATGCCGGGGTCCGATCGGCATCTCTATCTTCTCGGATCCGGTGAATCCGCCGAAGCTCCTTTGGTTTCACAGTTGCAGGACCCCGGATCATTCGGCGGATTCCGTCGCGCGGGCAGCGAGGCCTTCGCTACCGCGGGAATCACTCATGCCGACGTCGACCATCTGATGGCGTACGACGCCTTCGCCCACGTGCCGCTCTACATGCTCGAGGATCTCGGGTTTGTCGGCTTCGGCGAATCGGGAGACTTTGTCGCCGAAGGACATACGTCCAAGGGCGGTCGACTTCCGATGAACACCAACGGCGGTGGAATGTCGTACACCCACAGCGGCATGTACGGGATGTTCGCCATCCAGGAGGCTGTGCGACAACTACGCGGGGAGGCGTGCGAGCAGGTTCCCGACGTCGAAATCAGCTTCGTCCAAGGAGTCGGGCTCTACTTCGGTGCCGCCGGCAGTTTGGTTCTCTCGAACCGACGTCCGTAAAGCGATCTTCGGCTAGCCGACTGCTACACCCCGACGAGTAGGAACTTCGTCGACTGAACACCCCCCGCTGGAGCCACAGAAAGGCACCTGGATGACCACTTCAATTCCATCCACCGAGCACCCGCTGACGGCGCCGGACATCGATATCACCAGCGTCGAGTTCTGGAATCGGCCATTTGCCGAGCGGGACAAGACATTCGAATGGCTGCGCAAGAATGCTTCGGTGAGCTGGCACAAGCCGATGGACCGCCCACACTTCAAACCCGACCACGGCGAGACCGGCTTCTGGGCAGTCGTCAAGAGTGCAGATATCGCGTTCATCAGTCAGAACCACGAAATTTTCAGCTCCGATCAGGTCAAGTGGCGGGGGGTGGGGTTCGCTCCGAACGACCCAGAAGTGGCCGGGGGCCCGAGCTTCGTGATGATGGATCCGCCTGATCACACTCGATTCCGCCAGATCATCAGCTCCGGGTTCACGCCGAAAGCCGTCAAGCGCCTGCGCGACAAGATCGAAGAACGCGCCGAACAAATCGTCGATCGAGTAGTCGGCGCGGGTGAATTCGACTTTGTCACCGAAGTCGCGTCGAAGCTACCGATGCTCACGATCGCCGATCTCGTCGGTGTCCCCGAGAGCCTGGTCCAAGACTTCGCGAAGGCCGGCGACAACCTTGTCAGTGCCGCCGACCCCGAGGTGTGCCCGGAGGGGATGTCACCGGTCGAGTTCACCATGCAGCAGGTCGCGGCCTTGGCGCAGATGGGCAACGATCTAGTCAAATTCCGTCGCAAGAACCCGGCCGACGACATCGCTACGGCCCTGGCCAACACCGAATTCGACGGGAAACCGCTCTCCGAGCTCGAGGTCACTTCCATGATGCTGTTGCTCAGTGTCGCCGGCAATGACACCACCAAACAGACCACCAGCCACACCGCCATGTCGCTGGCCAGGAATCCGGACCAGAAGCGATGGCTGACGGAAGACTTCGACGGCCGCATCGCACAGTCGATCGAGGAGTTCATTCGCCACGCCTCGCCCGTCCAGGAATTTGCACGCACAGCCACCGCGGACGTCGAACTGGGTGGACGACAGATCAACAGGGGCGACAAGCTCGTCATGTTCTACTGCTCGGGCAACCGTGATGAGGACACCTTCGACGATCCTCATCGATTCGACCTGCAGCGCAGCCCCAACAACAACCATGTTGCCTTCGGCGGTGGCGGGGTCCACTACTGCCTTGGCCACATGGTCGCCAAAGCCCAACTGCGAGCGCTGTACTCACAGATTCTCACCAAACTTCCCACCATGGAGGTTGGCGAGCCGGTGTACCTCTTCAGCGAATTCATCAACGGGATCAAGCACCTCCCGGTACGCGTGTAACAACCCCAGTAAAGAACAGGAACGGCGCTATGAAAATCATTGTCGATCGCGGACGGTGCACCGGAATCGGGATCTGCGAATCCGTAACCGAAGACTACTTCGAGGTAGCCGACGACGGATCGCTGATTCTTCACAAGGAATTGGTCGATGCCGGCGACGAAGCTCTCGTCCGGGAGGCAGTTCGTGCGTGCCCGGCCAAAGCGCTGACCCTCGACGAGACGTAACCGTGAGCACAACAGATATCGATCACGGCGCGGGACTCGTTGTCGTCGGAGCGTCACTGGCCGGCCTGCGGGCCGCGGAGTCCGCCCGCCTGGCAGGGTACGAGGGACCGATCACTCTGGTCGGCGACGAACTCCATCTTCCCTACGACCGGCCTCCCCTGAGCAAGCAGTTCCTGAAAGACGGCGCCGAGGTCGACTATCACACCACCGCGGAGGAACTCGCCTCCCTGGATGTGAAGCTTCTCCTCGGGGCACCGGCGACCGGGCTGGACTCCGAGGCACACCGCGTGCGGGTCGGAGACAACGACTGGATTCCCTACCAGAAGTTGATCATTGCGACAGGTGCGTCACCACGCTCGTTGCCCCACGCCCCGGATTTGGACGGCGTTATCGCGCTTCGCACGATCGATGACGCACTCGCCCTCCGCGAAAGACTGCGCCCCGGAACAAAGCTCGTGATAGTCGGCGCCGGATTCATCGGGTCCGAGCTCGCGTCGTCCGCCCGAGACCGAGGCGCAGACGTGACGATCGTCGAGGCTGCGCCCATTCCACTCGTCCGCGCAGTCGGTGAGACCGTCGGCCAGACACTCGCAAAGCTGCACGAACGCAACGGAATTCCACTCTTGTGCGACGTCCAGGTCGAAGAGCTGATCGGCACCACCCACGTCGAGGCCGTCCGGCTCAGTACCGGCACTTCGCTGCCCGCTGAGCTCGTCGTCGTCGGCGTGGGAGCGGCTCCCGCAACCGGGTGGCTGGCAGATTCGGGCATCGAACTACATCCGGTAGACGGCGGGGTGATCGCAAACGAGTTCCTTCAAACCTCGCTCGAAGACGTCTATGCGGCAGGCGATGTGGTCCACTGGCCCAACCCCGCGTTCGACGGACTCTCAGTGCGACTCGAGAACTGGACGAATGCTGCTGATCAGGCGAACCAGGCAGCTGTCAATGCCGTCGCACCCGAGGATGCCAAGCCTTACGAGACAGTCCCTTACTTCTGGAGCGACTGGTATAAGAGCCGAATCCAGTTCGTAGGCACCGCAGTCGCCGACGAAGTTGTCTTCGCTTCCGGCGATCCGGAGGCTGACAAATTCGTGGCGCTGTACCGCTCGGGTGATCGCCTGGTCGGCGCCGCCACCTTGAACGAACAACGCAAGATCATGAAGTTGCGCCGCATTATTGCCAAAAAAGGCACCTGGGCAGATGCGCTCGAGCTCCTCAACCCCACGGAGAAGAAATCATGACCACTACCGCAACGGCCGCCGTACTGCGTAACGGCGACGGCAAGTTCGAACTCGAGGAGATCGAGCTCGGGCCGCTTGCACCGGACGAACTTCTCGTGAAGGTAATCGGCGCAGGGATGTGTCACACCGACCTCCACATACTCGATCCCGATTTGGTCGAGCAGATGGGGCCGATCATCCTCGGCCACGAAGGCTCCGGCATCGTCGAAGAGGTTGGTAGCGGGGTCCGAGGCATCGAGGTCGGTGACCACGTGCTGATCAGTTTCGATGCCTGCGGTCACTGCCGCAACTGCCGATCCGGAATCCCTTCCTACTGTGACGAATTCTTTTCTCGCAATGTTACGGGGCGTCGCACGGACCTCAGCACGAGCGCGGTCGATCAGAACGGCCTCCCGCTGGCGAACCGATGGTTCGGGCAGTCCTCCTTCGCCACGCACGCCATCGCAACCGAGCGCAATCTGGTCGTGGTGGACAAATCGCTCCCACTCGAGCTACTCGGTCCTCTCGGCTGCGGCTTGCAGACCGGAGCCGGTTCAGTTCTCAACGAGATGAAACTGGCTGCCGGACAGAGCATTGCAGTATTCGGGGCGGGCGGCGTCGGCCTTGCTGCTGTGATGGCCGCCAAGGCTGCAGGTGCCCGTGACATCGTCGTCGTCGACCTGGTCGACGCCAGGCTCGAAACAGCGACGGAGGTCGGCGCAACCCGAACCGTCCGCGGCGACACGCCTGACCTCGTCGAAGCGATCAAGAACGGCGGACGCGGACTCGACTTCTCCTTCGAGACAACCGGTGTGTCCTCGGTTATCACGACCGCTATCAGCGTCCTCGACATGCCGGGTAAAGCGGTGTTGGTAGGCGGAAGCCAGGCGAAAATCGAAATCGAACCGATGTTGTTGACCGGCAGGACCGTGACCTATGCCCTGGAAGGGAGTTCGATCCCCCAGCTCTTCCTTCCCCAGCTCGTAGATCTGTGGCAGCGCGGGTGGTTCCCCTTCGACAAGCTCGTCCGGACCTACCCGCTCGAACAGATCAACCAGGCCGTGGAGGATTCGCTCTCCGGTAAGACCATCAAGCCGGTGCTGACGCCGGCACAACACTGACCACGAAATGGGATCGAGAATGACCTCAACGGATTCGCTAGCGTTATCGGCGGCAGCAACCTCGAATGGACGCGATCTCCTCACCACTGGCACCTTCGGTGTGATCAACCCCGCGACAGGCGAGGTATTCGCACAGGCTCCGTCCGTCACACCGGATCAGCTCGACGAGGTGTTCGCCGCAGCTCAGAATGCGTACACATCCTGGCGGATCGACGAGGAATTCCGTCGTAGCGCATTGCGCCAAGCAGCAGACGTCATCGAAAGCCGGATCAGCGAACTCGCCCCGATCCTGACCTTCGAACAGGGCAAGTCGCTCGCCGACTCCACGATGGAATTCCATATTGCGGCGACGTGGCTGCGCTACTTTGCAGATCTCGAGATCCCGCGGGAAATCATCCGAAACGACGCAGAGGCGTTCGAGGAGGTCACCCGTCGACCGTTGGGCGTCGTCAGTGCCATAACCCCGTGGAATTTTCCGATCACGCTCGCGATGTGGAAGATTGCGCCGGCACTACGGGCAGGCAACACGATCGTCGTCAAACCGTCGCCCTACACACCGCTGGCAACACTTGCGCTCGCCCGAATTCTCCGTGGCACCTTCCCCGACGGTGTGCTGAACGTGGTCACCGGGCCTGATCCTCTTGGCGCAACGATGGTTTCGCACCCCGTTCCGCGGAAAGTCAGCTTTACCGGGTCAACCGCGGTCGGGCGAAAGGTCGCACTCGGGGCTGCCGACGACCTCAAGCGCATCACTCTGGAACTCGGCGGAAACGATCCCGCGGTCATCCTCGGCGACGTGGACGTGGAGAAGATCGCACCCAGCCTCTTCCGAAGCGCATTCACCAACAACGGACAGATCTGCCTCGCGATCAAGCGCGTGTACGCACACGAAAGTATCCAACCCCAGCTGGTCGAGGCACTCAGTGCAATCGCCAGATCCGTCAAGGTCGACGAGGGGACCGTCGAGGGAACAGAACTCGGGCCTATCAACAACAAGCCGCAGTTCGAACGGGTCAAGGAATTGATTGCGGACGCGGTGGGCAACGGCGCGCGGGCCACCGCCGGCGGCAAACCAATTGACCGGGACGGCTACTTTCATCAGCCGACCATCCTCGACCAGGTCAACGACGGAATGCGCATCGTCGACGAAGAGCAATTCGGCCCGGTGCTTCCCATCATCTCGTTCCGCGACGAAGCCGACGCCATCGTCCGCGCCAACCGAAGTGAGTACGGTCTCACCGCATCTGTGTGGTCGGGGGATGCCGACCACGCCGCCCGGCTCGCACCGCAATTCGACGCCGGGCAGGTCTCGATCAACGCGCACGGTGCAGGTGTACTCCCCCACCTCCCCTTCGGTGGTCACAAGCACAGCGGCGTCGGAGTGGAAAACGGCCCTTGGGGTCTGCACAGCTTCACCGAACTACAGGTGATCGCAGGTCCCTCGCGCCAGTAACGACAGGCCTTTCATTCTGATCGTCACCCGGATTACCGCTCGACAAAGATGCGGCTGACGGCCACGCCGCGTCGACGCAAAAGGTGCGGTCTGCCCTTGGCAACCAACGTCCGGAGAGTTGGACGTTGGTTGCCATCGGGTTTCCAGTGGTGACGGTGATCAGTACGCGTTTGCGATCCCGACGACACACCCCCGAAAACTAAGAACACTTCGCAATAGTCACCGAAATCCCTCCAGAAAGAGGACACTCATGTCTACCGTGGTCAACAGCGAGCGCGAGGATCACCAACAACCGTCTGATCCTTCAGAGGGCGGAGCCTGGCTGCTTGGCCAAACTGACCCCACTCGGCCCGCAATCGTAATCGACGGCAAGACAAAAACTTTCGGCGAGCTCATCAGTAAGGTCAACCAGCTCAGCAACAAGTTCACCGCTGCGGGTCTGCACAGGGGCGACGTCGTCGCGGGTCTGCTGTCGAACGGTGCCGAGTACTACGAAATTGCCCTGGCATGCACGCAGAGTGGTTTGTATTTCGTTCCGATCAATACTCATCTGGCTGCGCCCGAAGTTGAATACATCGTGCGTGATTCCAGTGCGTCAGTACTCATCACGCACGCAGAACTCGCCGACAAGGTCGTCGGCCGTGTCGAAGACGCAGTGCCGCACCGAGTGGTTATCGGTAGCGCGCCGGCCGACTGGTCCAGCTACGAATCCTTCACCGATGTCTCGGACGAGACTCCTGCCACACGGACCCTCGGCTCGCTGATGATGTACACGTCCGGAACCACGGGACGGCCGAAGGGCGTACGCCGACCGCTACCCGATGCAACGCCCGAGAGTTCTCTCGAAGCGGGTGCTCAGCATTTGGCGACGGTGGGGATACCGCCGGGAACACCTGGACGTCATTTGGTTTGCTCGCCCGTGTATCACGCTGCGCCCGGCGGCAATTCACTGATGATTCTGCATGCCGGCCACACGCTGTACATCTTGCCGGGCTTCAACGCCGAAGATGTTCTTCGGTCGATCAGCGACAACGCAATCACTACCTCCCACATGGTTCCGACGCACTTTCAACGACTCCTCGATTTGCCGGCCGGCGTTCGAGTCGGTGCCGATGTTTCGAGCATCCAGTCCCTGCTTCACGCCGGTGCCCCGTGCCCCACGGCGACCAAGCGCGCGATGATCGATTGGTTCGGCCCGGTGCTGTGGGAGTACCTCGGCTCCACGGAGGGCCACGCGGCCACGTGCTCCACGCAAGAGTGGCTCGAACATCCGGGCACTGTTGGGCGACCGGCACCGGGTGCCGTAGTACTCCGGGGGCTGGACGGAGAACAAGCTGCTCCGGGCGAAGAGGGCACTATCTACTTCAAGTCTCACCCGTTCGAATACCTGGGTGACCCCGAGAAGACCGCTGCGGCACGCTGGGGCGACTTCGCCACGTCAGGAGACGTCGGACGCTTCGACGACGACGGCTACCTGTACGTACTGGACCGGCGTGCGGATCTGATTCTCACCGGCGGCGTGAACGTGTACCCAGCGGAGGTCGAGGGCGCACTGCTCGAACATCCCGGCGTCGACGATGTCGGAGTTATCGGTGTGGCCGACCCTGAGTGGGGCCAGAAAGTGGTGGCGGTCGTTCAGCTTGCATCCGGATTCAACGGCGACGACGGCCTTCGTGCGGCGCTGGACCTGCACGTACGTGAGCAGATCGCCGGATTCAAACGACCGCGCGAATACATCTTCGTGGAGGACTTTCCGCGGTCGGCCGCCGGCAAAGTGTCTCGCGCAAAACTGAGGGAACTCGCCAACGGTCAGTAGTGCTTGTCCGGCACAGCTTTTCAGTCTCACGAGCTTTCAATCCGTCACGGCAGAGGGGTTGGGCCGCCCGGCAGAAACAGGTCCCCAGAGGAACGACAACAGCCCGACCTTCGAAGTAACGAACGGCTTTGTCGTTGAACGGGTTTTACACCGCGACTGGGGCGGGCCTCCCCTATTAGATGGAGAGTGGCTCCTGATCTCCCCCGAGGTCGGGAGCCGCTCTCGTCCCAACGACGGATTTCTGCCCAATCCGAATATTTGTTCCTTGACTAAGGATTACGTTTCGGAGCGACGGATCCGCCCCGGCTTTAGGGACACGGGCTTCGACCTGGCCGGTCGCCCGATACTACGGCCGGAGCGTGTCCGTCCCCGGCAGTCGGCAGCATTCGGGACCCCACAAAAAGCTCCCCACCTGAGTGAACAGGTGGGGAGCTTTGGCGGTGGCGGAGGGATTTGAACCCCGAGATAACGCTGAATCACCCGGTTTCAAGGTGAAGTGTGGTTAAGTGTGGCCACGAAAACGCGCCCACGGTTGACCATTCCCCGGAGCCGGGAAGCTATTTGCGATCCAGATCGGTAACTCACCGCAACCGTGTCTCAATTCCAGGAAAAGAGACACCCTCCAGTTTCGAAAGAGAGCGTCGGCTGTGGAGTTTAGCGGTAGATGGCGGTGGTCTACGGCCTATTCGTGGCGTTAGTCGCCGATGACGAGGATGCTCGCGGCGGCCTCGACCAACTATTTGGGACCCCGTCAGGCAGAGCTCAAACTGTCATCCACATGCGGTCGGCCGATCTTCTCTACAAGTCGGGGGCGGTTAGTGGCCCTGCGCCTTCTAATGAGAAGGGGATCGTGGAACCGTTCGCCATCGCCACGATCACGTTGACGATAGCAAAGAGGACGTTATTCATTTCTAATTCACCTCCTCTCTTCGTTTAGAGCCCGGCAGCATTCGTTGCTGCATACAGGGCAGAGGTGCCGGTTTTCAAAGATCTTCGGGGAGGTTGCACGACGCTAATGTGAAAGTCCTCGAAACTGGGGTATTTCTTCGAGCTTTATCCGGCTCTCCGGGATCCGGAGCGCATGAGTTGATCCACAGATGATCCGAGCAGGCACAAGATGTAAGTTGGTGCGGGTTTTCAATGTGCCGGCCGTTGGTCGTGCAGTGGGACTTGCGATTAGAACTGTCCGGCACTGAGGAAGAATACGTACTTGATTCTTTTTGAAGGTGATTTTTGACGGATCTGGATCTTTTCACAGTTGTGATTGTGAGAAGACCTGCACACTTGCGTGAGTTGTGGTCCTCGGCGTCCAGGTGCGCTACGGCAGATCGTTTGTGCCGTATTCAACTAATAAACTGTGCGGAGCCCGAGCGCAGACAGTTTCCAAACCCATTGGTTGGTAGTCGCGCTCGGATCACTGATGGAAGGCAAACGAACCGAGGTACCGGCGACCATCGGCTTCGAGGTCGACGGCGCTCTCCTGAACCTCACTCACCTGAAATTCTCAGCCGACGACGTTGCACGTCTGGCTCACGAGTCAGGACAACATCGGGTTCAGGTGCTCACTCTCGCCTACACAGAACTGCACTGGGGCGAACTGGTGGCACTGAGGGTAAAAGATGTGGAGTTCTTGCACCGCCGGATTACCGTCCACGACAATGCCGTGCAGCTCGGAGTCCATCACGCGGAGGGCCTGACCAAGATTCTCCGGACCCGATCGGTGCCCGTCCCTCAGTTCATCCTCGACGAGCTGTCTCGCCGGTGCGTCGGCAAGGCGTTGACGGATCTGGTCTTTCCTGGCCCGTGAGTGTGGCCGAAAAGTGGCCACAAGTGGCTGAAGATTCGCACGAATTGACACAAAAAAGCTCCCCACCTGTGTGAACAGGTGGGGAGCTTTGGCGGTGGCGGAGGGATTTGAACCCTCGGACGGGGGTTACCCGTCACACGCTTTCGAGGCGTGCTCCTTAGGCCGCTCGGACACGCCACCGCTGGTGACTTTACCGGATGGAGTGCCCCTGACCGAAATCGCCAGGTGGAGCGGTATTACGTGAGCTTGTCCTTGATGCTGGACGCGGCGTCTTTGACCTTCTCGCCTGCATCCTTGACGGCCGATTTCACCTGGTCGCCCTTGCCTTCGTTTTCGAGGTCCCGGTCACCGGTAGCGCTGCCAGCAGCTTCCTTGGCCTTGCCCCCGAGGTCTTCGGCCTTGTTCTGAGCCTTGTCTGCGATTCCCATGAGTTCTCCTCCGTGAACGCGAACGAATCGCCTTCCGACGATCCGCCGATACCCTGACGGCATCTGCCTCCACCATGCCCTCGTTTACCGGTTCCGGCTACCCGAGTGTGCGATCACTCTCGATGGGGAATAGCGATTTCAGGCTCGCTGCTCGCGGAAGAAATCTTCCAAAAGCCCAGCGCATTCGTCCTCGAGGACGCCTCCGCGCACTTGCGGTCGATAGGTCAATCTTTTATCTCGAACTACGTCCCATAATGATCCGACGGCACCGGTTTTCGGCTCCCACGCCCCGAAAACGACTCGGGAGACCCGGGCGAGGACCAGAGCGCCGGCGCACATCGTGCAGGGCTCGAGCGTGACCGCCAGCGTCGCACCTTCCAGACGCCAGCCGTCGCCGTAGATTTTCGCGGCAGCACGCAATGCGACGATCTCGGCGTGCGCAGTCGGATCGGACGACGCTTCCCTGGCATTGGCAGCGCGAGCAACCTCGGCGCCGTCTGCGTCGAACACCACGGCGCCGACCGGTACGTCGGCGTCGGAAGCGGAGCGTGCAGCCACGATGGCCGCACGGATCATGCGCTGATCGTCAGCGAGAGTCATCTAGCGCGGGAGCTTGTCGAGCGCTGCGCCGAACTCGGATGCGAACCCGAGTCGCTGCGCGATCATCCCCAACTGCTCGTCCGGATACAGATCGGTCTCGGCCGCGATGACGGCGAGTACGGGTTCCGGCAGGCCCAGATCGGCCAGGACGGACAGATCTCCCTCTTCCCAGGGCTCGACATCATCGAGGTCGTCCGGGTCGATGTCGGGGATCTCGATGTGCAAGGCGTCGAGGACGTCGGCTGCGATGTCGTAGTCGATGGCGGCGGTCGCGTCAGAAATCAGCAACTGCGTGCCGGACGGGGCCGGACGCAACACGATGAAGAACTCGTCGTCGACGTCGAGAAGGCCGAAGACGGCACCCGAACTTCGCAACTCACGCAGCTGCGTTTCGGCGGCCGAGAGCGAGGTCAACGCGTCGGGCGTCAGTGCTTTGACCGTCCAACGCCCCTCTTCACGGACCACCGCGACACCGAAGCCTTCAAGCTCCTCCGACTGGTTCGAAGAGGCGCTCTTGTTACCCGCGCGCTGTGCACCCATGGCGCAACGGTAGCCCGCCTGGTGCCAGTGAGTGAAGTCCGAGCATAGATGTGCCAACCTGAACTCGTGTCTGCGATCGATTCCGCCCCACCAGTCTGCGTTCTCGGCCTCGGATTGATCGGTGGTTCGCTACTTCGTGCCGCCGTCCGATCCGGCCGTCGAGCATGGGGTTACAACCGTTCCGTCGAGTCCGCCGACGCCGCCCGAGCCGACGGTTTCGACGCCGACACCGACCTTGTTGCCACACTGCGCAGGGCAAACGAGAGCGGTGCCGTCATCGTGATCGCCGTGCCCATGCCTGCCGTCGACGCCACCTTGGAAGCAATCGCCGCGCATGCGCCGAACAATCCGATCACCGACGTCGTCAGCGTCAAGGGTGAAGTGAAAGCCGCTGTCGAACGGGCCGGTCTGAGCGCCAAGTTCGTGGGCGGACATCCGATGGCAGGGACCTCGGCGTCAGGTTGGGCGGTCGGGGATGCCGATCTGTTCG
Source organism: Rhodococcus sp. NPDC056506 (assembly GCF_042794945.1). Taxonomy (NCBI): domain Bacteria; kingdom Bacillati; phylum Actinomycetota; class Actinomycetes; order Mycobacteriales; family Nocardiaceae; genus Rhodococcus; species Rhodococcus sp. NPDC056506. The sequence goes on along the minus strand of NZ_JBHTSW010000001.1, from coordinate 308,033 downwards.
TCGACGCCGTGTGGGTAGTGGCAACCGACGAGGGCGTCGACGCAGACGTGTGGAAGCGGGTTGCCGATCTCGCACTCGACTGCGGCTCGGTGGTCGTGCCGGCCGAATCTCTGGAGCACGATCGAGCAGTCGCGCGTATCTCGCACTTGCCTCACCTGCTGGCGGAAACACTTGCGATCACGGGAGCGGCCGGCGGCGAACTGGCACTCGGGCTGGCTGCCGGATCATTTCGCGACGGCACTCGCGTGGCCGGAAGCGCACCCGGCCTGGTGCGGGCGATGTGCGAGGGCAACCGCGACGCCCTGCTGGTCGCGCTGGACGAAGCGCTCGACCTCCTGCAGGGTGCACGTACCGATCTGCTCGACAACGGCTCGACAGCACGATTGGTGGACGCAGGGTTCGCTGCGCGCGGCGAATACCAGTCGCACGAGCGTTGGGACATCGAAGATATTCACGTCGGAGAACCCGACTGGATCGACCGGATGCGAGACGCCGGTCGACGCGGTGGCGTCATCCGGCGATCCGCAACCTAGAGATACGAAACCTGGAACTACGAAACCTAGATACGAGTTGCCAGACCCGGGTAGTCGAGGACAAAACCTTCGGTGTCGACGGACAGCGTCGAGCTGGACACCGGGGACAACACACTGATTCCGTCGGTGCCGCTGCTGTACGTGATGGTCGCGCCCTCGACGCGCAGGTCGAGAAGGTTGACGTAGACGACCGGAACCTCGGCGTCTTCGATGTCGTTCTGCAGGCCGACGCGGCGGATGGGCAGCGTGTTGAAGAACGGGCTGAGGATCACGTCGACGTCGAGTGCACCGTCGAACGCCGAGCGCTGATGGCTCGCGCCGTTCTCGACCATCCAGGTGCCTTCTTCGTCCCGGCTGATCGACATCTGACGCTCACCGGCAGCCAAGGCAGTCCGAACGGAGAGCCTGCGGGTGATGCCGGCCTCGTCGGTAACCAGGTCGTATGACGCGCTGAATGCCGGGTGATCGCTGCAGGCTCCACCGATGATCCGGCCGGAAGCCTTGATGCGATTTCCGTTCAGCTGCACACGAACAGACTCCATACGAGGAGCGTTGTGGGCCTGCCAGGTCAATACCGCGGGCCAGGACGCGTCATCGGAAGGTTGGATGCTCACCCGACCACGGTAATGGACGAACGGGCGGGGAGCACCGCTGGTTCGGGTTATTGCTTCGATCAGGGACCTTTTAGGGACTTCGATCGGTCCCGAAGATCTCGATGTAAGGCGTTTCACAACGGATCCTCCGTAAGGATCACGCCGCGGACCGATTAGTTGGCAAACGGTGTCGGAGTTCTCGAGTACCGTGCTTCTAGGTCAGTTCGTGAGGAAGGGTGCTGTGACGTCGTCGCGGAGCATGGTGGGTTTGTTTGCCGGTATCGGTGGGCTGGAGTTGGGGCTCTCGGAACATGGGTGGAACACCGAATTGCTGTGTGAAATCGATCCCGGCGCCCAGGCAGTTCTCCGTTCGCGTTTCGCAGACGTGCCGTTGCACGGTGACGTCACCAAACTGCGCGCGCTGCCCAGTGACATCGAATTGGTGGCCGCCGGTTTCCCCTGCCAGGACCTCTCTCAGGCCGGCAAGACCGCAGGCATCACCGGCGCACGCTCAGGCCTGGTGGACGAGGTGTTCCGTCTGGTCAAGCGCAAGAAAGGCCCGCGCTGGCTGTTGATCGAGAACGTCCCCTTCATGCTGCAGCTCGGCAAGGGCGCAGCCATGCGGCACATCACCGACGCCCTCGAAGACCTCGGATACACCTGGGCATACCGGGTGGTCGACGCCCGCGCCTTCGGACTCCCCCAGCGTCGCCAGCGGGTCATCATGCTCGCCTCGCGCACAGACGATCCTCGCGAAATCCTGTTCGGCCAGGACGCCGGCGAGCGCCTGGGCGGCGATCCCGCGGACTACCCGTGCGGCTTCTACTGGACCGAAGGCACCCGCGGACTCGGATGGGCCGTCAATGCCGTGCCGACGCTCAAGGGCGGCTCGTCCGTCGGTATCCCCAGCCAACCGGCAGTCCGGTTGCCGTCCGGCGAGATCGTCACCCCCGGTCTCGTCGACGCCGAACGCTTGCAGGGTTTCGATCCCGACTGGACGCTGCCGTCCGTCGAGGTCCCCGGCCTTCGCCACAGCCACCGATGGAAGCTCGTCGGCAATGCCGTGAGCGTGCGGATGGCGTCGTGGGTCGGCGGCCGGTTGAGCGATCCCATCGAATACGACGCCGCCGGCGAGACGCCCCTCGAGCCGGGCGACGCGTGGCCGAGCGCGGCGTGGGGCCGTAACCGTCAGGCCTTCCGCGTACACACGTCGACGTGGCCGGTGCAGTACGACTACGAAGATCTGAGCGGCTTCCTCGAAGACACGCGGTTGCTGTCGGCGCGGGCGACGGCCGGCTTCCTCAAGCGCGCACGCATGGGCAATCTTCGGTTCATCCCCGGTTTCATCGAGGACGTCGAAAGCCATCTCGAGCGGATGGGCGGATATCCCGAGGCCGCGGCATGACGGACTCGCTGTTTCCTGAACCGGAGCCCCTGTTCCCGGAGACACTGTTTTCCGAACCTGAACACGAACCACTCTGGAGCGCACTGCAACTCGCAGGCGACAAGCCTCCGGCCGATGCCGATCGCGGCGAGAAGAAGAACTACGCCCAGCGACTGTCCAATCAACTGGCACAGACTGTGGCCGATGCTCTGCGTCCGCTGTATCCCAACATCACTCCGACGGCGTCCGGCGAAGGCCAGGAGGCAACGGTCGATGTCGCCAAGGGCCGAAAGCGCTTGGACGTCAAGGCACTCGACCCCACTCTCGGTCTGATCCTCTGCGTCTCCATCAAGACCTACAACTTCCAGGACTACAGTCCGCGCAGCGGCAAGCTGGGACGGTGGACCAAGAACATCGTCCGCAACGACCACGAATTGCGCGGCGAGGCAATGGTTCTGCATCAGCGCCAGCCCTACAGCGTGTTGGTGGCCGTCATGTTCGAGCCGTACGCCACCTGCGACGACGGGGACCCGACCAAGACCAGCGATACCGGCAAATCCTCTTTTGCACACCACGTCACGACGCTCTCGAAGCGCTCGGGCCGGGGCAAGCGCGCGGTAGTCGGCGTTCCGGGAAAGGCCTGGGTGGATCTCGGCGCCGAAGACACGCGCTACGACCTCTTCGAGAAGGTCTACATCGGACTCTACGAACCCGATGGTGCGGTTCGGTTCTTCGACGTCGACGAACCGCCGCCACGCAACGGCCGCCCCACCGACGCTCAGACGCTTTCGTTCACCGACTTCGTGACCGTCGTGCACGGTGAAGTGGAGCGTCGCAACAGGTTTGCGCCTACCTGGTCCGATCCCGAAGACAGCGACGATTCCGACGGCTGAGAGAACCACGGTGCCTGCGACTGATCCTGCCACCAGCGCTCGGATGAGCGCTCAGCGTCGGCGCGACACCAAACCCGAAATCGCACTTCGACGCGAGCTTCATCGGCGCGGGCTGCGATACTTCGTGGACCGGGCGCCGGTCAAAGGTGTTCGCCGACGCGCTGATCTGGTATTTCCACGCCGAAAAGTCGCGGTATTCGTGGACGGATGCTTCTGGCACAGCTGCCCGCAGCATGCGACGTTTCCCAAGAACAACGCGCAGTGGTGGACGGACAAGTTGGCCGCCAACGTGGTTCGAGACCGCGACACCGATGCACGTCTGGCAGAGCAGGGTTGGACCGTCATCCGCATCTGGGAGCACGAAGATCCGCTGGTAGCAGCCGAACGCGTCCAGAAAGCCCTGCTCGGTCCGTAAGCTCGAATTCGTGAAGGAACGCAACGTTGCGCGGTGGGGTTTGGTGGCTGCGCTGGCTCTGGGCGGAATTGTCTACTCGTCGTGGATTCTCGAATTCTTCCTCGACACCGGCCTCGACCCGGTCACATCGTTCCTCAGCGAACTCGATGCCGAGAACCAGAAATACCGTGATGTCTTCGGCAATGCCGACGTTCTGTCCGCGATCTTGATGTTGATCTCGGGAGCGCTTGGTCTGCTGATCACGCCCAGGCGCAGGCTCTACGTCACCGGCTGGATTGCACTTGCAGTGTTCGGCATCGCCACAATCGCCGACGCGTCGTTCCCCCTCGAATGCTCGGGCGAGGGCTGCCCGTCGAGCGCACCCGACGGCCTGCTTCCGCAGCTTCACCATGTTCACGCATTGACAAGCAGCGTGGCGGTGTTCGCGATCTTCACCGCCATGATCGCATTCACCGTGGGAGCGTTCAGATATCGCGAACACCGGTCGTTGCGCACGACCGGCCTGACCATTTTGATCCTGACTTCCCTTGCGACGGTGTGGATGTTGACGACCAACAGCATTGAGGTCTCCGGCGGCGGTAATCTCGGACTGGGTATCGCTCAACGTGCGCAGGTGCTGGGAATGTCGTTGTGGTTGTGCACCCTGGCATTTGCGATGTCGAGGCCGCCGTCCACCGGGCTCCCGGCGTCGCCGCGCTGACAGGTTTTCCGGCAAGCGATTCGGGCGATCCTGGAACTACAACTGAAAATGGCTGCCCCGAACTAGCGAAGGTGTGCCCATGTCTCTCGCGTCGTCGTTCTTCGCCCATCCGCACCAGGCGTTCACGGCTGGTTTCTATCGCAACGAATCCTTCGACTTCGAGCTACGAGTCGTTCTGGGACTGGCCACCTACGGCGCGGCAGATGCCGGCGAGGTGCTCTCGGCCATCGCTCATGTCGGAGAGAAGGACCTCGAGGGCTGGTACGAGGCCTGGTTCGACCTCGGAACACGGGTATTCGGGCAGGCCGATAAGTCAGCCGAGGCCGGGCATTCGCGGAGCGCGTCCAACGCGTATCTGCGGGCGGCGTCGTACTTCGGTGTGGCGATCAACGCCGTCGACGGCCTCAGTGACGACTCCGTTCTCGTCCCCACCTTCAAACGTCACCGCGAAGCGTGGGACCGCTTTGTCGACACCACTTCCCAACCCGTCGAACGCGTCCGGATCCCGTACGAGGACACCTACCTGCCCGGGTACTTCTTCCGCCCACCCGGCGACGTGCGGCGGCCGACGCTGATCATGGTGAACGGCAGCGACGGCCCGATCAGCGGGTTGTGGGGCAGCGGCGGCGCCGGGGCCCTCGAGCGGGGCTACAACGTGTTGATGTTCGACGGTCCCGGCCAGCAGTCGATGCTCTTCGAGCGCAACATCCCGTTCCGTCACGACTGGGAAGCCGTCATCACGCCCGTCGTCGACTATCTCGTGGACCGGCCGGACGTCGATGCGTCGAAGCTGGCGATGTACGGGATCAGTCAGGGCGGGTACTGGGTGCCCCAGTCGTTGGCGTTCGAGCATCGGATCGCGGCAGCTATCGCCGATCCTGGAGTCGTGGACGTGGCCGCGTCGTGGCTCGCCCACATCCCCAAGAACATGCAGAAGCTGCTCGACGAGGAGAAGTCGGAGGCCTTCGACCGCGACATGGCGATAGGGCTGGGGATGAAATTCTCCAAGGACAGCGCCCGGATCTGGCGTTTCCGAGCGCGTCCGTACCTCGCCGACGGCTATTACAACACTCTCACCGCAGTTCGGAAGTACCACCTCGAACACGTCGCCGGCTCGATCTCCACTCCCCTGTTGATCACTGATCCGGAGGGTGAGCAGTTCTGGCCGGGTCAATCCAAGCGCCTTGCCGCCCTCTCCGGCGGACCGACAACAGTGGTTCCCTTCACCGCTGCGGAAGGTGCGAACTTTCACTGTCAGCCCATGGCGAGGCGACTGACTGATCAGCGAATGTTCGACTGGCTCGACGAGCAGTTGGATCTCTGAATCAGGACACTTTCTCTTTTTTCGTCAACAGAGTGGCGAGCATCGGCAGCAGTAGAACGGTGATCGCACCGGCAGCGACAAGAATTGACGCGTTGTCCGAAGACATCTGATGCGCGTCGACGGCGGCGCCAGTGACAGCCACGATCATCGGTAGACCGGTAGCTCCGTACAGCGCGACTTGCGCACTTTCACGCGTGGTGAAGGGTGGCTCGACCTTCTCGAATTTCGTCACGAAAAACACCGGCACACCGCGGACCACAACGATCAGGATCAGAAACGCAATCAGTATGCCGGGACTCGCGGCGACTGCCGAGACGTCGATCGCCATGCCGGAGGTGATGAAGAAAATCGGGATGAGGAACCCGAAGGCGATTCCGTCGAGCTTGATCTCGAGGCGCTCGTCGCCCTCTGGCATCAGCCGCCGCAGAATGAAGCCGGCGGCGAACGCACCCAGGATGACGTCGAGCGAAAACACTGCCGACAGCACTCCGAGGCTGACCAACAACAGAACGGTGAGGCGGACTGTCGTCTGCGCAGTGGTGTCCGCTCCTGCCCGCACCAGCCGATGTGTCCACGAGCCTTCATGAATCAGCTTGCCAGGCAGCACCGCCACGATGACGGCGATCAAGGCGAAAACGGCAAGCACGACCAGTGACAGGACAGCACCACGGGCGCTCAGCAGAACCGCCATCGCAACGACCGGCCCGAGCTCGCCGACAGCCCCGTGGTTGAGGACGGTCTTGCCCAAGCGCGTGTCGAGGAGTTTGTTGTCTTTGAGGATCGGCAGCAGCGTGCCCAGAGCCGTCGACGTCATTGCGATGGCAACAGCGGCTTCGGCGGAGATCACGTTCCTCACGCCCAGCAGCGCGACCACCGCAAATGCCAGGGCGAGGCAGAACAGCCACGTGTAGAGCGCTCGGCGTCCGCCGCGCCCACTGAGTTCCTGTCGGTCGATCTCGTAGCCGGCGAGGAGGAACAGCATGCCGAGTCCGAGTTCGCGCAGGATACCGATTGCTTCACTGTCAGCGGCGATGTTGAGGGCGAACGGTCCGACTACTGCGCCCGCGACCAGCAGCAACACAACTTCGGGAACCAACCGACGCGGGATCAGGCCCGCGACTATCGGCGCGACGGCCGCGATCAGCGCGATCCAGAACAGCGAGGAGGCAATTGAAGGCACGGATCATTATCGGACATAGGTGACAAATCTGCGTTCAGTACAGGTGCTTGCGGTACGCCTCTTGTCTGGCGGGTTCGAGATCATCGACGCGCAGGCTGTGCTGCTCGGCCATCATGTCGCGCAGACTCGGTACGTCATCGGAATTGGGCCACGTCGACGGATCCCACAACTTCGCCCGCAGGATCGCTCTCGCGCAGTGCAGATATGCCTCGTCGATCCGCACGATCACCGCAAGCTGCGCCGGCTTGCCGTTCATCGCCATCGACTTCAGCAGATCAGGATCGGTCGTCAGCGTCGCCACGCCATTGATGCGCACGATCTCGTCGTGGCCAGGCGCGAGAAAGAGAATCCCGACGTGAGGATTCTCGATCATGTTTCGGTACGAGTCGGCACGCCGATTACCCGGGCGATCCGGGAGCACGAGGGTCTTCTCGTCGGGGAAGAGCACCTGACTGATCAAGTCCCCACGCGGCGAGCAATCACAATTGCCGGCCGCATCGGACGTCGCGAGCACAAAAAACCTTGCCTGCTCGATGAATTCACGAATCAACGGCGTTGTGTAGTCGGTGTGCTTCTCCATGATCGACGGATGCGGCTGTCCGAGAATCGCATTGAGTTGTTCCACGGATTCGATCCGCCCGGCCGGGGCGTTCGACGCCGTCACGTCAACACGTCGTCGAGGACGTGGTGGCGCCCGAGCGGCAACACCAACGGCTTACCCGAGATGGGGTCGGGGATGATTCGGCTGTCCAGGCCGAACACGGTACGGACGTTGTCGCTGGTGAGCACCTCGCCTGGATCACCCGCCACGTAGACCCGGCGATCAGCCATGGCAACGAGGTAGTCGGCATAGCGGGCAGCAAGGTTGAGATCGTGCAGAACCATGACAATCGTTGTACCCCGAGTCCGGTTCAGGTCGGTCAGCAGGTCCAGCACCTCCACTTGATGGCTCACGTCCAGGAAGGTGGTCGGCTCGTCGAGAAGAAGCAGATCGGTTTGTTGGGCGAGCGCCATCGCAATCCACACACGTTGGCGCTGACCACCGGAAAGCTCGTCCACCGATCGTTCGGCCAATTCGGTTGTGTCCGTTGCCGCAAGCGCCTCGGCGACAGCTGCATCGTCCTCGCGGCTCCACCTCGAGAGCACCCGCTGATGTGGATGACGACCACGGCCGACGAGATCGGCGACAACTATCCCTTCCGGCGCGATCGGTGACTGCGGCAGCAGACCGAGCGTGCGGGCCAGCTTCTTCGCCGGCAGACGATGAACATCCTTGCCGTCCAACAGAACGTGGCCACTACGCGGCGCGAGCAGACGCGACATCGACCGGAGCAGGGTCGACTTGCCGCAGGCGTTTGCCCCGACGATGGTCGTGATCTTTCCCGGTGGCACGCCGAGGTCGAGCGATTCGACGACGGTCCGTCCTCCGTAACCGAGTTCGAGGTTTTCGACAGTCAGAGTATGGGATTCGGTCACAGCGAACCTCCCGTGCGGTTGGAACGAATGATGAGGTAGACGAGATACGGCGCTCCCAGCGCGCCGGTCACCACGCCGACGGGGTAGCGGGTGCCGAAGGCATACTGTCCGCAGAAATCGGCGACAAGTACCAGTAGCGCTCCGACCAGCGCCGACGGTATGAGCAGTGAAGTTCCCGGACCGACGATGCGGGCGGCGATTGGGCCGGAGAGAAACGCCACGAAGGCGATGGGGCCCGCAGCGGCAGTGGCAAAGGCGATGAGTCCGACGGCCGCAATGATCGACAGAATGCGCGTTCGCTCCACTCTGACGCCGAGTGCTTGCGCTGCGTCGTCACCGAGCTGGATGGTCGAAAGGTTGCGCGATTGGCTCAGCAGCACCGGCCCGAGCACGACCAGCGCCAGGAGCACGGGAACCGTCGAGCCCCAGTTGGCACCGTTGAGACTGCCGGTGAGCCAACGCATCGTCTCCTGCAGATCCCACGCGGCGGCGGTACTGAGCAGGTAGGCAGTGACACTGTCGAGCATCGCGGCGATGCCGATACCGATCAGAATCAGCCGAGTGCCCGCCACACCGTCCCGGAAAGACAGAACGTAGATCAAGACTGCGATGCCCAGACCGACAGCGATGGCGAAGATCGAGACCTGCGAGCCGCCGAGCGAAAGCGAGATGATCGCGAAAGCTGCTGCAGCGCTTGCACCGGAGCTGATTCCGATGATGTCGGGACTCGCGAGCGGATTGCGCAGCATCGTCTGGAACGTGATGCCGCCCAAGCCGAAACAGATTCCGGCGACCACAGCGAGGACAGCGCGAGGCAGCCGGAGGCGGCCGACGGTGAACGAGGCACCAGGTACGTTCTCCCCCAACACGACACGAAGCACATCCGACGGCGGGTAGAAGGTTTTTCCTACCATCAACGTGACCGCGAACGAGGCGACGACGAGGGCCGCTAGCACGGCAATCACGATGCGGCGTCGCCTACCTCGTCGGATACGGCTTGCTCCGACTGCATCGACCTCGACTTCGGGAGTAACGAATGTAGTGGTCACAGCTCACGTATCTTCTGACGGCGGACGATGTAGATGAAGAAGGGCGCTCCGATGAGCGCCGTGATGATGCCGACGTCGATTTCGCTCGGCCGCGCGACAATTCGTCCGAGAATGTCGGCGGCGACCAGAAGGGCGGCACCTGTCAGCGCAGAAAACGGTAGTAGCCAACGGTTGTCGATACCGATCAGCAACCGGCACAGATGCGGGACAACCAAACCGACGAAGCCGATCGGTCCCGCGATGGCAGTGGCTGCACCGCAGAGCAGCACTGCACCGAGCGCTGCCACTGCACGAACCACCGCGACGCGTTCGCCGAGACCTGACGCAACCTCGTCGCCGAGCGCAAGAGAGTTGAGACTACGCGCTGACAGCAGACAGATCACGAAGCCGACAATGAGGAAAGGCAGACCCTGTCGGATCACCTCGAAGCTCGCACCTCCGACGCCGCCGATCTGCCACGAACGAATGTTGCCAGCAATATCATTACGCGGCAGCATGATCGCGGTGATGAACGAGGCAAACGCAGCCGATGTTGCGGCCCCGGCGAGAGCCAACTTGAGTGGCGTGGCTCCACCTCGCCCGAGTGACCCGACTACGTAGACGAACAACGCCGCCCCGGCTGCACCGAGTATGGCCACCCAAATCATGCTGGTCTGGGTCCACAGACCGAACCACGCCATTCCGATCACCACTGCGAGCGAAGCTCCCATGTTGACGCCCAAGATTCCGGGATCCGCCAAAGGGTTTCGGGTAATCCCCTGCATCACTGCGCCGGAAAGACCGAGCGCAGCACCCACGATGATCGCGAGCACCGTCCGCGGAATGCGCTTGGCAATCGCACCCTGACCGATGTTGTCCGTTGAACCGCCTAGTGCGGCAACGATATCGGACCAGTCGACCTCACGAGAGCCGATGACGATCGAAGCGCACATGAGCACCGCGAGGACAACGAGAAGGGCGATCAGCCACAGCGAATTGCCGAACGTCGGACGCCGCGTATCGCGAGCGCCCGACGTCGAATCCTGCGAGGTTACAGTCACTCCGACTTTCCAGCAGCCCCGGCGAGCAGATCGACGTAGTCGCCGAGTACCCACGAAATTGCGAGTGGAGTCGGGTTGGCCGCCGTTCCCATCGGCCCGGTCCCATTGAGGAACACGATCGAGTTGTTGGCGACGGCAGGCATCTGCGAGAGCAGCGGGTCAGCCTTGAGTGCGTCGACAAGTGCCTGGTCACCGTAGGTGACGATCAGTTCGACGTCGTCGAAGACGTCCACACGCTCCGCACTGACCTTCTTCGAGAACTCACCACCCGTCGAGGCGTCGGCAACGCTCTTCGGCGTCGAAAGTCCGAGGTCCTCGAAGAACGCGGCGCGCGTGTCGTTCGCCGTGTAGAAGCTGACCTGGCTCAGATCAGCGGTGTCGACGTGCGTCAGGAACATGGTTGCCTTGCCGGCAAGCTGCGGATGCGAGGCAACCTCGTCGGCGATCTCCTTTTCGATGGTGGAGATCAGTTCCTGCCCTTCGGATTCCATACCCAAGCCCATGCTGTTGAACTTGATGACGTCGCGCCACGACGTCGCCCACGGCCCCTCGGGGTATGCCACGACCGGAGCAATCTCGCTGAGGGTGTCGTAATCCTCCTGCGTCAACCCGGAGTACGCGGCAAGAATGACGTCGGGGTTCGTATCGGAGACGGCTTCGAAGTCGATGCCGTCGGTCTCGTCGAAGAGCACCGGCGGCTTCGCGCCGAGTTCGTCGAGCTTTTCCTCGACCCACGGCAGCATTCCGTTGCCGTTGTCGTCACCGAAAGTCGCCGCTGCCATTCCGACGGGAACCACGCCGAGAGCAAGGGGCACTTCGTGATTGGCCCAGGCAACGGTGGCAACTCGCTCCGGCTTGGCGTCGATCGTCGTAGTTCCGAAAGCGTGCTCGATCGTGACAGGGAAGGAGCTGGATCCGCTTCCGGCGCTGCCGCCGTCGGCGGTCTCCGAGGAGTCGGAACTGCAAGCTGTCATGCCGAGGGCGACTGCGACCGCTGCTGCGGCCACCGCCAAGAAGCGTTTTGAACGCATGAAAACAGAACTCTCTCGAGAAGGGGTACGGCCCTCAACCCGGCTCAATCAGGCACTTAGGTGAGGTTTGCCTAAACCGTATACGGGAGGGCAATGTGGCGCAATCGCGTGTTTGGGACACCCCGTGTAGCGATCGAGACAAGGTGTGATGGCCGATCAGCTAGCCCGGAACATCCCTGGTGTAGCGCCTGTAGTGCGCCGGAATGCCGCCCCGAATGCGCTGGTCGAGTGGTAGCCCACACGCTCGGCAACCTCTTGTAGATCCAAGCCGTGGGCAAGAAGGGTCACCGCTCGTTGGGCGCGCACAGCCGAGACCCACTGCCCGAAACTCATCCCGGTCTCCGACCGAAATACCCGGGTGATGGTTCGCGGGCTGACACCGAGGAGCCTTGCCCAGTCGGACAGCGTTCGCATGTCACTCGGATCGTCACCGATCGCATCGACGATGGGTTGCAGAAGTGGCGAGTCCGGCACCAGCACCAGCAACTCGTTCGGCGACGGTGCCAGCACGTCGATCACCATCTGCTCCGTGAGCGAGCGCGAAGGAGCTCCGAGTGACTCGTCTGCCAGTCGCTCGAGGAGGTTCCGCAGCAGCGGAGTGACCTCGATCGCCACCGGCACGTCGGACAGAGAAGGAACCGATGCGATGTCGAGCTGAGCGGCCCGATACCAGGTGCCGGCCGGCGCGATCGCCGAGTGCAGGACGCCGGCGGGCATCCACAGACCTACGGTCGGCGTAATGGTCCACGTGCGCGATCCCACCGTGGCGGTCGACGCTCCCCGCTCGTTCCACAACAACTCGTGGGTCGGATGCGAGTGCGCTTCCCACCGGGTCTCGCGGGAAACGAGTTCGTCCATGCCCGCGATGACGAAGGGCACCTCGACCGCCCCGGCCGAGTAAACGGGGAGCGTCCGACTGTCGACGGTCTCCAACGGTTCTCCTCGGTTCGCGCGGTTGCTCCGGAGAAAGCATAGGTCGCGGGGATCGAAATCCGCCGGGGTGACGTCACGCACATTCCAAGATTACGAACGCGCCAAAACAAAAAGAAGGCCACGGACTGTGAGTCCGTGGCCTTCTTTCTTGTGCGCCCGAAGGGATTCGAACCCCTAACCTCTTGATCCGTAGTCAAGTGCTCTATCCGTTGAGCTACGGGCGCATGTTCTATTGTCTTGCTGATCTTGCGTGTCTTGCCGTCGTACTTTCTATCATTTCTAACCCGCCGGTCAAAATCACCGGCTTGGCGGAGGCGAGAGGATTTGAACCTCCGGTCCCTCGTAAAAGGGACAACTCATTAGCAGTGAGTCCCATTCGGCCGCTCTGGCACGCCTCCCTGGGGGTTCCGATCCTTTCGGACCGCCGGATCGAAAGATTACACACCCTTCGCCACCAAAGGCAAAACGTGTGGTCAGCGGACTGTTTTGTGGACTTACCGCAGGTGGCTGTCGAACCAGTCGAAGATCCGGGTCTGAGCTTCGATGATCGACGCCGAACCCGGGTCGTCGACGTCGGCGTCCTCGGACAGGTGCGGCGGCTCGTCCGCCCGGTGAGCCAGTCCGGCGTAACTGACCACCAGTGTCGCGACGTCGGCCTTCGCGGTCGCTTCCCGGAGCAGCGTCACGTGTTCGCGAGGCGTGCTGGGATCGTCCTCCCCGTACAGAGCCAGCCATGGCGCCTGCAGGAACGTGGCCGCGTCGACAAGGGCCTGAGCGTCCACCGACAAGGCTTCGACGATTCCCCGCGCGGCGACACTCACCGCGGCGCCGACGGGACGGCTGGTGGCTACGAGCATCGCGGCGGTCCCGGCGTCGTCGAACCCGAGCACCCCGATGGTGTCGGCGAGAACTTCGCGCGCGACGAGCCAGTCGAGGGTCGCGTCGAAGTCGGCGAAGAGGTTGTCACCGAACACCTCGCCCTGCATGTGCTCGGGTTCGCGATGGAACAGGTGGGGTGCGACGCTCACCCACCCTTCGCCGGCGAGTGCGCACATCAGATTCAGCAGAGCCGGGCTGAACTGCCGGGCTTCGTGCAGCACGACGATTGCGCCTCGTGTCGGGCCGTCCGGCTCCACCACCGTCAGTGGAACAGCCGTGGCGACCTCCCCTTCGGCTCCGCGCAGATATGCGGTGGCCCGGAAGATTTCCGACATCTTCCAACTGTGACACGCAGACGGCCGCAACGCACCAAATCAGTGCGCGCATAATCGACTCGTGACCGCACACATTCGCCCTGACCTCGCCTCCATCCCCGCCTACGTTCCCGGACGCAATTTTCCGGGTGCGATCAAGCTGGCGAGCAACGAAACGACAGTAGGGCCGTTGCCCGGTGTGCGTGACGCCGTCGCCGACGCGGTCGCCAATGCCAACCGCTACCCGGACAACGCTGCGGTCGCCCTCATCGAGGCGCTGGCCAGCTTCCTGAAAGTCGAGCCTGCCAACGTCGCCGCTGGTTGTGGCTCCGTGACGTTGTGCCAGGAACTCGTGCAGATCACGTGCGATCAGGGTGACGAAGTCATCTACGCGTGGCGTTCGTTCGAGGCGTACCCCGTGGTCACCCAGGTCGGCCACGCCGTCTCGGTCAAGGTTCCGCTCACCGAGGACTTCGGCCACGACCTCGACGCGATGCTGGCCGCGATCACCGACCGCACGCGGTTGATCTTCGTGTGCAACCCCAACAACCCGACCGGCAATGCACTGTCGAAGGCAGAGCTCGAGAGCTTCCTCGACGCTGTCCCGACGCACGTCGTCGTCGCACTCGACGAGGCGTACTTCGAGTACTCACGCTCGGACGCCGACGGCATCGAACTGTTCCGCACCCGCCCCAACGTGGTTGTTCTGCGCACCTTCTCGAAGGCGTACGGCCTCGCGGGAATCCGCGTGGGTTACGCGGTCGCGGATCCGGAGATCATCGTGGCCCTCGGCAAGGTGCACACCCCGTTCACCGTGAGCGCTGTCGCGCAGGCCGCCGCGATCGCTTCCCTGGCCGCCGCAGACGAACTGCTTGCCCGCACCGAAGGTGTCATCGCCGAGCGGACGCGAGTTCGGACCGCTCTGATCGAGGCCGGTTACACCGTCCCCGAGTCGTCGGCGAACTTCGTCTATCTCCCCCTCGGAGAGCTCTCTCCCGGTTTTGCCGAGGCGAGTACCGAAGCGGGCATTCTGATCCGTCAGTACGGCGTCGAGGGCGTCCGGATGACCATCGGCGATCCACACGAGAACGACGCATTCCTCGCTTTCGCTGACACCGACGTCGCGAAGCAGGCCGCGGGCATCGGCGTCACCGCGTGACACTCGATACATAACTGTTACGCCGAGGACTGGAATTCGTTTCGGCAGACGGGCACACTCAGGGAGGTTCGAGGCCGGTCCGAGTGAGGGAGCACGACGCATGACGCGACGCATGACACGAACGTGTGCCGTGCTCGCAACGACCCTTCTCGCCACCACCGCGACCTCCCTGAGTGGCGTCGCCACTGCCCAGTCGCAGGACACGGTGTCGGTCCGCTTGTTGGCCTTCAACGATCTGCACGGCAGCCTCCGCCCGCCGGAAGGTGTTCGCAGCGAGATCAGGCAGGCCGACGGCTCGCTCACCCCCGCAGGTGGCGCGGCGTATCTCGCTGCTTACGTGACGCAACTTCGCAGCCAAGCCACCAACTCGCTGCTGTATTCGGTCGGTGACAACTGGGGATCGTCGGCGCTCGAGTCGGCGATGTTCAACGACGAACCGACGGTCGAACTCCTGAACCGGATGAAGATCGACGCTTCCGCGATCGGCAACCACGAACTGGACAAAGGGCTAGCCGAGTTCCGCCGCATGCAATCCGGTGGTTGCTCCGCCGTCGACGCATGCACGTTCAGCCCGTCCTTCGACGGCGCCAACTTCCCACTGATGGCCGCGAACATGACGTACACCAACGGCACTCCGGCCACATTGCCCTTCACCGTGAACATGGTCGACGGCATTCCGCTCGGAGTCATCGCGATATCCCCCGCCAACACCTCGCAGATCGTCACACCGGGCGGGATCGCCGATCTGCAGTTCGGCGACGAGGTCGAAGCGATCAACCGCACGGCCGACGTCCTCGACTTCTTCGGTGTCAAAGCCATCACCGTCCTTCTGCACCGTGGGGACGAACCAGCCGTCGAAGGTGGACCCAACGACTGCAACGTCGAGTCCGGCCCGGCCCGCGACATCGCCTTACGCGCATCACCCAAGGTGGACGTCATCTTCACCGCCGACAGCCACCAGCAGTACAACTGCGAATTCCCTGATCCCGCAGGCAATCCCAGAGTCGTGATGCAGGGCGCTTCGCACGGGCGGATCGTGTCCGTCGCAGACGTCACCATCGATCGCAACACACGCGAGGTCGTTCGCGATCAGACGTCCGCGTTCAATCAGATAGTGACACACGATATTTCGCCGGATCCCGATATTCAGGCTCTCGCCGACCGGGCCTGGTCGGAGGCGTCGGAAAGCGCTCAGCGGCCGGTGGGGACCATCACCGCCGACCTGACCCGGGACCGGGTACCCAGCGGTGAATCCACACTCGGCAACCTGGTCGCCGACGCTCAACTCGCGGCCGGATCGACACGAGGCGCTCAACTCGCGTTGACGAACCCCGGCGGCATGCGCGAGGACTTGGACTTCGGCACTTCCGGCCAGATCACCTACCGCCAGGCCTACGGTGTGCAACCCTTCGGAAACAGTCTCGAGGTGCTCTCCGTCACAGGGGCGGTGCTAAAGGACGCTCTCGAACAGCAATTCCAGATCGACCTCGACGGCACCGCTACCGAGCGCATCCTCTCCCCGTCCGCGGGCTTCACCTACACCCTGGACCGGCGAGCAGCGCCGGGTACGCGTATCTCGGAAATGCGCCTGAACGGGCAGGACATCGCACCCGACGCCGTCTACAGCGTCGTGGTGAACAAGTTCCTCGCCGAGGGCGGAGACGGCTTCACCGCGTTGAAGAACTCCACCCAGATGACCGGTGCGGGCAACGACCTCGACGCCTTGACCGCCTTGTTCGCAGCCGGGTCACCGGTCTCGCCACCTGCCACCGACCGCATCCGCACCATCGGCTGACTAGGCATCCCCGCGCTCGATTGCCTAGTCTCGACGGGTGATCATCGCGACCCATAACGGCAAGTTCCACGCAGACGACGTCTTCGGCGTATCGCTGCTCAAGCAGCTGTACCCCGACGCCACCGTCGTTCGCAGCCGTGACGAGGACGTACTCGACAGCGCGGACATCGTGCTCGACGTCGGCGGTCGCTACAACCCGGCCGAAGGCCGCTTCGACCATCACCAGCGTGATGCCGGCGAGCGCAGCAACGGCATTCTGTACTCCGCCTTCGGCCTGCTCTGGCAGGAATACGGCCTGAAGTTCTGCGAAGGCGACGCGTCCGTCTTCCGACGGATCGACAGCCGACTGGTCGAGGGCATCGACGCCGTCGACAACGGCCAGGAGATCTACACCCTCAACGATTTCGGCACCAAGCCTTTTGATCTGTCGTCGGTGTTGGACCTTTTCAATCCGATCTCGTCCACCGACGAGGAGTTCGACACCCAATTCGAGCTGGCCGTCGTTCTCGCAACTCAGGTCTTGATTCGCCTGCGCGCCAAGTACGCCGGCGACGCGGCAGCCGAACGCGAGTTCACCGAGACCTACGAGAAGGCAACGGATCCGCGCTTCGTCGTGTTGGAACGTTTCGTTCCCCACGGCCGCGCCGCATCGGCCCAACCGGAACTGCTGTTCACGATCTTCCCGAATACCAACGGCGGCTGGTCGATTCAGACAGTGAAGCCCGCCGACTCCAAGTTCGGTTCACGAAAGCTGTTGCCGGAGCAGTGGCGCGGCCTCAACGGCTCGGATCTTGCCGCCGAGACGGGCGTCGACAGTTCGGTGTTCTGCCACAAGGCCGGATTCATCGCAGCGGCACAGACCCGTGACGGTGCCCTCCAGTTGCTCGAACTGGCACTGGCCGAGTAACTCTCAGTTCACATGCCAGTTCACATTCCCAGCGCCGTCTTCACCGTCGGCCAGGAATCGTGAAGCGCGTCTTGCCAGTACGGCCATGAATGGGTGCCGTCGTTCCGATAGGCGAACACTGCGGGAATCGACAGTTCCCCTAACTTCGCTTCGAACAGCTGTGTGCAGGTGTTCGCGAGCGCCTCGAGCGGTCCGCCTTCGATGGCAGTCTGCAGGCCGCTCAGGGTGAAGATATTGTCGTATTCTCCGGGCGCACCCGTGCCAGAGGAAACATAGATCGTTTTCCCGCGCAGCATTTCCGCGTTGGTGGACGGGTCGTGCTTTTGCCAGTCGGGGTCCGATGCCGGGCCCCACATGTTGGTGGCGTCGCCGGCCTTGCTGGCCACGGTGAGCCGCACGGAGTCCTGCGAGGACGATTCGGAGTTGTCGAGACAGCCACTGTACGAAGCTAATCCGGTGTAGAGCTTCGGGTGATGTGTGATGAGGTTGGCCGCACCGAGTGCACCCATGGACACCCCACCGACCACATTCGTCCCGTTTCCGGAGAACGCCGAATTGATCAATGCCGGAAGCTCCTCGGCGAGAAACGATTCCCATTTGTTCACGCCGAGGTTCGGATCGTCGTTCTTCCAGTTGGTATAGAAACTGCCGGTACCGCCCACAGGGAGAACGACGTTGACGTTCTTGTCGGCGAAAAACGTTTCGATGTCGGTCTTCTGGGTCCAGGTGCTCTCCGAATATCCGGATTCCGAACCGGCACTGACGCCGTCGAGTAGGTAGAAGGACGGACGCGAACCGGCGCTCGACGCTGGATGCAGAACCTGCACTTGTACCTCGCGTCGCATCGCCGGCGAATCGACGAACACCGCACTGCGAGTGGGCGACAACCGCTCTATGCGATTGATGTGGGCGCCGGTCTGACCGGCCGGATCTCCTGGTGGATTTTCAGGCGCCGGTTCGGCATACGCCACTCCGCCCACGACAAGCGCGAGCACGACCAACACAATTCCGACAAACCCAAATCCCCGCATCCGTCAAGCGCCCCCTGAGCATCGCACGACTATCGCTAACCCTCGATTGGACAGGACGAACGTCCCGGGGTCAACCCACTGGTTGGGATTTATTACTCGCGGGTATCCAATGGAGTTGGACAGTTCTCCACCGATGCACACACAGGTGTGGATAACTTCATTCACATCCACTTCCCAGTTGTGCATAACCTGTGGACAAAAGGATGAATTACAACAGAGTTATTCCTCCTACCTGCAACGATCCGTTTCCCCACAGTGTGCATAACTTTGTCGAACAGGGCTCGCGAGACGCCGGTTTCCGGGCGTGTCCATGCAGTTCACACCGCCGCGCCACTCTTTGTTCACAGGCACGACACCACCGGCCGACAACGCGCCCCACCCCGACCTCATACTTGTTTCATGCTGACCGCTCTGCTCGCCGCCACAGCTGTGCTCGCCCTACTGACTCTGGTCCCGGGGCCGGACATGGCCGTCGTGACGCAGGCTGCGCTCAGCGCCGGAAGATCCGCCGGATTTCGGGTAGCGGCCGGCATAGTCTCCGGCCTCCTCGTGTGGGGGCTGCTGACCGTCCTCGGGCTGTCGGCGATCCTGGCCGCATCCGCAGAGGCTTACACCGTCGTCAAGCTCGCTGGCGCCGCCTATCTGATCTATCTCGGGGTACGAGCACTGTGGGAGAGCCGGTCTTCGCGCATGCAACACGATGTCGGCACTCCACGGTCGCAGAAGGCTGGAACGTGGAAGACGGGCTTCACCACCAACCTGCTCAACCCCAAGATCGCCGTCTTCTACACCGGACTGTTGCCACAGTTGGTTCCGGCCGGGTGGCCCACGGGACCGTCGCTTGCACTGCTGGTGCTCATCCACGCAGCCATCACCATCGTGTGGCTCAGCGGCTACGTGGTCCTTCTCTCGCGAGCACGTAGCACCTTCGAGAAGCCCCGAGTGCGACAGGCACTGGAGCGCATAACCGGAACAGTTCTTCTAGGATTCGGAGCGAAGATCGCGCTCGAAGCGCGCTGAGACCGCAATCGGAAAAGAGCAGACAGTGGGCGCGTGGGGATCGGGACCGTTCGAGAACGACGGTGCAGGGGATTTGATCGCGTCCATCGGGAGCGGTGATTTCACCTTCGAATCGGTGGAGTGGGCATTCGAAGACGACTACCTCGAGGTCGACGGCGGCCAAATCGCCGTCGCCTTGCTCGAATTGGTGTTGATCGTGCGCGCCGATCGCAAGCGCGACCCTGCCGCCCAGGACCTCGATCTCGATTCCTTCACCTCGGCCCTGACCAGCGAACGGCTCACCTGGTTGATCGAAATGGTGGAGCGCACCATCGCATCGACCGATTCGGAACTGTTCGAGCTGTGGGACGAGCAGGGACCGGAAGAGCTTGCGTCGTGGCGAGTTCCCGTCGTGGACGGTCTCGAGGATCTGCGCGTTCTGTCGGTTCAGTAGCCCGCCGACGGGTCGATTACCGCAGCAAGGTCCTCACCCGCAGCGAATCGAGCGACGTTGGCAGCCACGTGATCTGCCAGCACACGAGTGAGCGTCGTAGCCGGGTTGGCGACGTGCGGAGTGATGATCGCGTTGGGGAGCTTCCACAACCGGTGCCCGTCCGGCAGCGGCTCGGGGTCGGTGACGTCCAGTGCCGCACCGCCGATCGAACCAGCTTCGAGAGCATCGACCAGCGCGTCCGTGTCGACGAGGTTGCCGCGTGCGATGTTCACGATCCAGCTCGACTCCGACATCTGGTCCAGTTCGGTCTTGCCGACCAGATGCCGCGTCGCGGATGTCGACGGTGCTGCGATCACGAAGTGATCTGCCGTGGACCAGATTTCACCGGTGCGGTCGGCCGAGAGCGTTTCGGCAGCACCTTCGACGGGAGTGCCCGAGCGGGTGATTGCGATGACCTTGACCTTGGAGGCGGCGAGGTACGGGATCAATGCCCGGCCGATTCCGCCGCAACCGATGATCGCCACGCTCGAGCCCTGCAGGGTGCCCACTCGCGGGTCGAACTCTTCTTTTCGCCACGACTGCGCCACCAATTGTTCGGGGAGAGAACGCACTCCGGCGAGGAGGAGCATCATCGTATGTTCGGCCACATTGCCCGCGTAAGCCCCGGCAGCGGACGTCCAGACCCGCTTGTCGTCGATCACGTCGGCATCGAACCATGGCTCGATCCCGGCGAAGGGCAACTGCACCCAACGAACCGAGTCAGGTAGCGACGACGGGAACGTGTCCGGACCATGTACCCAGACCACGCCCTCTGCCTCGGCGAGTGGAACGAGAACCCCACCGACTCCGCGAATTCCGTCGGCAATGTGCGGATCCTCGACGGGGCCGAGATGGATGCGAGGGGCGCTGGAGTCTGTCATTTAGGTGCGTTCCTTCGAGAGTGGCGGGGCGATCGGATCAACTCATCGGTGTGCCCCAGCGTACGGGCGCCTCGCCAATTCGGCCCGTCTAGCCGTTCGCCTTTGCGATCGAATCCTTGCCTTCGGCCGCTCCGCCCTCGATGGTGTCGTGCTGGACAGGAACGAACTTCTTCTTCGGCAGCAGGAACAGCCACGTCGCGAAGACGAACGGGCCCGTTCCGGCCGGCAGGCTGATCGGAGCGAACGCAGACACCAGCGTGCCGTGGATGACAACAGTGACCAACACTCCGAAGACGGTGTAGACGAACACACGCCACGACGGGTTGTAGAACACCGAGCCCAGGGCGATTGCCGTCAGCACCGAACTGAGCCCGTACAGACCATTGCCGATATCGACGGTGTTGGCGCCGAGCGCGAGCACCGAACCCATCGCTATCGCCGAACCGATGAGCGCGAACACCGCCGCCCAACGCGACGCGACCAGCAGCGCGATCACGAAGATGATTCCGGTAATGGTGTTGTTGATCAGGAATATCTGGGACACGTTGCGGAACAGCGTGTCCCACAGAAAGCTGAAGGTGATGTCGGCATGGGCCGACGCGTCCCCGATGTGCTGAGGAAACTGGCCCGCGCTGAGGTCCGACGTTTCGATCCGCAGGAACTGGAACGCCGCAAGAAGGAAGAACCAGTTGACGAGGTTGAACGGAAAGGTCAGCGCCGGTACGCCCCAGGTCTTGAAGACATTGGCGACAGCCAGGAACGCGATGGTGGATGCAGCGGCGCCGACCACCAAGTAGATCCACAGCATCACGCCACCGGCAAGGAAAGTCGGAAAAGCAGCTCCCACAAGAATTCCGTTGTATCCATACAGGCCGATACGCATCGAATCGTCGTCGGAGTGCAGCATCATGCCGGTGACGGTGGATACCACCAGACCCACCACGGCACCGATTGCGACGGTGATCGTGTCCGCGGCTATCGCGCCCCAGAAGATGCCGACCAGAAACAGCAGGCCGGTCAGCGCATTGCCCTGGAACATCACCTGTCCGGAGCCTTTGAGATTCGTGTCGATGAATCTGAGCACGACGTTCTTGTCCGCGACGTCGTCCCAGGGTTTGGTGATGGTGGTCATCGCACGTCCCTCGATCCATATCCGGCGATCCGCGTCATCCCCAGAGTGGGACGGGCGGAATGGTGGTGTCCAGAACTGCCTTTCGTACCAGAGCCCAGAAATCACGAACCTTCGCCTTGACGGGTTCGCTCTCGGGACCGAGGACTTTGAAGATGAGACCGGCGTCGTTCGGGAGCCGGCTCGCTCCGGAAACGACCTTGCCGTCACGGCCCGGAACTATCTCCTCGAGAATGGCATCGGCGTGCTCCTTCGGTGTCAGCAGGATGACATTGCCGAACACGTCGTGGTCACCCATGATTCCGCGGTATCGCACGGGGAAGCGTGCCGGTTCGATCACCAACTTCTCGGTGAAGAGATTCTTCCCGTCCGGACGCTTCGCCTTGATCAATGTGGAGTACAGGTCGTAGACGAACATCTCTCCGCCGTCGTGATACTTGCGACCCGGCATCACGATCTCCGAGAACAACAGCGTTGCAGTCGGATCCACTGTGATGTCGGTGCGCGCGTAGTACCTCGCGTTGCGGTGTGGGATCGTCACTCCCGGCATCAGTTCGAGATACGAATTCTCGGCCAGCACCACTTTCTGGA
Organism: Rhodococcus sp. NPDC056506; assembly: GCF_042794945.1. Taxonomy (NCBI): domain Bacteria; kingdom Bacillati; phylum Actinomycetota; class Actinomycetes; order Mycobacteriales; family Nocardiaceae; genus Rhodococcus; species Rhodococcus sp. NPDC056506. The sequence goes on along the minus strand of NZ_JBHTSW010000001.1, from coordinate 285,304 downwards.
GTTGCGACGCGTGATTGGCATCCATCCGGTGGACTTTCGTGGCTGACTGAGTGGTTACGTGCGCGAGGGAACCCGGTTCCATCTCGATGGTCAGGAACAGCCGATCGCCTTGCAGCACACTGCCGGACGTCGAGATCATGTAGACGCACGGCATGGTCGGCAACGCTTCGTCCCAGTACAGCGCCTGCTGAACCAGCAGCGGTGTCTTGCGGTACATGTCCCGCAGAATCGTCTTGTCGCCGCGGTCAACAAAGCGCATCTCGAGAACGCCGGTCTTACCGACCTTGCCGGCCGGCGCCTGCTTCGGCTGGTCCTGGTATTGATCGAGTTCCGGGATGGTCGGGATCTGCCCCGGGAGCGACCGCGATGCTCCCGGGACGGGCGGTGCGCTCACGGGGCGCTCGCTCCCACTTCCTCTTCGTCGAAGAGGACTCCGTGCACGATGAGGTCCACCACTTCTTTGATGCCTTCCCCGGTCATGCAATTGGTGAAGACGAACGGCTTGTCGCCGCGCATCCCCTTGGAGTCGCGATCCATGACTCCGAGATCGGCGTTGACGTACGGTGCGAGGTCGGTCTTGTTGATGACCAGGATGTCGGACTGCGAGATTCCCGGACCGTTCTTGCGCGGAATCTTGTCGCCTGCGGCCACATCGATGACATAGATGAAGAAGTCGACGAGAGCCGGACTGAATGTCAGAGTCAGATTGTCGCCGCCACTTTCGATGAACACCACGTCGGTGTCGGGGAACGTCTTCTCCATGTCCTCGACGGCCGCGAGATTCATACTCGGGTCTTCGCGGACGGCGGTGTGTGGACAAGCCCCCGTCTCGACGCCGACGATACGTTCTTCCACGAGAACACCTTTGAGAGCCTTGCGCACATGCTTGGCATCTTCGGTGGTGACCACGTCGTTGGTGATGATCAGAACGCTGGTGCCCCGCTTGATGAACTCCGGTGTGATCGCCTCGATGAGCGCGGTCTTACCCGAACCCACGGGTCCGCCGATTCCGATGCGCGTTGTCTTCTTCATCGTTCTCCTTCTAGTTCATGAACATTCGGACGTGCGCCTTGACGTGAACGGCAGCCAGAATGTCGATCATCGGGGCGAAATTGGACATGTCGTCGAGTCCGTAGTCACGCACTGCGGCGTACTCACGGCCGGTAGTCTGATTGACCTCGAACAGAATCTCCTGTGTCGCGAGGTGATCGACTCGGACGATGCGAAGGGCAGCGCCGAGCAACGTCATCGCGACACCGTACTGATTGACCGTGAAAGCGTCCTCTTCCGGAGAACCCATCTCCGCGAACGCAATTCCGAGGCCGACGGGGTAGGTACCCGGCGTCTCCCCCGATGCGATCGCGGCCAACCACTTGTCGAACAGAGCCGCCCCGGCCAAGCGCCCACCGAGTTCGGCCAATTTCTTACCCATGCGGGTACTCATCGTGCGTGCTTCTTCGTTGAGTTTGCGTTCGATCACTGCATGATCGGCCGCGAGGATCGCCGAGAAATCACCGGCTGCCGCACCCCGGTGCGCCGCGAGTACGGCGATACCGTCGCACGTCGCGCCCTGATGGGTGGCCGAGAGCACAAACTCCCGCAGCGACGGACCACCCGTGACAATTCCTTGCGCCACGGCTGATTCCAAACCGTTGGAGAACGAGAAGGAACCGACCGGGAACATGGAATCGGAAAACTGCATCATCCGCATCGCGCGGTTGATGCTGAGCCCAGATCCCTCAGACGAGAGGGTCATGGGTATGCCCCTCGCCCTCACGCGCGGCCGCACCGAACAAACGGCGTGCCTCGTGTGGAGCGATGTAGGGAATGACCTCGGCGCCCGGGATGAAGGTGTACTCGATGCCCTCGAAAGCATGTGTCCGCATCACCGAGCCCATGACCGCCTTGTCGACGGTCAACGGAACATAGACCTTCATTCCCTTCACCACCGCAGGCCAGTGCTGGTTACCCACGGCATGTCCCAACTCCAAGCACGTCTGAATCATCTTCTCGGGCGTGACGTCGACCAGTGCGCTCAGGTCGATCTCCAACACGTCCTTGAGGTTGATCCTGGCCACGACCACGGTGTTCGCCGGCTCGTCCCACAGCAGAATGTCGCCGTCCTGCAACTGAATACCCCGATCGAGAGAAACGGCCAGTTCACGGCCACCGATCGTGGTGCGTCGCAATCGACTCTTCTGTGCTTCCCACTGATCGAGCGACAAGACGTCCACTACAGCCTTTTCGAGTCGACCGGCCCACTCCTCGTCGGTCTCCTTCCCGAGAAGCGCGTCGACTCGCGTCGGCTTGCCGCTCGGCGCTGTCATCTCGCCGTGCGTGTGTGGCGCCGCATCGGCGCCGTGCGTGTGTGTGATTGTTCCCGACACTGGAGACCCCTAACTGAAGAAGTAAAGTTGGTTCAAGCGAATGGATTCAGCAGGTTCGACGTATGCATGGACGCCGTCCGCAGTCACCGCGAAGGTCTCCGGGTCCACCTTGATTTCCGGAGTGGCCGAGTTACGGACCAGATCACGCTTGGTGACCGTCCTCGTGCCCTCGACGGCGACAACCTGACGTTCGAGACCGAGTCGATCCTTGATGTCGTCGTCGAGTGCTGCTCGCGAGACGAACGAGACCGAACTCTGCGGCAACGCCTTTCCGAATCCACCGAACATCGGCCGGTAGATCACCGGTTGTGGTGTCGGGAGCGACGCATTCGGATCTCCCATGGCGTGCCAGCTGATCAGACCGTTCTTGATGATCGTCTTCGGCTTCGCGCCGAAGAATGCGGGCTCCCAGAGAACAAGATCCGCCATCTTCCCGACACCGATCGACCCGACCACATGCGAAAGTCCGAACGTCAACGCTGGATTGATCGTGACCTTCGCGACGTAGCGCAACACGCGGAAGTTGTCGTGTGTCGGTGAATCCTCGGGCAGCTTGCCGCGGGACCGCTTCATGCAGTCCGCTGTTTGGATCGCGCGTAGCCAGTTTTCTCCGACCCGGCCCATCGCCTGTGAGTCACTCGAGAACATCGAGATGACACCCATGTCCTGCAGTACGTTCTCGGCACCGATCGTCTCGGCGCGAACGCGGGACTCGGCAAACGAAACATCCGAGGGCACTTTGGGATTGAGGTTGTGACAGACCATGATCATGTCGAAGAGTTCGGCCTGAGTGTTGATGCCGTACGGCAACGTCGGATTGGTCGACGCCGGAAGTACGTTGTCCTCGCCCGTCACTCGCAGGATGTCGGGTGCGTGACCTCCGCCCGCACCCTCGCTGTGATAGGTGTGAATGGTACGGCCTTCGAAGGCCGCGATGGTGTCCTCGACGTATCCGGCCTCATTGAGAGTATCCGTGTGAATGGCGACCTGAACGTCCATTTCGTCTGCTACCCGCAGAGACTCACGAATTGTGGCCGGGGTTGCGCCCCAGTCCTCGTGGACCTTCAGACCGGCCGCACCGGCCTTGATCTGTTCGACCAGCGACTGATGCCCGGACGAGTTGCCCTTGCCCAACATGCAGACGTTGACCGGCAAACCCTCGTTGGCCTTGAGCATCATCTCCATGTTCCAGATACCGGAAGTGATGGTGGTGCCGTTGGTTCCGTCGGTCGGGCCGATGCCGCCACCGATCAGCGTCGTCACTCCCCCACTGAGCGCGTGGTACGCCTGCTGTGGTGACACGAGGTGCACGTGCGGATCGATGCCGGCGGCAGTGAGGATCATCTGCTCACCGGAAATCGCGTCGGTCGCCGGACCGGTGGTCAGCCCCGGGGTGACGCCTTCCATCGTGCTGGAGTTTCCCGCCTTGCCCCAGCCGACGATCTTGCCGTCCTTGATTCCCACGTCTGCCTTGACGACGCCGATGGTTGCATCGACGATGACCACGTTGGTGATCACGAGGTCGAGGGCACCGTCGATGCTGCATGACTCCGGATCCTGGCCCATGCCGTCGCGCAGCGTCTTGCCGCCGCCGTAGATCGACTCGTCGCCGATCGTTCGAAGATCTTCCTCGACCTCGATGTACAGGTCGGTGTTGCCGAGCCTGATCTGGTCACCCGTGGTGACCCCGAACAGACCCGAATACTCTTGTCTCGAAATGCTTGTCATGGGTGTTGCTCTCCTTCGTCCGCCGTGAACGAGAATCAGTCGGTTTGAGGTTCGGACAGGAAGCCGAGTTCTTCGGCACGCTGGACGGCTCCGGGGAGCCTCGGCCGGTAGGCGGCGTGGGTCGGCGCCCAACCGTCGACAAGTCCGTTGAAGCCTTGAACCCGTTGCTTGCCGCCGAACGGCACCAACGTCACTTCCTTCTCGTCGCCCGGCTCGAACCGGACCGCTGTGCCCGCTGGAATGTCGAGGCGCCAGCCGAAGGACTGTTCACGATCGAAGGACAACGCGCGATTGACTTCCATGAAGTGGTAGTGCGAACCCACCTGGATGGGACGGTCACCGGTGTTTCGAACTCGCAACTTCAAACGTGGACGGCCCTCGTTGAGTTCGATCGGCTCGTCCCGCAACACGTATCCGCCGACCGGTACTTTCTTCTCGCCGCCGGAATCCTTCTTCGTCGATTTGCTTGCCATCTTGGAGTGCTCCTGACATCTCGGTCGGGCTACTGGATCGGAGAGTGCACGGTGACGAGCCGGCTACCGTCGAGGAACACCGCCTCGACCTGCACGCGCGGGATCATCTCCGCGACGCCTTCCATCACGTCGTCGACCGTCAAGGCGTGCGATGCGTCGGCCATGACCTCCTCGAGAGTCTTGCCCTCCCGAGCTCCCTCCAGGGCGGCTGCAGTGATGACTGCGACGGACTCCGGATGGTTGAGCCTGAGCCCCTTGGCCTTTCGCCTCAGTGCGACATCCGCCAACATGAGAATTGTCAGCTTGTCGAGTTCTCGCGGTGTCAGATGCATTCCGAACGCTCCTTGTCGATCATGCGGTAACTCCCTGTCGTCGAATACATGTCAGCTCCCCTGTTCCGTCGCTTCGGTGAGAGGTTCGGCCGCCTGCTGGACGAAACCGCTCCTCCTGCCGCCCGAGTACTCGTTGATCGCGTCCAGAACTGCCTGGGCATGTTCCGCGGCGACCAGCACCTCGACACGCAACCGCTCGGTAAACACGACGTCGTTGCGTTGTCCGCGGAACTTGAGCGAGGCCGAGTCACTCGCGGAGACATGCGCTTCCGATACGACTATCGACTCCGCTCCGGCGGCCAGCAGCGCCTCCCGTAGCTTCTCGGACTCGATGGTCTGCAATACCGCGGTGATGAGTTCGTGCTTCGGGGCGCCGAGGTTCGGAACAAGTTTTGCCCCCTCGACCAGGACCCCCGAGTCGAACCCGCTGGTCTGCGGCGCACCACCTGCGTCGACGAATGCGGCGTTGTAGCGGTACGCGTCCATGCCTTGCTGACGACGGTCGATGTCCACCTGGTCTTTCGGGGCCAGCTTGAGACCGATGGTCTTCTCGATGCCCGTGGCGATCACCCAGGTCACCACGAACGAGAAAGCTATGACGACGATCAACGCCAGCGCCTGCTCGCCGAGTAGCCCGGCGCCGCCGCCGAAGAAGAGTCCGTCGCGGCCGATCGAATTGATCGCCTTTTCGCCGAACAAACCGAGAAGGAGTGAACCGAGGATGCCGCCGATGAAGTGGACCGCGATGACGTCGAGCGCGTCGTCGAACTTGAAGATCGACTTGAGCGCGAGCGCGAAGTGGCAGACCAGTCCGGCAAGCGCGCCGATCGCCAACGCGGAGAAGGTGCTGACGAAGCCGGCGCAGGGGGTGACGGTCGCGAGACCGGCTACCGCGCCGGTGATCCCACCGATCGCCGTGGCCTTGCCCTCGGTATACCTTTCGATGACGAGCCAGACGACCAAGCCGCCCGCTGCGGCGATGTGAGTGTTCATCAAGGCTTGTGCCGCAACACCATCGGCGGCCAATCCGTCGCCCGCGTTGAATCCGAACCAGCCGAACCACAAGATGCCTGCGCCGATCAACGCCAGAGGAACCGAGTGAGGGACTGCCTCGGCGTTGGGCCATCCCGGACGTTTACCGACCACCAGCAAGATTGCCAGGGCGGCGGCGCCGGCGGATGCGTGGACGACAATTCCGCCGGCCCAGTCCTGAGCTCCGCGGAGCGCCAACCAGCCTTCGGGATTGAAGAGCCAGTGCGCAATCGGGGGGTAGACGATGATCGACCACAGCACGAGCAGAACGGCCCAGCCCAAGGGCTTGAGCCGGTTTGCGGTCGCACCGGTGATCAGCGCGGGCGTGATGATCGCGAACATCATCTGATAGACCACGAACGCCAGAGTCGGTACCGCGACTGCACCTTCGATCAGGTGGAAGCCCGGGGCGGCGGCAGTGTGTATGTCCTGCAAGCCGAACAATTTGAGGTCACCGAGGAAGCCGGAACCCCAGTCTCCACTGAACGCGAAGCTGTATCCGAACACGACCCAGGTAATCGAGACGAGTCCGAGTGGGACGAGGTTCTGCTGCAACATGACGAGCGCACTGCTACCGCGCACCAGACCGGCGTAGAAGAAGGCGAGTCCGGGAACCATGAACAGAACCAGGCCCGCGGAGATCAGCACCCACGCCGTGTCCCCACTGTCTATCACTTCTTCGGCTAACACCATTTCCATCGACATTGACGACCTCCGAGCATTATTCGGACCTGAACAAAGTCATTGGTTAGAGCAGCAATTCGCGACGTTCCGGTTCGCTGCGACAGTTACGCTACGCCCCATAGTTGCACCTTCTGAGCGAAATCGGGGGAACATCCGGTTTTCACGTTTAGTAGATCATTCTTCTGGGAAAAGATGTGACTTTGCCTGAACATTGCGGACGCTCCACAACTTATAATTGCGGGATTAAATCTCGTCGAAAGTGGTTTGAGTTTCACGAAATTGGGAACGTCTCCGCAGGTGAGCGCGGCTTTCGTTGGACAAATGCCGCTTCCATCTCGGGACTTAGCTCCCTAACCAAGGCAGCCGCGAGAGCCTTTCTTGATGACCAACGTCGGTGACCCGCCTATCCAATCGGGTAGGTGATTTCGCCGAATATCTTCTCACTTGTTCAGATGATTAACCATCACACCACTGAGGGCAATCCTGTCGTTAATACGGCTTTCATCCCAGACTGGATATTCGACTGAAATATCGAAGATCACCTTTCGATAACCTTTATCGATGAATGACTTTCGCTGTAACGCTTTTGTTATCCAGTATCCCGAAGGGAGGATTGATCCCACCAGTCGAGCACACGCATACCGGACAAAGTCAGCCACTTCGACGGCTTCCCCACCTCTGCGTCGACCTCGAACCACACCCGCCCCGGTTGGCGACCGGTCTGGAGCCACGTCCCATCCGAGGCGCGAGCGGCCCGGATCATCTCGATTGCGTCCGCCATTCGCGGATCCGGGTCAACACCGTCAAACAACGACGCTTCACGGAAATACTCGGCCGCGTTGAGCACGTTGTATCGCCACCGGAACGGGTACGCGAACCGGCCGACCCAGGGCCCCACCGGTTCGCCGGTCGAGAGTCTCCGGAACAGACCGCGCCGCATCAAGAATTCCTCACCGGATCGTCGAGCCGCGCAAGTCTCATTTGTACCCCCGGTCGCGATCTCGTACGCGAGAAGCCCTTTGAGTGAATTGAGGGTCGAATGAAACGACGATCGCGTAGAACCTTCGATCCACTCGCAGTTCCACCCACCATCCGGAAGTTGATGCTGCACAAACCAATCAGCCAGTTCATCAACACGCATGTCGAGCCACACACCGTTTGCCACCGTCCAGGCGTTGATGCAGCAATCGACCTCGCCGCCCCAGTACGGCCGGCCCTCGTACTCCCAGCGACAATTCTCCGCGAGCAGTTCTGCGGTACGACGCTCCCGCAGAACACTGGCGTCGAGGCCCCACTCACGCAATGAGTTGAGCGTCCAGGTTGTTGCCGTCCAGGGTTGCGAACTTTGTTCTGCTGCTTCGGGTCCCGCAAAGTCGAATTCTGCCGGGAAGAACGCCCCACCCGACCATTGGCCGTCTCGATCCTGCAATGAAAGCAGGCGTGCACCAAATCCTTCGGTAGCGATCGACGCGCGCGTCGCCGCCCACACAGTGGGCGCTTCGTTCAGCAGGTCGCGCTCCACCTGCCACCGAATCGCTGGATCCGAATCGAGAAGCCACGCGAGCAAGTCGGTTCGGGGTGCCATCTGGCAATACTATCGAAAGGCGAAGCAGGCCATCCGGTTAACACATTTCTCGCCGTCTGATGCAATGGTGAATTCCAGACCCGTTGCGGGGCCTACACCGGGTAACCCAACGCCGCCCGCACCGCCACGATGTCGGCGGCAGCGACCTCCATTGGCTTGTCCCCCAACCGAATCAACGTGCCAGTGGGCAGTTCCTCTACCGCCGCAGATTGGGGCAGCGCGCTGCGATCGAACGTAACTCCGGAATGGAAGTACGTTTCCCATCCCACCTGGATCTGACCTCTAACTCGCGGTTGCAGATCGAGGTAGTCGCCGATGCTCCACCGAGCCCGATCCGGTTCCCAATGCTTGACGATCACTTTCATGATCGCGTCCCCGACATCCGGTTCGAGCAACCGTCGCAATTCGGGGGGAACATCCTTCTCCGTCGGCAACGACACCCGGACACTGTTGGGGGCACTGGTTTCCAGCCCGCCGACCCTGGCGATGATCCGCCGCGCGGTCCCGTCTTCGGGCGACAAGTCGACGTCGTAGCCCGGTCCCGGAGTGTCCGAATACCCCATCTCCTTCGAGCGGGAATGCTCGAAGATTCGCACCAACCCGTCCACGCTGAGATCTGCTGGCACCTTGTCGAACTCGGCAGTCGAGACCCACGGCAACGCCAACCCCGGGTCGATCGCTTCCAGATCGTCGAGGAAGGCCCGCATCGTTTGCGCCACTTCCTGACTCGACTGCACCCGCGTGCCCCAATATCCGGCTAAAGTCGGCCGCCGCCCGAACATGCTCATCGCCCCGCCCTTTCCAACCATTGAACTTAGGAGCCCACGCTCGGCGGTCGTCACCACGTCAGAGGAAAATGGAGACGCCATCACATTCGTGAGCTGGGCGGGTACGCCTGGTGTCAAGTCTAGGGTGCCAGAGCCCTCGTGAACCTTGGGTAGACGCACCTCCGGTCGTTCCGGTCGGCAATCCTGCTGCTACGCGGATGCTTCGGATATCGTCGGCGGCCCACTGGGCGCTTGGATCACGCTGGATGACGATCGTTCTGTTCCTGTACGGAAAAGCCTCCACCCTGGGGCGGGAGTTGTGTTTCGTCGATCAGCAACTCAAGGCCGAAGTAGGTGCAACTGCCCACGATCGCGTCGCCGGGTACCTTGCGCTGAGGCGATGATTCGGTCCGGTGGTAGAGCACGGTGACGCGAGAGTCCCAGATATCGGCCAGCCCCTGTACGACCCTTAACGCCAGCGCAATCAGCGATTCGTCGGCAATGGTGCAGGAAAACGAGTCGATGCGTGAGGTACCCCCCGAAACCGATCATGACCTTGATCCCTTTTGGTCAGACAAATTGATCATCTGCTCTTTGGAGACTGGATCCCAGGCACGTGCCACGTGGGGCAAGACCGCACACAAATTGCTTAGACTGTCTCCAGTCTGGATATCCAAGGCGCAGGCTCTAGGCACCGAGTCCGACGTTGGTCCAGATATCAAGGTAAGTGGAGTAATCGACCAGTTCAGGGGGTTCCGTCGATGACCACACAACACCCCTTGTCGATTCCTCACCAAAGTACAAGCAAAGATAACCGCCGCCGCCCGATCTGAATGTCGCGATGCAACGAGCCGGATCTGGGTACTCTTCAGGGGACAGCCCGTCCAGAATAGACCATTCAAAGCTGTCAATTCGAAACATATCTTCAAGAGGCAGTGGCCCGACAGTCTTACCGGCAATATAGTACCAACCGTTGTGCAAATTTGAATAGAAATTCTTTAGACTGGGGGGGAATTTATTCCAATACCCTGGAAGTTCATCACCATCCACTACCGGTGGCGTACCCAAATAGTAGAGATCGGTCCCGTCTGCCATTTTAATTTTATATAGAAGAAAGAACCTATTTTCAGACCTGAGCAACCGAACATCGGATAGATTCTCTTTAATGTTTCTGTAAGTGTCGCCCAATATCGGTCGCCCAAATACATCCCATTGGTCCAATATCCCCGAAATTCGAGCTGCAAGGTCACCATTTAGTGCATCCAACCAATAAATCGGAAGCGCCGTACGTTCAAGTGGTGTCAAGTCGTCAATCTCCACAAGCACGGGCGAGTCGATATACCGCGAAATCTTGACCAGATCCATTACTGAACTCCATTCAATATACTAGATATCATTTGACGAATTTCCTCAGTAAGATGAGTTTCGATTTCGATCATAGCATCCCGGAATTCAGGGGAAACCGGGATTCCGCCCTTCACATAGCCCCACCAGTCTGCCCAACTCTTGGCGCCCTTTGACGTATTCGCAGTCGGGCTCAAACCCAGGAAGTTATCGACGTAGTTCAATACTTGAATTTGCTGCTCGAAGGTCAACTGCGTAAAACCAGGCATGTCGAATATGACCCTCATCGGTACGGTGTGATCCGCCTCGAGGACGTCGGGCAATGTGAGCCCGGGAAGAACCGGGTCCGGTCCGCCACCTTCGTGATCAAGGTTAACTGTGTCGCGGATCACATTTGTCGGCGTTTTTCGACGCAGCGACGCATACAATTGAGCTAAGTCAGCGGCCGTCAGCGGGTTGCCTTCGGAATCCAAGCGAGGATCCTCGGGTGCAGCCTCACCCGAATCAGATGACTGCTGCGGAGGTGATTCTGGACTTGTCTCGGCACCATCGGTGAGTGAATCTACGACTTCTTGCACCGCGTGAATGAAGTTCGACGCTAGTACCCGCTCGACGGATGAACGTTCGGTGGGATCTGGGCGGACCGTCGGATCGGCGATCGTGCTCGGGTCGGGATCAAAGGGGTCGAACTCCGGGGGTCCGGGCTGGGTCGGCGCACCGGGAGTCTCGGGATCGACCGGAATGTGGCCTGGGTTGACCGGATCGACGGCCGGTTGCTCGCCAGGTTCGGGAGCCGAAGGTTGTTCGGGGTCAACGAATCCAGGTGTAGTGGTGCCGGGGTCTACTGGTGGTTCGAAACCCGGATCCGACGGTGTTGCCGGATCGCCTGAATCCGGCTCGCTGGAGGGATCTTGCGGCTGGGTCGGATCGTGATCACCAGGCAGACGCGGTACAGGCCGCGGTGTGGGCCTCCGAGGCGGCGGCTTCGCGGCAGGTCCGGCCGGCCCGGGCTGGGTGTGGCCGGGAGTGTCCTGCTCATGCGCTGGGGGCAGTTTCACGAACGGAGAAAGGACAGTGCGAAGAAGTGCCTGATCCTGCGGAGAAAGCAGGGCTATAGCCTTCACAAGCACTTCGGCGAGATCTACTCCGGCCTCGAGCGCCCATTCCTCGAGGCTTTCCATGCGGCCGAACAGTTCCGAATCCCCCAGACCCACACCTGCAAGGATTTGCGCGAACAAAGCTGCGATTCCAGCGGTGAGCATGAGCCCGGCTTCGGCTGCACTGAAGATGCCGCCGATGATCGGAATTCCTGCCAATTCTGCTTGGGGTGTGTCGGTTTCGTTCGGTGTAGCGGGCGCTGGGTCGATGGATGGGGATGTCCCGGCACCTGGTCCGTCCCCGCCGATGTCTCCGCTGATGTCCTCGGCCGGCGACTGTTGCGGGATCTGCTCCGGCACTTGCGCCGGAGCCTGCTCAGGGACTTGTGGTTCGGGCTCGACCGCGGGTGGGACTGGTGGTTGAGTGGGTTTCGGTTTCTGGACTGGTGGATTGGGGGCCTTGTGGCCTTCGACCTGCGGTGTCTCGTTCCAATGTGGACCGTCATCTGAGCGGGTGCCGTCGTCCTCACCGGAGATCTTGGTCGGGCGCGCCGGAGCAGAGGATTTCTTGCCGCTCTGTGTGCGATCCTGCGGGTCCGCCAAAATCGGATACAGCACGTTCTCGATACCCGTGGTGTCGACGACCTGGACGAGTTGCCCGTCCCGGATCTCGTAGTGCGTCGGGATGGGTGTGCCGTTGGCGTCGTAGGCCCACGGGGCATCGATTGTCGAGACCGGGTTTCCGTCGGCGTCGAAGACGGTGACCGTGCCGTCTTGGTTGACGCTCATGTGACCGCCGGGCGGCACCGTCACCGGAATCACGGATTCGTGCGACGACGTTTCGTCGTGGATCAGGAAGAAGAACCGGCTTCCGCCGGTGATCGGATCGAACACCCGCAACGAGGACTGCCCGCCAGGTGCGTACGCAGTCGACGGCGACGCGACAGTCCCGACCGCCTGGGAGAGTACTGATTCGGGCGTGCGGGGGCTGAAAGGTCCCGGCCGCCCGCGCACTCCGATACCCGCAGCGGTGAACGCCGCAGCGCCGATCAGAGTGAGTTCGAGATACCGGTCACGGCCCGAGTCCTCCCCGTTTGTAGAGACATCTACTGCCGGGACCGGAACCGTTTGGGCCGGTGCGATATTCGAATCCGAATCCGCGGGGATCGGTCCGGGACCACGATCGGTGGTGGTTCCCTCACCCGGGGTGGGTGTGGGTGAGGGAACCGCTGATGCCGATGCATTGGGGAATGCACCGACACCAGTTTCCGAGGCCGGGGCCTCGGAAGCAATGGGCGGAACCTCGATCGTCGGAACCGGGACGATGGGGGTGCCGTTGTAGGTGGGAAAGTTCGTCGGAGCATTGGCCCCGACATTCGGGCCACCGCCTGGAGCTTGCGCACCAGGGAGCCCGACAGTGGTCGTCGGCGCAGCTGTCGACGTCGTGGACGGCGCGCTCAGGCACGGGTTGATGATCTCTGGCGGGATGGGCGCGCCAGGTGGCAGCGACGCAATGAGATTCAGGTAGATCTGATGATCACGTGCCCGCACCGCCGCGCAGTCTTCTTCCGGCGTCGCGTTCGCCGGAGCGGCGGAGAGTGCAATTCCCGCACCGATCGCTCCGGCCGCTCCGGTCAACAGCGCCCCAGCGGCAAGCACTCCCGCGAGAGTCCGGCGAAGTCGTCTACCGGACTTCACCGGCGCGCACCACGATTGTCACTCTTCTTCGTTCGGAATAGCGCGATGAGTTTGTCTGCGCCCCACCAGAACAACCGTCCGGAGATCGACATCCACAAGAAGAACGCCAGGTAAACCAGGATCGTCCCGTAGTCGTTCGCCCAGCCGGCGAGCTTCCCGATCACCGCGAATGCCGCGATCAGCAACCCCAGTCCAACTGCCGTAGCGATCACAGCCTTGGAGAGTGGACTGAGTTCACTGTCCGGATCCCAGTCATCAACGTCTGCAACGTCTTTCCTATCGACGGCAGCGGGTTCCGGTTGGACACTGCGGCGTTCGGCGTTGTTGACGGTCATGACTGGAACTCCAAATGGGAAGGGAGAGCGGGGAAAACGGGTCGCCGGTGCTGGGCGCGGTATCAGTTCCAGTACTGGTAGGTCAGGGTGACGTACCCGGCGTTGGCCGGGTTGTTCGGATCAGCCAGATAGACATCGACGTAGCCGCCAGCATGGGCAGCGGCCTCGCCGATCACTACGCGGTCGGGGGCGCTGAGCTTGCCATCGGGGCCGACGGTGAGCGCCGAGCCCGGTGCGAGCTCAATCCACCGCTGCGAGCCTGGAACGATGTCGGAGATGGCGTCCGGGATCGGGCTCGCCGCCAACGCCGCGGTTTCCGCATTCGAGAGCGACAGACCGATCCGACCCTGCTCAGGTTCGACGATCGGAGTTGCAGCAGATGCCACGCCGGCGCCGAGAACACCGAACAGGGCGATACCCGCGGTGAGGGTTCCGGCAGTGGCCAAGGTACGAATCTTCATGATTTCTCCTTTGTGGGCGTGATGAGTAACCACCCCTGGACTGGGCGGATCGGGAATAGTCGCCAGCAGCGCTGACGACGGCTGCGCGGGTCAGAGCCAGGTCGGATCGGAGTACACGAACAACGTGTTGTCGGACGTCGCCGTCGACACCGAGAGTTGTGCGTACGAGCGGATCGTCACCGGCCCCATGCACGCATCAACCTTCACGTGCACGTTCTCTGCCGTGATCGACGCTTTCGACGACTCGAGATCCTTCTTCCCCAACGGAATCGTCGTGATGGTCCCCGGCGCAATCGTCGACTGGATGCTCGGATTCACCGACGCATTCACACCCACGTTCGCCGACGGAACACCCGAAATACTCACACCGACAGACGGACCGAGCGAAAAGCCAAGCCCCAAGCCAAGTCCGGAGGAGACATCGATCTGGCAGCCGATCTGCAACCCCTGCTCGACATAACCGGTTTTCACTGCCGAATCACCCTGACCGCCGATCGTGCCGGTCACCTTCGCCGACACGAACCCCTCACGGGTGAACGCCGTCGTCGCCAGATTCGGCACCGGGTTCGCCGACAGTTTCGTGGCGGCAAGATCCAACGACCAGCCGTCATCGGTGACCGTGCTCGCGAATTTGTCCGCCAACGCCGTTGGCGTTGCCGATACGCTCCCTGCGAAGACAACACCTGATGACAGCGCGGCAACCGCACACGCCGCGAGCCCTACCGCGGCCCTCGATCGACGATGGGATACGCCGTTTTGCGATTCGATCGACATGAACTGCTCCTCCACGTGACACAGCAACCAGAGCGGTAGCCGGCAACTAACTGAATTAGTTACCGGACGGTACCAATCGTCCTGTTTGCCCGCCAGCGCGCCATCTCCCCCATCTTGGATTTAGGGTGAACTTTCGGTAACAGATATATATCGACAGGCTTATCAGCAGCGAAAAGGACCTAGGTCCCACTATGAGCAAGGTCACGGTTTAAAGGTAAGAAGATCCCTCAGAAACAGTGCGGCAAATCGAATCGAACCCGCATTTCACGGGCCTCAGAGCAGTTGAAGGCCGAACTTGCGGGCATCAAGCCAGTGCGCGTACTTGAATATGAAACTAACAGGCATTACTTGGCAATCGATCGCAAATCAAGGCGCCCGAGCGGGGCCTGGGAGCGCAACTCTGCACGGTTCACGCGGAGATACTCACTTCGTGGTCGGCGCGAACTCGTCGGACCCACTGGCATCGCATCGTTAGCTCGTCAATCACTGATTCATGCAGACGACGCACACAAGTAGTACGCCAGTACGAGAAAAGGCTCTGACCAAGACCGGAGTCCTTGATCAGAGCCCTAACAACTCGGGGTCGAAAGCTATGCCGGTTCTCTCATGATGCCGAGATGCCGTGCAGTCCCGGACACCCCAGGAACCTCTTGCACAGGAGACCAGGTGTTCAGCCCGTCAGTGCTGTCGGAGTAGAGATACTTTCCTTCGGTATAGGCGTCGAGATAGATCCGCCAGTCGCCGCTCGGCAACTGGACCATGGCCGGACCTTCGACAAGCGAACCCCAATTTCCGGGCGGGACAAACGAATAAGGTCCCGTCACCGAAGGAGCGACCGCATGCTCGACGACCTTCCTCGTCTCGTTTTTGGTGAACGCATGATAGGTCGATCCGACTTTGACCACGGTGGTGTCGATGTGGTCCGCACCGATCCCGGCGAGCGGAACAGGCGGGCTCCACAACCGGAGCGACGGCTCCAACGCCGTCATCAGATACGGCACAAATCCTCCACCGGTCGACATCGACAGGATGACGTTGACGCGATCGCCGTCCACAAACCATTCAGGCGCCCAGGCCTTGGTGACGAATGGTGACAGCGACGGTCCGTCGCTGAAACCAGCCGAACCCGAGAAGCCCGGGGGGCTCGCAGAACCGGTGCCATCTCCCGTGCCAGGCATCAAGGCGCAGCAAAACGGAACCGGATAGTTCCCCAGCGGCGTCCAGTTGATGCGGTCGCTGCTGCGTGCGAACCCGATGTTCGCCCCACCACCCGTCGTGTAGGTGAGGTAGTACAACCCGTCCGTGTTCCGGAAGATGCTCGGATCACGCACGAGCCCAGATGGCGGCCTGTACGCCGACTGCTGGACGAGCTGAAAGCCGGTGCCGTCGGCCGACTCGTAGACATCCATGTCACGGTCGCTGGCATTGCTGAACGCCACCATTGTGTATTTCCAGTCAGGCGGCGGCGCGGCGCTACTGGCAGGGGCTGCGACCAGCAACCCCGCGACGACGAGGATCACCAGCGATACAACAGAAAGGCCGGTCCGTTTTGTCGGAATCACCGATGAAGTATGTACGACAGCCGGCCCACCATGGGTAACTTCGGTCGGAGGCAGAGCAGGATCGTTACCTGAGGCGATTCGTCCCGTAGTGACGGCGGGACGCCGGCAAGGTCAGCCGTTAGCATCACGCCATGGAACTTGGGGTGCATTTCGCGCTGTCAGACAGCGTGGCAGCGGAACTTCTGGACGCGCGCGGCGACGACGACAAACTCGGCGCTGTGGTCGAGGACATCGAGGAGACGGGCCGATCCGAGTTCTCGTGCGACACGGACAAAGCGTGGGATCCGATCCTGTGCGCCCTCTCCAGCACGGGGTACGAGCGCGTGTCCGAGAACTGGCCGGCCTACGGCGTGATCTTGGGGGACGAAGACCTCAACACCGACACCGACGACCAACTCGTCACCTACCTGGCACCCGATCGGGTCGCCGAAGTCTCCTCGTACCTGGCGGAAATCACCGAATCCGGGTTCGGCGTGCGCTACGACGCGATGCCACTCGACGACCGCAACCCTGAGTACGGCCCCGACGAGCGCGGGTACGCCTGGGGCTGGTTGCAGGAAGTGGCGGACTTTTTCCAGCGCGCGGCCCGAGAGCGTCGCCACGTGGTATTCACCGTGCGGTTCTGACGCCCACTACCCGAGCAGTGCGACTCCGAAAACAGTAAAGGCTCTGACCTGGACCGAAGTCCGAGGTCCGAGGTCCGAGCCTTTGCTTTGGCGGAAGCGGAGGGATTTGAACCCCCGGTGGGTTTAACGCCACGCTCGCTTTCAAGGCGAGTGCATTCGGCCGCTCTGCCACGCTTCCGTGGGCGATCCTATCGGGTGTTCCCACGGACCGCGAAAACGGCTCCAGAAGTCAGCGCTCGCCGATAGCTTTGTCGACCTTCTCGAAGACGTCTGCCAGCACGTCCAGTTCCTGGGGAGTCAGCAGATCGACCAGATTGTTCCGAACCCCGGCCACGTGAGTAGGTGCCGCCTCGGCGAGGCGACGCCTACCCTCTTCCGTGATCCGCGCGAGCACGCCGCGACCATCTTCGACGCAAGTGTCGCGCACGACGATGCCCTGAGATTCCATCCGCCTGATCTGGTGCGTCAGGCGGCTCCGCGAAGACAGCACGCCGTCTGCCAGGTCACTCATCCGCAACGACCCGTCAGCTGACTCCGAGAGCATGACCAAAATGCGGTAATCGGCCAACGACAGGTCGTGTGAATCCTGCAGTTCGCGGTTGAGAACCTCCATGAGGCGCTGATTACCGTCCATGTAGCCGCGCCATGCACGCATCTCGCACGGCGTCAGCCACGGTGTCTCACCGTGCGCCGCCTGCGATGTCTCCTCGGTTGTCGCTTCAGCTGTCACAGGTTCCAAGTTTAGACCTGTGTCCGCCCGTCACAGTAAGACTCACCCTAAAGTCACGAATTGGACATCAGGATCGAACGGTCGATTTCGGCGACCGATGCCAGCCCCGCAAGCCCCATCGTGAGATCCAGGTCGGCCAGGAGACTGCGCAATGCATGACGCACTCCGTCCGCTCCGGCCAATCCCAACCCGTACACCCACGGCCGCCCGTACAGCACTGCATCGGCACCCAAGGCCAGAGCCTTGATTACGTCTGCACCACAACGAATTCCGGAGTCCATCAGGATGTCCACCTCATCCCCCACCGCATCAGCGACGGGACCGAGAGCATCGAGTGCCGAAATCGACCCGTCGACCTGACGCCCACCATGGTTGCTCACGACGATGCCGTTGGCGCCGGCCGCGACGGCCTCACGTGCGTCGTCGGGGTGGACAATTCCCTTCACCGCGATCGGAAGTGTCGTCCACTGGCGAAGTTTCGCGATATCCGCGATCCGCACCGCGTGATTGCCAAACAACGACACCCACGTCAGAACCGCGATCTGCAAGGCTTCTGCGCTCTCCTCGGGCGGCGTCGCCAGCTTGGCGCGGAACACCGGATCCGACAGGTAGTTGGCAATACCCTTCGCCTGCAGGAACGGAAGGTGGCCGAGCTCGAGATCCCTTGGACGCCAACCCATACCGGGAGTGTCGGCAGTCAGGACGATAGCCTTCGCGCCCGCCGTCTCCGCCCGACGGACAAACGACTCGGCAAGCTCGTCGTCGGCCGGCCAGTACAGCTGGTACCACCAGTTCTCGCCGGAGGCCGCCGCTACGTCTTCGATGGTCGAGGATGCCGCCGTCGAGAGAATCGATCCGATCCCCAACTCGGCAGTGACCGAACCGACCGCAACCTCGGCGTCGTCGTGGACCAAGCCGAGCACGCCCACCGGAGCCGTCAGGATCGGTGCAGCCAACCGCGTCCCCAACACCTCGACGCTCAGATCGCGTGCGTCCGGCGCCGCAGTCCCCCGCAACATCCGCGGCACGATCGCATGCTTGTCGAACGCCCGCAGATTCGACACCGCGGTCCGTTCGGTCGATGCGCTACCTGCGATGTATCCGAAAGCCTCCGGTGAGAGTTGCTCGCGCGCGGCATCTTCCAAGCCTTCCGCAGTCATCGGCAAAGCCGGTTTCGCGCCGCTCAGTCCCGTCAGATAGATCTCGTTCTGCATGTTCCCGAAGTAAGTCACGTCCGCGACGGTAGCGGCAAAACACCCGTCAGCGGGGAGATTCGCTAGCGTCGTATCCATGTACGCCATAACGATCGATCAGCCCGGCGGTCCCGAGGTCATGAAATGGGCGCAACAGCCCGATCCTGAACTACCTCGCGGGCACGTACTCGTCGAGGTCGCCGCGACCGCCGTCAACCGCGCCGACCTGCTCCAACGTCAAGGCTTCTACCCGCCGCCGCCCGGCGCGAGTGACATCCTCGGCCTCGAATGCTCGGGCGTAATCGTCGAACTCGGCGAAGACGTCACGGGCTGGTCCGTCGGCGACGAAGTCTGCGCATTGCTGGCCGGCGGCGGCTACGCCGAGAAGGTTGCGGTCCCGGCAACACAACTTCTCCCGGTTCCCGCGGGCGTCGATCTCCGTGTCGCCGCGTCCCTGCCGGAAGTTGCGTGCACGGTCTGGTCCAACGTCGTGATGCGCGGAGGTCTACGACGCGGACAGGTCCTCCTCGTCCATGGCGGTGGCGGCGGAATCGGCACCCACGCCATCCAGGTCGGCAAAGCCCTCGGCGCCCGCGTCGCAGTTACCGCGGGTTCGGAGGAAAAATTGAACCGCTGCCGCGAATTGGGCGCGGACATTCTGATCAACTACCGCGACAGCGACTTCGTAGCATCACTCGCCGAAGCCACCGACAACCACGGCGCCGACGTGGTTCTGGACAACATGGGAGCGTCGTATCTCGGACGCAACGTCGACGCACTCGCCATGGACGGCCACGTCGTGATCATCGGAATGCAGGGTGGCCGCAAGGGCGAGGTCGACATCGCCAAGCTGATGGGCAAGCGCGGCAACATCACGTCGACGGGCCTGCGTGGGCGTCCGCTCACCGGCCCCGGCGGTAAAGCGGACATCGTCGCCGACGTCCGCGCGAAGCTGTGGCCGCTGATCGCAGACGGATCGGTTCAACCGATCGTGTCGACCGAACTTCCGATCACCGAGGCGCCATTAGCCCATCAATTGCTGGATTCGCCGGAAACCGTAGGCAAGGTCATCCTCACCGTGAAGTGAGCCGAGCGGGGGTCGATCAGCCCAGGGCGCCGAGTTCGGCGACCAGCTGATTGATCTCGTACCGTGTCGTGTACGGCGCAAGGCCGACGGTGACCGCGCCACCTTCGTCATTGACACCGAGGGCGTCGAGCAGCCTGGAACCGCCGTGCGTACCGCTGACCGTCGCGATGCGCTTGTCGGCCAGATGCGCGGCGACCTTGTCTGCCGCCATGCCCTCGAGCGTGAAGCTGAGCGTCGGCACCCGCGTGGGTGCGCCGCCGATCACCATCACGTTGGGTAGGGCTGCGAGCGAACGCATGAGGTGATCGAACAGACCGTCCTGGTAGTCCTGCAGCGAGCTGATCGAGGTTTCCAGTCGCTCGCGCCGAGTTCCGGTTGCCGATTCGTCCAGCCCGGCCAGGAAATCGATCGACGACGTGAGCCCGGACAGCAGCGCGAACTGATGACCGCCCACCTCGAGCCGCTCGGCGCCACGGGCATACGGATTGAGAGACACGGCAGGAATTCGGTCGAGCAATCCGGGATCTCGGAAAACGAGCGCACCGACCTGCGGACCACCCCACGACGGCGCACTGACGGCGACGATGTCCGCTCCGAGATCAGCCATGTCCACATGCGCATATGGCGCTGCGCCGACGGCGTCGACCACCATCAGCCCACCGAATTCGTGCAGACGATCAGCTGCGGCGCGGACGTTCGGAGCCGAACCGACGATCGGCGACGCGGCCGTCAGGGCCACCAACCGTGTGGTCGAGGTGATGAGATCGTTGAACTGCCAACTCGGGAGCTCACACGTTTCGATTTCGACCTCGGCCCATCGCACCTGAGCGCCGTAGCGACTGGCCACACGAAGCCAGGGCGCGACGTTCGCCTCTTCGTCGAGGCGCGAGAGTACGAGACCGGTTCCGAGGCCCAACCGTGAACTGAGCGACTCAGCGAGCCAAGCCAACAACACCGCTCGGTCTGATCCGAGAACGACTCCCGCAGGATCTCCGCCGACCAGATCGGCGACCGCGGTGCGCGCACTGTCGAGAATGGCAGCACTACGACGGTTCGAGACGTGGCGACCGGAGGAAGAAGATGCAGAGGCACGGAACGCGGTGGAGACCGTCCGCGAGACGGCGTCCGGGATCTGCATTCCGGCCTGCGGATCGAGGTGGATCCAGCCGTCACCGAGTGAGGGAATCAACCCCCGTACGCGGGCAACGTCGTAAGCCATGCTCGACACTCTAGGTGCAGACGCCCGCTTAGTCGAAGGCAGTCACCCAATTACCCGTCAGTACAGTTATTCGATAGCTAACTTTTTGGGGGTTACGCGGCGTTTGTCGCCCACACACGACAAGATGGAAGCATGACGAACCCCGACAAAGAGCAGGTACTCGTTATCGGACCCGACGGTCGACCCGTCGCGATGCCGGCGGCCGAGGCAGAAGCCGCCGCCTCCGGCACCACCGAAGGCGCGGAATCCGAAGCCGAGTCCGTCGCCGAGATGGTCGAACAGCCGGCCAAGGTCATGCGAATCGGCACGATGATCAAACAACTCTTGGAGGAAGTGCGCGCCGCGCCGCTCGACGACGCCAGCCGCAAGCGCCTCAAGGACATCCACACGTCGTCCATCCGAGAACTGGAACAGGGCCTGGCACCCGAACTCCGTGAGGAACTCGAGCGACTGAGCCTCCCGTTCACCGACGACTCCATTCCCTCGGACGCCGAACTACGCATCGCACAGGCCCAACTCGTCGGCTGGCTCGAAGGACTGTTCCACGGAATTCAGACCGCACTGTTCGCCCAGCAGATGGCAGCGCGCGCTCAGCTCGAACAAATGCGTCAGGGCGCACTGCCTCCAGGCATGAGCATCGGGGCTCCGCATTCACCGGCACATCCGGACCAACAGAGCCCAGGAACCGGCCAGTATCTGTAACCCCGACCACCACGAAGTCCGCGGGAAAACCGGCTCCGACGCCAGGCCGGTAGGCTCGACCTCCGTGTCAGCATCCGCAATCGAATCCGAGACGCCGGGCGCACCCGCGCCCGTGTCCGACTCCCAGACGTTCCGTCGTGCGTTCAAAGACCTTCGCGACGGTCTGAATCAGCGTGAGTTGTGGCTCAGCCTCGGCTGGCAGGACATCAAACAGCGCTACCGCCGGTCGGTGATCGGACCGTTCTGGATCACGATCGCCACCGGCGTGCAGGCCACCGCCATCGGCATCCTGTACGCGGCCCTGTTGGACATGCCACTCCAGGAGTTCCTGCCGTACGTGACGGTGGGCCTGATCGTCTGGAACCTCATCAATGCCTCGATCATCGAGGGTTCCGAAGTTTTTGTCGCCAACGAAGGCCTGATCAAACAGCTGCCATCGGCCTTGAGCGTGCACATCTACCGTCTGGTGTGGCGGCAAATTCTGTTCTTCGCACACAACCTCCTGATCTACGTGATCATGGTGGTCGCGTTCGGAGTCTGGCGGAATCTGAGCTGGGCGTCGCTAGCCGCGATCCCGGCGTTGGGACTTATCGTGCTCAATGCACTGTGGGTCTCGATCGTGTTCGGCATCTTCGCCACTCGATACCGCGACATCGCACCGATTCTGTCTTCGCTGACGTTGCTCCTTTTCGTGCTGACACCGATCATGTGGACAACGCAAAGCCTCGAGGCTCAGGGCGGCGCCGTCCGAGATCGCGCAAAGATCGCCGAACTCAATCCGCTGTTCCATTACCTGGACATCGTCCGCGCGCCGATGATCGGGCAGCCCCAAGAGCTTTACCACTGGTACATCGTCATCACGATCACCGTGGTCGGGTGGGCCGTCGCCTTGCTGGCGCTTCGCAAATACCGGGCCCGCGTGCCCTACTGGGTTTAGGGACATCGCAATGACCGAACATGTGAACATCTCAACGCACAACGCCTGCGTCGACTTCCCGATCTTCGACGCGAAGTCCCGGTCGATGAAGAAGGCATTCCTCGGCAAAGCAGGTGGCGCCATCGGCCGCAACAGTTCCGATGTCGTGGTCGTAGAAGCCCTGAAAGACATCACGATGAACCTCAAAGAGGGCGATCGTGTAGGGCTGGTCGGCCACAACGGCGCCGGAAAGTCCACCCTGCTGCGCTTGCTCTCCGGAATCTACGAACCCACTCGAGGATCCGCCAGTATTCGCGGACGCGTCGCACCTGTTTTCGATCTCGGCGTCGGCATGGACCCCGAGATCTCCGGCTACGAGAACATCATCATCCGCGGCCTGTTCCTCGGTCAGACCCGCAAGCAGATGCTCGCGAAAATGGACGACATCGCCGAATTCACCGAACTTGGTGATTACCTCTCGATGCCGTTGCGCACGTACTCCACCGGCATGCGCGTGCGCGTTGCCATGGGCGTCGTCACCAGTATCGATCCCGAGATCCTGCTACTCGACGAAGGCATCGGGGCTGTCGACGCCGAATTCATGAAGAAAGCTCGCATCCGGCTTCAGAAGCTGGTGGAACGCTCCGGCATCCTGGTATTCGCCAGCCACTCCAACGAATTCCTCGCCCAGCTGTGCAACAGCGCCATGTGGATCGACCACGGCCAGATCCGCATGCAAGGCGACATCGAAGACGTCGTGCGCGCCTACGAAGGTGACGACGCCGCAGAGCATGTGCGCCACGTCATCAAGGAAATGGAACGGGAGAGCACCCCGTGAGCGCACCCGAGAAAATCATCGGGGTCGTCGTCACGCACAAGCGGCGTGAACTGCTGGCCGAATCCCTGAAGGTCCTCAGCACCCAGTCGCGGCCGCTCGACCATCTTGTTGTCGTCGACAATGCCGACGAAGCCGATGTGAAAGAGCTCGTCGACAACGCTCCACTGCCGACCAGTTACATCGGTTCTCAGCACAACCTCGGCGGTGCCGGAGGATTTGCTCTGGGCATTCTCTACGCACTTTCGCTCGGCGCCGACCGCGTCTGGCTCGCCGACGACGACGGGCGCCCGGAGGGTCCCGAAGTCCTGGAAACACTGCTCGACTGTGCAATTCGAAACGACCTGGCCGAGGTCTCTCCCGTCGTCTGCGACATCGACAACCCCGACCGCCTCGCTTTCCCACTTCGCCGCGGTACGTCGTGGCGCCGGTTGCGTTCCGAACTCGGCGACGAGGATCTCCTGCCCGGTATCGCGTCCCTCTTCAACGGCGCACTGTTCACCGCCGACGCGATCGATGCCGTCGGTGTTCCGGATCTACGCCTGTTCGTCCGCGGCGACGAGGTCGAGGTACACCGTCGCCTCGTGCGCTCCGGCCTGAAGTTCGGTACCTGCCTGCAAACTGCCTACGTCCACCCCAACGGCGCGGACGAGTTCAAGCCGATCCTCGGCGGACGCATGCACACGCAGTACCCCGACAACGACACGAAGCGCTACTTCACGTACCGCAACCGTGGATACATCCTCGCCCAACCGGGAATGCGGAAACTGCTTCCGCAGGAATGGGTTCGGTTCGGCTGGTACTTCCTGATCACACGCCGCGATCCGGCAGGACTGCGCGAGTGGATGCGACTGCGCAAGCTCGGCCGGGAAGAAAAGTTCGAACGCCCGAGTTGAGTCAGCCGTCCTGAGTTGAATCAGTTACCCCCATCTCTTTTAAATCAGTTGCACAGTCGCGTCTGCGGCTGAGAGCATTCTGATCCGACGCATGGTGCGTCCCGAGGTTTACGAGGAGTGAGTATTGATGACTGTCGTGTTCCGCAGTTTCAGCACCGTCAACATTCACACTTCTTCATACTCGAGGACACACTCACCATGTCGGAAAACCGCACGCCCCTGACCGAATACGGTTGGAACGCAACACTCTCGAATAAATTCACTACCCTTGCCTCACCGGACTCCGCACCCGGGCGCGTTCTTCGCGTCGACCGCGGACGGTGTGACGTGGCCACCGCCGAAGGCACCGTCCGCGCACTCAGCGGCAGCGATCCGCTCTGCACGGGCGACTGGGTGTCCGTGGTCGACGTGCCGGACTCACGCGAGCCCGAAATGCACACGGTCACTTCGATACTCCCCCGATCGAGCAGTATCGTCCGATCCTCGGCATCCGGAAAATCGGAAGGCCAGATTCTGGCGGCCAATGTCGACACCGTCGTCATCGCCACGGCTTCGGACGGCGACGTCGATCTCGGGCGCATCGAACGGCTACTCGCACTCACGTGGGAGAGCGGCGCGACACCTGTCGTCGCACTTACCAAATCTGATGCAGCTCACTATATCTCCGACACTCTCGCCGAGGTCTCTGCTGTTGCGCCCGGCGCAACAGTGCTGGCCGTCAGTGCCGAGACCAACGAAGGAATGGATGTACTCGATGCAGTTCTGGACGGCACCGTGGCGATACTCGGTCCATCCGGCGCCGGTAAGTCGACGCTCGCGAACGCCCTCCTCGCCGACACAGCGCTCCCCACAGAAACCACCGGAAACAACCGACTCGAGACCGGTCGCGTTCGGGCCGGCGACGGAAAGGGACGCCACACCACCGTCACCAGAGAGTTGATCCCCTTCTCCGGCGGTCGGACGCTGATCGACACACCCGGCCTGCGAGGGGTTGGGATGTGGAACACGGCAGAGGGGATCGACAAGGCGTTCCCCGAGATCGAGGAGCTGATTGCAGAGTGCCGGTTCTCCGATTGCGCACACAACTCCGAGCCGGGATGCGCAGTCCTGGGCGCACTCGGGCGCGGCGATATCGATGAGCGAAGACTCGCGAGCTACCGGAAACTACAGCGAGAGAACGCGTGGAATGCTGCGCGAAGCGATGCTCGTCTGCAGGCAGAGAGGACGCGGGAGATCAAAGTGATCTCCCGACAACTCAAGAGTCACTACCGCGGTCGCGAACGGTAGCGAACGAATCCTGGCAGCATGGGGGTGATCCCGACGAGAGGTTGCCATGTTCGAGCGGTTCCGTTCAAGCGCCAGAACCAAGCTTCAGCGTGCGGTATCCGAGGTGGTCGAGGCCGCCGACCGGCGCAACGGAGATCGCACGCAACAGATCCTCGATGCGCTGACGCTCTCACGTGAGGAACTGGCCGGGGCCCGCGGTGACATCGCGGGCCTCCGGTCCAGGATCGACGAGCTGGAATTTCGTCAGCGACGGGATCTGGCCTACGCCGTGGACCTGGAAGCGACAGCGTCGACTGCGAAGTTCATCCTCGAGCACCTTCGAGTCGCGGAGACATTCGGCCACCCGCACGACACGCTTCGCCATGCCCTGAGTTTGATCGAAATACCCGGTATGGCACTCGAATTCGGCGTTGCCAGCGGAACCACACTCAGGATCGTCTCGGAGGCATTCACCGAGCGTGACGGAACCGTCGCGGGTTTCGACGTGTTCTCCGGCCTTCCTGAGACGTGGCGGACCGGGTTCCCGACCGGCGAGTTCGCTCAGGAATCCATCCCCGAAGTCCTAGGGGCGCAACTTGTTCCGGGCCTCTTCGAGGACACCTTGCCCTCGTTCCTGAACGACGAACCCGGCCCCGTTGCGTTCCTGCACCTCGACGCCGACCTCTACTCGTCCACCAAGACGGTGCTCGATCTCCTCGGCGACCGACTGGTACCCGGGTCGATTGTCGTCTTCGACGAGTTCTTCAACTATCCCGGATGGAAGCAGCACGAGTACCGGGCGTGGACGGAGTTGGTCACACGCACCGGCATCTCGTTCGAATATCTCGGGTACACCGTCGCCAACGAGCAGGTCATCGTCGAGATCACCAGCTGAGAATCACTTCTCGTAAAGACGTGCCCAGTTCTCTCGACTCGTGAGTTCCGGCATCGCAGCACGGTACTTCGCCGACACGGCAGGGGCTTCCTTCTGGAACCGACGCAGTAGCTTGACCGTTCGGACAAGGAGAGCGCGCGCCGTAGCCTTGTCTCTCTGCCGGATGCGTACCCCCGATTGCGAAGCATCGGTGACGACAACATGGTCGAACCGCGAGATGTGCCACCAATGCGCGTCTTCGCGCGGGATATTGATCAGTCCGCCGCGGGTGCGACCCAACCACTGGTCCACCGCACGCTTGGCCAGGATCACTCGCATCAGGCTCGGTTCGCCGCCGGCGCGCTCGGTGTGGAGTTCGTTCGAGGGAACCGGAGCCGTGGCAGCGTCGTGTTTGATCGTCTCCGCATATTGCGCTCGGCCGGCGCGGATACTTGCCATCGCCTCGATGCCGCCGTCCCGCAACGCCTCCGGACCGTCGAGGTAGTCCTCGATGCCCTTGAGCGTCGTGAATGCCAGGCCGTATTGCATTCCGACGAGGAATTCGGAGATCTGACGGAAGAACTGACGTGAGAGTCCCTTGGTGTCAAGGTCGCTGTGCAGTGACCCGACGACGAGCGAGTTGCGCGTACTGAAGTAGCGCGCCCAGTCGTCGAAGTCCTTCCAGTAGAAGTCGGCATGCCACACGGCAGCGTTGGGCAACGTGACGGTGACGAATCCCGCTTTCCGAGCGCGGATTCCGTACTCCACATCATCCCACTGGAAGAAGATCGGAACGGGCAATCCGATGGCTTCGACAACTTCGGCGGGGATCAGGCACGTCCACCAGGCGTTGTATCCCGCGTCGACTCGACGCTCTTGGCGCTTCTTGAGCATGCTCGTGTTGATGAGGGCCTTGGGCACTCGCTGCCCGTGGTGGAGGGTCTTCAGATCCACGTCTTCTGCGCCGACATTGAGAAAATCGGGATTGAGCAGATACATCATCTGCGCACCCACCAAAGTCGGTTCCACCGTCATATTGGCAAAGGCATTGAGGCGCAACACTGTTTCCGGCTCACACAGAATGTCGTCATCCATCAGGATGACGTCGGCGACATCCACCCCCGTGGACGTCGCCTCGAACAATCCGCGTGAAAAGCCGCCTGCTCCACCGAGATTCGGCTGCTGAAGATACTGCAACTTGTCGCCGAGCTTGTCTGCCGCCTCGACGAAGCGCGCCCGATCTTTCACCAAGTCGTTACCCTGATCGACGACATACACCGAACTGATGAGGGCACGCACGGTAGCGTCGGAGGCCAGCGCAGCAACCGTCTCGGCGCAATCGTCGGCCCGATTGAAGGTGCAGATCGCCACCGAGACCGGGCGAACCGTCTCCGGAGCTGCCACGGTCCATTCCAAGTTCTCGATCGCCATCGGAGCGTCGAGGGAATCCACCTCGAGCCACAGGGCGCCGCCGTCGACGAACTTGTCCAACGGTGAGGTCAATGCGACCTCCGAAGACCCCGATCCGTCGCGTGTTTCGAGGATACGGCGATGCCCGGCGATATCCGAAGCGACCATCCGGACGCGGAACCGGCCCTCGCTCTCGATTCGCAGCGATGCCTCGACCTCGGTGACAGTCGTCCACCGCTGCCAGTAGCTGGCGGCGAAACGCCCGAAGTAGGTGTTGGTGCTGATCCGCGCGCCCTTGTCGAGAGCAACTCGGTGCCGTGTCCGCTCACCGGAGCCTTTCCGGAACTCGACGTACAGGTCGTCGTTGACTATCGGCGACATCCCGACGAACACGCCGCGCTGGACCACCAAACGGTGAGCCTTGACCTGCCCGTTCTCCGGCACCCCCACCTTTACCTGCTCGGGCATATGACTCCTACCGTGAATCTTGAAAAAGCTGTACCTGTCACTCGCAGGGTATCCGAGGTGGAATTGCCCCCGAAACTCGAAAACACGGCCTCGGCTACTGTCTCTGGTGCATCCACCCGTGCGACCTGGAGATCCCTTGACACTCGAACTACCCGCTCCCACCCGTCGGGAACGCTGGAGCTGGGGCGCTGTGATCCCAGCAGTCGTGTGCCTCGCATTCTTGGCGATCGTCACAGTGGACCCTCGTTACTTCTACGTCGACGACACCGAATCCGGTGCTGTCGGCAACTGGGTTCAGCTGGGCCATCTGATGAGAGAGGGTCAATTCCCGTCGCTGGTCCTGGATCAATGGATGGCGGGAAACTATCCGGTCGAAGGCCAGGGTGGGCTGTGGAACCCGGTACAGATCTTCATCAACTACATCGCACCGTCCGTCGACAATCTCGCTCTACTGGCCACGCTGGTCAAGCTGGCATTCGCGATCATCCTCGGGTGGGGCGTCTATCGAGTCTGTCTCGAATACGGAGCTCGCCCTTATTGGGCGGCCGTCGCCGGAAGCGCAGTTCCCTTTGCCGGTTTCACTCTGTATTTCGAGTACCCGTCGTGGGTTACGTCGGTGATCGGAATGGCGTGGGTGGTGCAGGCATGGGCAAGCGGCATTCGCTATGCCCGCGGCCGGTCGGGGCCGATACCGGTGTTCGTCTTCCTCTACCTCGCGATCAGCGTCGGCTACGTCCACGCGGCATTGATGGCCGGAGTGACCGTCGGGGCACTGATGCTGGGCGAATACATCCGCAGTCCGCAATGGCGGACAACGGTGAAGCTCGGTCTTGTCGGCATCGCGGCCGCCGCCTGCGGAGCCATCACATTTCTGCCCGGCCTGCTCTCCTCTGCGGTCACCTGGCGCACCGGCGAAGAAGGCACGTTCAACGACAACTTCCTGACCGCTCCGTGGTCAGAAACGCTCACAGCGAGCATTCCGTCGTCGGTCTCGAGCATCGAGTCCTGGACAGGTGAGACGACCTACGCACCGATCACGTACATCGCGTGGTTCGCGATACCGGCGCTGGCCTTCATCGGCTGGCGGAAAGCACAGGGGTCGCTGCGCGATTTGGTAACCCCGCTGCTGCTGCTGGCGTTCATTCTGCTGTTCACCGCGGGTCCCAGCGACATCGGTCAGATTCGGTGGCCGGCACGGCTGCTTCCCTTCGTCGCGGTGTTCTCCCTGGTGTTGCTCGGTGTGCTGCTCAGTCGATTCGGGACTTTGGACAAGCTGCGATCCCGCGTCACCGCTGCAGCGTTGATCGTGTTCGTCTTGATGATTCGCGCCAGTTCTTCGGGTCCGCAGTACTTCATCCGACATCTCACCTGGGCTGTCGTGATCATCGCCGTCGGAGCACTCGCCATCTACCTCGGCCGTAGGTACGGAGCCCCGGCGATCGCTGGTCTACTGATTCTCACCATCGCTCCGGTGACCCTTTATCAAGTGATCGCGTATCCGCAGGCACTGAACAAGTGGTACCTGCCGACCAGCCAATCCGAAGCCAAGGCGAACTTTCCGGATTTCCCGGGCACGACCCTTCAGCTCGGCAATCGCGCGCTGATCCGAATCGATGCCGAAACGACAGAACTACCGTGGACTTCGCAGGTGTACGGAAACTACGCGAAGGTCCTCGATCTCGACTACGTGAACGCGTACACCCCCGTCGGCCACGCCGACTTCGCATCACTGTTGTGTATGGGATTCGACGGTTCGACCTGCGACGACGCTTATCGAAATGTGTTCAGGCCGGACGAATACACCGGCAGAACCAGCGCAGACCTGATGCTGCTCGACCGCGTCGTCCTTCAGCGCAAGCAGTACCCGGGCGCCGACAACGAGCCCGCCCCGCCCGGATGGCACTGGGCAGACGTGCCCGAGGTCGCCCAAGAACAGATCTACATCCTCGAACGCGACGCCGGCCCGATCTCCGGTCAACCGGGCCGGGTGTCCGCAACGGTCAATGCCGACGCACGGTCCGAGTACATGAGCGTCAAGAGCGAGCGTGTACGAGTCAGCTCACCGGGCGGTGGCAGCGTCGTCTTCGCACGGTTGGCATGGCCGGGCTACACCGCGACCCTCGACGGCGAACCCATCCCCACCAAAGGTCTCGGCGGAACGTACCTCTACGTCGATCTGCCGCCAGGCACGGACAACGCCGAACTCGTGATCAACTTCCGGTCTCCAGGACAGCGGATCGGCTTCGTCGGAATGGGCTTCGGACTCGTTCTCCTCGCCGGTCTCTCCGTGATCTACTACCGCGACAGGCGTCAGAGCCTGGACGGAACCTCCGCGATCACCACGGACTCGTTGTAGATGAACGGCTTCCCCATCCACCGAGGAAAGGGGAACGACAGCGAGCGCCTGACGACAAGACCGTTGTCCGCACAGATCTTTTCGAGGTCGACGCCGTCGAGGAAGACGGTGTGCGTGGGATCGCTGGCGAAGCCACGCTCCTGAGGGCAGATCAGCATGACTGTCGCGCCCGGTTCAAGGAAAGGAAGATACTCGGCGACGATGCCGGAAGCTTCGCCCGCCGGAAGGTGCTCGAGGAGATGCGCCATCAGCATTCCGTCGAAGGTTCGCGGATCGCTATCGGCGTGAAATTTCGCCGACGAGTACGCCTCGAAACCGAGCGATCGGCAGAACTCCACCGAATGTTCGTTGTGGTCCACCCCGACGCTGCCAGGGGGAAGATTACGCAGATTCCGGCCGATTCCGCAGCCGACATCGAGGACTCTCCGGCCACCGAGGAATCGTCTGATATTCCACTGATAGGGCGCTTGGACATTCAGGACGCGCTTCCATCTGGCGCCTTGTAGCTCCCGCAACCTCGCGGTGTACTCGGTGTCGGTGGTGTCACCGACGTCAGCCATGTCGGCTCTCCCCGGAACGCCGGTGTTCTCGCGATTGTTCTTGCGTCGATCGTTGGTGTGATCTTCGAACTCGGCCACCGGGACTCACTTTCGTCGAGTGATCCGGATCATAACTACACGATTCGCCGACACGTACGCCCCCACGCCGAGAAGCCGACCCCCGGCGACGTATACACTCCCCGCCTGTGAAGACCGATGGCACACCCGAGTCGGTGCAACCGCACCGAATTTCCGTCGTCGTGCCGGTTTACCAGGGCGAACGCACTCTCAATGCCCTCATCGACGAGATACTCCCCCTGACGAAAACGCAGACCACTCCCGGCGGGCGACCGCTGGTCGTCGAAGAAGTCCTTCTCGTCTTCGACCACGGTCCGGACGGATCAGCTGCCGTCATCCGTGAACTGGCGAAACAACACGACTTCATCCGACCCATCTGGCTCTCACGCAACTTCGGCCAACACCCGGCAACACTGGCGGGAATGGCATCGAGTGGGGGCGAATGGGTCGTCACCATGGACGAGGACGGCCAGCACAACCCGGCGGACATCGGTGGACTCCTCGACACTGCACTGGACCAACAAGCCACCCTCGTCTACGCGCAACCAGTGAACGCGGCACCCCACGGAGCGCTACGGAACGCGGCGTCGAAGTCGTCGAAATGGCTGACCACCAAGATTCTCTCGTCCGAGAACTCCGTGAAGTATCAAAGCTTCCGCCTCGTCCTCGGCGAGGTCGGACGGTCGGTCGCCGCATACGCCGGATCCGAGGCATATCTCGACGTGGCGCTCGGCTGGATCGCCGGCGAAGTCACCACCAGTCCGGTTCAACTGCGTGAGGAACGCGGACGCGCATCTGGATACCATCTCAGAAGCCTGCTGTCGCATTTCTGGCGAATGGTGCTCTCCAGCGGCACCAAAGGCCTTCGCATGGTCAGCCTGATCGGTTTCCTGTTTGCCGTCGGTGGCCTCGTCATCGTCCTCTACGTGTTGGCGTCGTACGTGTTCTTCGACGCCGGCGTCGAGGTACGTGGATGGGCGTCGACGATGATCGTGATGCTGTTCGGTTTCGGGGCAGTGCTCTTCTCGTTGGGTGTGATCGCCGAATACATCGGTGTCGCGGTCAAGACAGCAATGGGAAAGCCGCCGTATCTCATCGTCAGCGACCCCGCGGCAGGCCCATTGGGGCGCCGGAACGCCACCGAGCCACCCGCGTAGCAATGAATGTCCCCACGTGGGTAGTCGGCAGCGGCGGCCTCCTCGGCAGCTCTGTGGCCCGCGAACTCGATCGCCGTGGGGCCGATATTCGCACCAGCCGCGTCCCGTGGGGCGAACCCACTCTGGCCAGGGAAATCCTGTTCGCCGATGCCAGAAAACTGGTTACGGACGCAGCCGGTGGCCCGTGGCGAATGGCGTGGTGCGCCGGCGCAGGTGTGAACGGTACGAGCAGTGACGAGTTCGCTCGCGAGAACCAACTCATGAAGGACGTCCTGGACGAATTGAGGACCGCAGGTGCCGGCATCGGGACCGTCTTCCACGCATCGTCCGCCGGCGGCGTCTACGCCGGGGCTCCTGGCGCACCGCACACCGAAACAAGCGCCACCAGACCACTGGCCGACTACGGGCGAGCAAAGCTCGATGCCGAATCGATTGTTCACGAATTCGGCTCCAGAAGCGGAAACCGTACTGTCATAGGAAGATTCGCGAATCTATATGGTCCGGGTCAGAATCTCGCGAAACCCCAAGGCCTGATTTCGCATCTGTGCCGGGGCTATCTACTGTCGATGCCCATTTCGATCTATGTCCCCATGGACACGCTTCGGGACTACATCTACGTCTCCGATGCCGCCGAAATGGTGGTCGACAGCTTTACTCGAGCGGAAATATCGCCGGAATCAACGATCACCAAGATCTACGCGTCCGGACGCAGCGTCACCATCGGAGCGATCCTCGGCGCCTGCCACACGGTATTCAGAAAACGCCCGAACGTGGTGCTCGCCAGTTCTCCACTCGCCTCGGCGCAAGCCCGCGACCTGAGGCTGCGATCGACCGTGTGGACTGATCTGGACCAGCGCACACATCGCCCGTTGCCTGCCGGAATAGCGTCGACCCTCGACTCCATCCGTCGTAATCTGGCTGCACGCTAGGAGGTCGTCTTCTCCCCCGCGGCCACGTATGCCTGCTCGGTTGCGTCCTTCTGCGGACGCCACCACGCTTCGTTGTCGCGGTACCAGTCGATTGTTGCTTCCAGACCACTGCGGAAGTCCTCGTAGCGAGGTGACCAGCCCAGTTCTTCCCGGAGCAGACTCGAATCGATCGCGTACCTCACGTCGTGACCCGGGCGATCGGTGACAAAATCGAACTCGTCGGCGCCGCGACCCAATATCTGCAGAATCGTCTCCATGACGGTTCGGTTGTTCACCTCACCGTCGGCGCCGATCAGGTAGGTCTGACCGATCCGGCCACCGTCGATGATCGCCCAGACCGCGCTGTTGTGGTCGTCGACATGAATCCAGTCACGGACGTTCAAACCGTCGCCGTACAACTTGGGACGCAATCCGGCGAGAACATTGGTGATCTGACGCGGGATGAACTTCTCGACATGTTGATACGGGCCGTAATTGTTCGAACAGTTCGACAGGGTCGCCCGGACGCCGAACGAACGCGTCCACGCGCGCACCAACATGTCGCTCGATGCCTTGGTCGACGAGTAGGGGCTCGACGGGTTGTACGCCGTGGACTCCGTGAAACGGTCCGGATCGCCCAGTTCGAGATCTCCGTACACTTCGTCGGTGGAAATGTGGTGATACCTGACATCGTGCTTGCGCACAGCCTGCAGCAGCGTGAACGTTCCCACGATGTTGGTCTGCACGAACGGCCACGGATCAGCGAGCGAATTGTCGTTGTGCGACTCGGCGGCAAAATGAACGACGACGTCCGCGGCGCCCACCAGTTCATCGACGAGAGATGCGTCGGTGATGTCGCCGTGAACAAACGTGATGCGGTCGGCTATCGAATCGAGCGAAGACTTGTTGCCTGCATAGGTCAACGCGTCGAGCACCGTGACCTCGGCGTCAGGACGCTCCGCAACCGTCTGATGGACGAAATTGGCGCCGATGAAGCCTGCCCCGCCAGTCACGAGAACTCTCACGTTTGCGCCTCCACGATCACCGAATCGAACCGATCAACCTACCGGCCACGCACGATACCGTGCGCCCGAGATTTGTTTCTCCAGCGAACACTGGAACACTTCGAGGCATGCGCGGAATCATTCTGGCGGGCGGCACGGGGTCGAGGTTGCACCCCATCACGCTCGGCGTGAGCAAACAGCTGGTCCCCGTCTACGACAAACCGATGATCTACTACCCGCTCAGCACCCTGATGCTGGCCGGGATCCGCGACATCTTGATCATCACCACAGAAGACGACGCACCGCAGTTCCAGCGGTTGCTCGGCGACGGCTCCCAGTTCGGCGTCGACCTGACCTACCAGATCCAGCACGAGCCGAACGGTCTCGCACAAGCATTTGTACTCGGCGCCGGCCATATCGGCTCCGAATCCGCGGCGCTGGTCCTCGGTGACAACATCTTCTACGGCCCGGGTCTGGGCAGTAAGCTCACGCGCTTCGAGAACATCGACGGCGGCGCCGTCTTCGCGTACTGGGTTTCCGACCCCACGGCCTACGGAGTCATCGAGTTCGACCGCGAGGGCAAAGCCGTCTCGCTGGAGGAGAAGCCGACAAACCCGCGCTCGAATTACTCGGTGCCCGGATTGTATTTTTACGACAACGACGTCGTCGCCATCGCCAAAGACCTCGAACCATCGGCACGCGGCGAATACGAGATCACGGACGTCAACCGTGCATATCTCGAAGCTGGTCGCCTCCAGGTCGAAGTACTTCCTCGCGGCACCGCGTGGCTCGACACCGGAACTTTCGATTCGCTTCTCGACGCGTCGAACTACGTTCGCACGATCGAGGAGCGTCAGGGACTCAAAATCGGCGCGCCCGAAGAAGTTGCCTGGCGACACGGATTCATCACCGACGACGAGCTACGCATTCGGGCTGAAAAGCTCCTGAAATCCGGATACGGAAAATACCTTCTCGAACTTCTCGACCGCGGCAAGGACTGGTGACATGGCAGACACTCACGTGATGAGCCAGTATCGCGAATTGAAGGTTCCCGGCGCCTGGGAATTCACGCCCAAGCAGTTCGGCGACGACCGCGGAGTCTTCCTCGAATGGTTCCGCGAACCCGGATTCTCCGAAATCACCGGCCGCACGCTCGACCTTCAGCAGGCCAATTGTTCGGTCTCCGCTGCCGGTGTCCTACGCGGCATCCATTTTGCCGACGTCCCTCCCGGCCAGGCCAAATACGTCACGTGTGCCAAAGGCGCGATCCTCGACATCGCCGTCGACCTACGCGTCGGATCGCCGACCTTCGGCCAGTGGGATTCGGTCCTTCTCGACGATGTCGACCGCAGAGCGATCTTTCTGTCCGAGGGGCTGGGGCACGCCTTCATTTCCCTCGAGGACAACTCGACGGTGGTCTACCTGTGCTCGACGGGATACGCCCCCGAACGCGAGCACGAGGTTCATCCCCTCGATCCCGACATCGCGATCGACTGGCCCACAGTGGGTCGTGGCGGGGAGCCCTTGAACATCACGCTGTCGGCAAAGGACACAGCAGCACCGTCGCTTCAAGATGCCGTGTCAGCCGGGCTGCTGCCCATGTTCGGCGAAGGCTGATGGCTTCACCGGATTCGACTGCAACACCCCCCGCCGGAATGGACGGCAGGCCGGGTCCGTTGATGCGCGTCGTCAAGAATCAGGCCCTTGCGTTTCTGCTCGTCGGTGGAGTCAACACAGTTCTCGGAACTGCCTGGTTCATTGCCTGGCAGATCGCGCTCGGCGATCAGTTCGGCTACCACTTCGCGATCGTTGCCGGATACGTCTGCAACCTGCTGTGTGCTTTTGCGATGTACCGCTACCTGGTCTTCGAAGTTCGCGGTCACTTCCTGCGCGACTTCTGGCGATTCGTCGTCGTCAACTTCGGCGCCTTCGTGATCAACCTCGCGCTGATGACCGTCGCCGTCTCGGTCTTGCACTTTCCGCCCATCCCGTCACAACTCGTCATCACAGCAGTAACCGCAACGGCAAGTTTCTTCGGTTACCGCGATTTCTCGTTCAGTCGAAACAAGAGAACAGGCACCTCATGACTCCGCGTGTTTCCGTCGTCGTCCCGGCCTACAACAATGCCGACTACATTGCCGAGACGATCGACTCGATCCTGAATCAGACCTATCAGGACTTCGAATTGATCATCTCGGATCATTCGTCGACCGACGACACCGTCAAGGTCCTAGCCCGGTACGCCGACGATCCGCGAATCGAGATCTTGTCGACCGAAGCCGGCGGCGGAGCGAAGCGAAACTGGGACCGGGTCAGCGAAGCCGCGAACGGCGAGCTCCTGAAACTCGTATGCGGTGACGACACCATCTACCCCGAGTGCCTGGCGGAACAGGTCGCGGCATTCGACGAGCACCCATCGGTTGTACTCGTAGCCTCGCAACGCAAACTGGTTGATGCAAACGGAAAGACCATCCTTTCCGCGCGCGGACTTGCAGGGTTGAAGGGACTGGTCACCGGGCGCGACGCAGCCCGCAAGACGGTGACGGCAGGAGCGAACATCTTCGGCGAGCCCGGATGTGTGCTCATGAAGCGGTCCGCTCTCAAGGCAATCGGTTGGTGGGACGACACCAACCCCTACGTCATCGACGAAGCCACCTACACCGCAGTCGCATTGCAGGGCGACGTTTATGCGATCGCCAAGCCGCTCGCGTCCTTCCGGGTCAATGCCGGACAGTGGAGTGTTCGTCTGGCCAAAGATCAGGCACGCCAGGCAGCGGCATTCCACAAAGATCTCCGGGAATCGGATCCGACCCTGATCTCGGCGATGGACGTCCGAATCGGCGATGCTCGCGCACTCGCCACCTCGTTCATGCGTCGCGGTGTCTACATGTTGTTGCGCCATCGCATGTCTTGATCGTTGGCGGTTGGGTAATCTTCAGCTTTCACACTCGATGGGATGACGACCGGCGGGACGGACGGCTGGATGACCAAACGTGCGAGCAGACGCGGCCTGTGGACGGCCGTCGTTCTCGCAGCCGGACTCGGCGGTCTCGCGCTGGTCGCCCCACCACTGACTCCAGGCACAATCGAGTCCGCCCCCGTCACGGTCATCACGACCACCCCACCCGCGCCGGTTGTTCCGCTCTCCCCGGAGGAGCTCGCCGCCCGGGTGGTCCCCACCATCGTCACCATCACCGCGCCGGCCGGATTCACCACCACCGCAGGAACCGGGATCGTGCTCTCCGCTGACGGAGTGGTGCTGACGAATCACCACGTCATCAGCGGAGCCTCGGACGTCACCGCCGTCAGCATGTCCAACGGACTGATCTACGACGCCGAGATCCTCGGTTACGACAGCGTCAGCGACCTTGCCGTCCTGCGCCTCGCGGGCGCCACCGATCTGCCGGTGGCAGTGGTCGGCAAGTCCGCGGAAGCCGCTCGTGGGGATGCCGTCACCGCTATCGGAAATGCCGAAGGTGGCGGAGTACCCGTCCCGGCTCCCGGCGTCGTCACCAATCTCGGTGTCACCGTCAACACCCGCAACGTGTCCGACGGATCGCGAAACCAGTTGAAGGGCCTCATCGAGGTGGACGCGGATATCCGGCCGGGCGATTCCGGTGGCCCGCTGGTCAACGCTGTCGGCGAGCTGATCGGCGTCAGCAGCGCGGGCAACGCCGTCACCGACCGCACCGAAACCTCGCCGGCGCCTCAGTCCTACGCGATACCGATCGACACGGCACTACCGATCGTCGAGCAGGTGCTCGGTGGCCGATCGTCCGAAACCGTGCGCGTGGGACCGACACCCGTACTGGGCGTCGCGGTGAAGGACCACGCTGAAATGCCGCCCGGCGCGGAAGTTGTTGCCGTGAGCTTCGATTCACCGGCCGAACGAGTGGGGCTCACCAAAGGTGCGGTCATCACGGAGTTCGGGGGCAGCCGGATCGCGTCGTCCGCGGACCTCAATGCGGCGATGAGCTCGCACCGCCCCGGCGACACCGTCGCGCTGACGTGGGTGGACGCAACGGGGCAGCCCGGAACCGGTTCCCTGGTCCTCGACGAGGGTCCACCTCGCTAGCCTCCAAAGGCGCTAGCCGTGAAAGCATCGTGGCATGACCACGGTTCTCATGCTCACCTGTGACGGCGCCGCCCGCGAGGCGGATGTCGAAAGCAAACTCGTCATGGAAGCTCTCACCACCTACGGCGTTGCGTCGACAATGGCTCCGTGGTCGAGTCCGTCCCTCCACGGCATCGACGCCGACCTGGTTCTGATCCGGTCGACGTGGGACTACACGCAGCGCCTCGAGGAGTTTCTCGCCGTTCTCGATCAGCTGACCGCTCCGATCGCCAATCCGCTCTCGATCGTGAAGTGGAACGCCCACAAGGGATACCTGACCGAACTTGCCGCGGCCGGCGTCCCCATCGTCCCCACCGCTGTGATCACTGCCGGAAAGAGCGAAACACTCACCCTCCCTTCGTTCGAGAGTGACGACGTCATCGTCAAGCCTGCGGTGTCCGCCGGCGCTGTCGGAGTGGGAAAATTTGCCGCCGGGTCCGCACAGGCCCACGCTCACCTCAGCTCCATCCTCGAGAGCGGCAACGACGCATTGGTCCAGCCCTTCATCTCGGACGTCGTCGACGGCGAGCGCTCGATCACCCACATCGGCGGACGCTACTCCCATGCGGTCCGGAAGATCCCGGCCGACAACGACTTCCGCGTGCAGGAATACCACGGCGGAACCAACCACCTCCACGAACCGTCCACCGCCGAACTCGCGTTGGCGGACGCGGCACTGGCCGCAGCTCCGTGCAGACCCGGCGAATTGCTTTATGCGCGTGTAGACGTCGTGGGACCAGTGGATCAACCACTGCTCATGGAAGTGGAATTGATCGAGCCCGAACTCTTTCTGCCCTTCGCCCCTGGATCTCCCGACGCCCTCGCACGGGCAGTTGTCGCGTCACTGCGCCCGTGACTCCTGGGGCGGGACAGCATCCAGCCTGGTGCGAATGAACCTGGCAACGTCACGTAGCGCCGCCCGGCTCTCCGGCAAGCCAGGCCAGACGGCGGGAAACGCGTGAACCTGGCCGTTCCAGATCTGCAGCGAGCACGGCACCCCCGCGGCAGCGAGCCGCTGCGCCATCACCTCCGAATCGACTCTGAGCACCTCGGATTCGGCGGCGATCAGCAACGACGGCGGCAGCGCGGCCAGATCACCGTCGACGGGCGAGTTCGTCTGTCCGCCAAGCTTTCCGATCGCCATCAATGCCGACACCGGGGCGATCACGTCGCGTCGAGCGTTGGCATGGACCGATTTGGTGGTGCAATCGAGATCAAGGAGCGGTGAGAGCCCGACAAGACCGGCCGGAACCTCGAGTCCCGCGGAAACAGCTGCAAGCGCCGTCGCGAAAACCAGGAAACCTCCGGCCGAATCACCAACGAAGACAACCTTTTCCGGCAAGGCTCCCTGTTCGAGGAGCCATCGGTACGCATCCAGGCAGTCGTCGACGGACCCGTTGATACTCGTCTTCGGCAACTGCCGATACGCGACGTGCAGGACCGGAAGGCCGGTTCGCTTGGCGATGCCGGCAACAACCGGCCGATGCGTGTTGAGCCCGCAGCACATGAACCCGCCGCCGTGCAGGTAGAGAACGACACCGTCGCGCAGATCAGCCGTAGAGCCTGCCGTCCGGACGAGTTCACCGTCGAAACCCGGAAAGCGAATCGCTTCCCGATCGATCCCGGACGGAATGCGTACACCCGCGGCCGAGTCCAGAACTGCGGCGCGGCGCATCGCGCCAGGCGTCAGCGGGGCGATCCCGACCACGGGCCGAAGCATCCATCGGCACGCGTTGTAGAGGACCTGCGATTCGATACTCGGCCTGCCGTATCGAGTTCCGGTCCTGCGACTGACAGTCGGCAACAGAGACATCTGTCCAGATTAGAAGCGATCAGGCACCGAAGAGGTCGACTTCGTCGAGATCGTCGACGATCGTGACCTTTCGTTTCCGCCCGCCGATGACCTTGCCCAGACCGCGCAATCCGCCGGACTGAGCTTTCGGAGCGGGTTCTATGCGCTGAGGCGCAACTCTCGTTCGCGCTGCGCGCTGAACGGGCTTGGGTGCGGGAGCTACTGCCGGTGCCGCGGGTTCGGGAACCTCTGCGGGAGCCACGGGTTCGGGAATCTCTGCGGGAACCACCGCTTCCGGCTCCACAAAACCCTGAACAACCTGGGCCTCGGGGGTCGGCTCAGCGACTTCCTCCACCTGAACCGGTCCGTCGATCACCGGGATGTCCGACGCCCACCGGATCCGATATTCAAGACCGCGCGCCGCCAGTTCACGCGCGAGATCGCCATGCCAGACCCCGTCTTCGCCGTCGCCGTATGCCCGTGCGTCGGAGCTGACCCAGATCACGTCGACGCCCGGGTTCCGGTCGGCGAGATCGAGCACGGTCAGCCAGTTCAGGGTCGCCGGGTAACCGTCTCGCTTCTTCTTGTCGGTATAGGGCCGACGCAGCGAGATCGCCCTCTCGGCCACCTCGAGATGCGAAACGTCGACTGGATCGACCACTTCGACGCCGATCGCCACGAGGCCTTCGACCACGTCGTCGACGTAGCCGTCGGCCTTGTCGTGAGCCGCGTCGACAAACCTCGTGAGGTCGCGCCGCAATCCCAGTCGGTCGTACATGCGCGCCTGGACGCTCAGGGCCGCGATCATCTCCGCCGATTCCTCGCGGTAGCGGCTCGCAACCTCGAGTACGACCAATCGCGGCACGACGACGCGGTGTCCGAGTGCGCGCGCGTCGGCGATGGCGGTGTCGAACCGTGCGCCCCTGGTCAGGGCCGAAGAATCGAGAACGATGATCATGGGCTCGATTCTCTCTCGAGAAACCGGACGAAAGCGCTAATCCACCCCGAACCGTTATTTGATCTTGAAGATCACTGCCCGCTGAACGATGAAGTTGATGACCGTCGCGGTGCCCTGCGCGATGACGAACGCCAGCGGT
The DNA here is from genome assembly GCF_042794945.1 of Rhodococcus sp. NPDC056506. NCBI lineage: Bacteria > Bacillati > Actinomycetota > Actinomycetes > Mycobacteriales > Nocardiaceae > Rhodococcus > Rhodococcus sp. NPDC056506. The sequence goes on along the minus strand of NZ_JBHTSW010000001.1, from coordinate 243,778 downwards.
GTCCGCCACCAGTGTTCGTCGAAGATATGGACCATCACTTCGTTGAGTCCGACCTGGACCGCAAAAGTGACCGCGTACAGCGCAACTACTGCGATGAAGCGGGCCCGCGAAGGCTCGGCCTTGAACGTCCACCGGCGATTAATGAGGTACGCCGTCGTGGTGCCCGCGACGAAGCTCAGCGATTTTGCGGCGACGCGCGGCAAGCCGAGCGCCAGGAGCAGCACGTACAGCCCGTAGTCCACGACCGCCGACAGCCCACCCGTCGCGACGAACCGGACGATCTGCGTTTTCAGGTCCATCGCGTCGTCGGCGATGTCCGTCGTGACAGGAATCTCGACGGGCAGCGGGACGTGGGGTTCGTGCTGGTGACTTGCAGGTGTTTCGGGCACGACGACGAGAGTAACCACTCGAGTCGGAGCCGTCGGCACTACTCCCAGGTAACCTCTACCTTGATGTCCACGACAGCAGAAGAGACGCCGAAGCCGGCTCTCCACACCCAAGCCCGCACCCTCACCGGTTGGGGACGCACCGCCGCCACCACTGCACAGGTGCTGTCCACCCCCGACGTGGAAGTGATCGCGAACGCGGTCGCCCAGGTTGCGGAACAGAACGATTCCAAGCCCTCGCATCTGCGACGCGGCGTCATCGCGCGCGGCCTCGGCCGCTCGTACGGTGACCCAGCGCAGAACGCCGGCGGCCTGGTCATCGACATGAATGCACTCGACCGCATTCACCGCATCGATCGCGACACCGCTCTGGTGGACGTCGACGCCGGCGTGAATCTGGATCAGCTGATGAAGGCTGCTCTGCCGTTCGGCCTGTGGGTTCCGGTCCTGCCGGGTACCCGCCAGGTCACGATCGGCGGCGCCATCGGCTCCGACATTCACGGCAAGAACCACCACAGCGCGGGCAGCTTCGGCAACCACGTCGTGTCGCTGGATCTGCTGACGGCTGACGGCAAGGTTCGCACCCTCACCCCCAAGGGCGGACGCAACGACCCCAAAGCCGCGTTGTTCTGGGCCACGATCGGCGGCATGGGCCTGACGGGCATCATCTTGCGGGCAACCATCAAGATGACACCGACCGAGACGGCGTACTTCATCGCCGACGGCGACGTCACCAATAGTCTCGACGAGACCATCGCTCTGCACAGCGACGGCAGCGAAGCCAACTACGAGTACTCGAGCGCCTGGTTCGACGCGATTTCCGCGCCCCCGAAGCTCGGTCGTGCCGCAGTCTCACGCGGATCGTTGGCGAAGCTCGATCAGCTTCCGGCCAAGCTGCAGAAGAACCCGCTCGCGTTCGACGCACCGCAGTTGTTGACGTTCCCCGACGTCTTCCCGAACGGGCTGGCCAACAAGTTCAACTTCACCGCGATCGGTGAGGTCTGGTTCCGCAAGTCCGGCAAGTACCGCGGCAAGGTCCAGAATCTGACGCAGTTCTACCACCCGCTCGACATGTTCGGTGAGTGGAACCGCGCGTACGGATCCAACGGATTCCTTCAGTACCAGTTCGTGGTTCCACCGGAGGCCGTCGACGAGTTCAAGAAGATCATCGTCGACATCCAGCGCAGCGGGCACTACTCGTTCCTCAACGTGTTCAAGCTCTTCGGCGAGGGCAATCAGGCGCCGCTGAGCTTCCCGATCCCGGGTTGGAACATCTGCGTCGACTTCCGCATCAAGCCGGGCCTGAACGAGTTCGTCACCGAACTCGACAAGCGTGTCCTCGAATTCGGCGGACGCCTGTACACGGCCAAGGATTCGCGGACATCCGCAGAAACCTTCCACGCCATGTACCCGCGCATCGACGAGTGGATCGCGACGCGCCGCAAGTACGACCCCACAGGCGTTTTCGCCTCCGATATGTCCAGAAGGCTGGAACTGTGATCAACGCTGTAGGTAACCCGCAAACCGTTTTGCTTCTCGGTGGAACCTCCGAGATCGGCCTCGCCATCTGTGAGGAGTACCTGAAGAAGGCGCCGTTGCGCGTCATTCTGGCGGCGCTCCCCGGCGATCCGGGACGCGAAGCTGCGGTCAAGCAACTCGAAGCCAAGGGCGCCACCTCGGTAGAGCTCATCGACTTCGACGCCGTTGATTTCGAGTCGCACCCGAAGGTGATCGACCAGGCGTTCTCGAACGGTGACGTCGACGTCGCCATCGTCGCGTTTGCGTTGGACGGTGACTCCGAAGAGCTGTGGCAGAACCAGCGCAAGGCGGTACTGGTCGCAAACGTGAACTACACCGCTTCCGTCTCGGTCGGCGTTCTTCTCGGCGAGAAGATGAAGGCTCAGGGCTTCGGCAAGATCATCGCGATGTCGTCCGTAGCCGGCGAGCGCGTCAAGCGTGCCAACTTCGTCTACGGCTCCACCAAGGCGGGCCTCGACGGCTTCTACCTCGGGCTCGGCGAGGCTCTCGCGGAATTCGGACCGCAGGTGACCGTCGTTCGTCCCGGCATGGTGCGCACGCAGTTCAGTGCCCACGTCAAGGAAGCCCCGCTGACGGTCAACAAGGACATCGTCGCGAAGCTCGCTGTTGCCGCCTCGGACAAGGGCAAGGAAATCGTCTGGACTCCCGGCCCCTGGCGCTTCGTCATGATGGGCCTGCGCCACGTGCCGCGCCCGATCTTCCGGAAGTTGCCGGTTTAAGCTCCTCCCGTGCCAGAAACAACAACTGCTCCGAGTACAGACCTTTCGACCCCGTCGCCGTGGCGTAATGCCGCGGCGACGGTGGTGGAAATGGCCCTCGGAGCGCTGGTCGCCGCTGTTGTAGCTGCTGTCGGGCTCTTTGCTTTCGGCCGAGTGCAGTGGCCGGCGTTCACCTCTTCCAACGTCACGCAGGCAGTCACGACGGTGCTGCAGGTGCTCTGCATCGCAGTGGTCGGTGCCGCGGTTCTGATGTTCCGTGTCCGCAAGGCCGAGCGGGTCGCAAAACTCCTCTCGTGGGCCGGGCTCTCCGGCTTCGTCACCACGACGCTCGGGCTTCCCCTCGCCGCGACGAGTCTGTATCTGCACGGCGTCTCGGTCGATCAGCAGTTCCGGACCGAGTACCTGACCCGGCTGACGGATTCGGCTGCGCTGCAGGACATGACGTACGTGGATCTGCCGCCGTTCTACCCGGCCGGCTGGTTCTGGGTCGGTGGACGCGTCGCGAACCTGCTGGGTATGGACGGTTGGGAAGCGTTCAAGCCGTACGCGATCGGCTCCCTGGCGGTCGTCGCCGTCGTTGCACTCGTGTTGTGGACCAAGCTGATTCGACGCGATTGGGCCGTCGTCGCAGCATTGGCCGTCACTGCCGTCGTGTTGGCGTACAACTCCCCCGAGGCATACGGCGCCGTCATCAACCTCCTGATCCCGCCGGTGCTGATCCTGGCGTGGGGTGCGCTCGATCGCCCGGGTGCTTCTCGATTTGCCGGAGCCGGCGCAATTCTCGGGACGGGCCTGTTCCTCGGTTTTGCCGCAACCGTCTACACGCTGTATCTCGGATTCGCCGCGTTCGCGGTGACTCTGATGGCCGTCGTTGCCGCAGTACTTGCCGCCCGCGCCCAGAACACGTGGAAAGCCGCACTGGGACCCCTCATTCGACTTGCAGCAATTGCAATCATCTCGGGTCTGGTTGCTCTGACCGTTTGGGCGCCGTACCTGCTGAAGGCACTCTCCGGTGCCACTGCAGAGTCCGGCACCGCAATGCACTACCTCCCAGATTCCGGTGCGGTGCTGCCCTTCCCGATGCTGAGTTTCTCGCTCGTCGGCGGCCTGTGCCTGCTCGGCACGGTCTGGCTGATTTCGCGGTTCCTGTTCTCCCGCCGCGCCCGAGCACTCGGTATCGGCGTCATCGCCGTGTACCTGTGGGCGCTGCTGTCCATGACGTTCACCGTTGCCGGCAGCACGCTCCTCGGATTCCGGCTCGAGCCGGTACTGATCGGACTTCTCGCGGCCGCCGGCGTGTTCGGTTTCTTCGAGTTCGCGGGCTGGATCGTGCTGGCCACCAGCGAGAATCCCCGAGTCAAAGCGGTACTCGTTGCACTCGGTGTCATCGGAGCCATCGCTTTCGCGCAGAACATCCCGCAGGTGCTGGCGCCGGATATCGCTGTGGCATACAGCGATACCGACGGCAACGGCGAGCGCGGCGACAAGCGACCACCGGGCGCCGAGGCCAATTACGCCGACATCGACCGGATCATCCGCGAGCAGTTGGGACGCGAACCCCGTGACACGGTGGTGCTCACCGCCGACATCGGCTTCCTGAGTTTCTACCCGTACTTCGGTTTCCAAGGGCTGACGTCGCACTACGCAAACCCCCTCGCCGATTTCCGTGCGCGCGCCGCGCTGATCGAGCAGTGGTCGGAACTGAAGACCCCTGACGAACTGATAGCTGCGCTGGACTCGGCGCCGTGGCGCAGCCCCGACGCCTTCGTCTTCCGCCAGGGCGCCGACGGGTACACACTGCGGTTGGCCGAGGACGTCTATCCCAACGACCCGAACGTCCGCCGCTACACGGTCACGTTCCCCAAGGAACTGTTCGACGATCCTCGTTTCACCGTCACAGAGCAGGGTCCGTTTGTGGTCGTTACCCGCTCTGACGCGAACTAACCAGGAGATACGTCACAAAAGGCTTACCGTCGGGGTCGTTGACGCGACCCCGACGCACCCCTAACTTCATACCGTGACCCGAACCGATGCCCGAGCGGCAATGATCGATGCAGCCGAGCGTCTGGTTGCCGAACGTGGCTTGGCCGCTCTGACGCTTCGTGACGTTCAGACCGAAGCCGGGCAGGCCAACAAGTCGGCCGCGCAGTATCACTTCGGTTCACGTGAAGGTTTGCTGGCGGCAGTCGTCGAGTCCAGAATGCGACCTGCCGCTGACCGTCGGCGTGAGTTTCTCGACATGATCGATCTCGACCCGAATCCGCCGACGATGCGTGCCCTCGTCGAGGCTCTCGTCCTGCCGTTGGCAGAACAGACCATCTACCGCGAGGGCACTTTGTACGCGCGGTTCCTGGTGCAGTCGATCTTCGACCCGGCAATGTCGTCGACCATCCGCGATCACATGCAGGCCGAGAGCTTCCGCGAAGTTCAGCGGCGGATCATCGCCGCATCTTCATTGCCGACAGACATCGCCGAACTTCGGGCGGGAACTCTGACCGTGCTCACCGTCGTCACGTTTGCCACGTGGGAGGGGCGCGTCGACAGCCGAGATCGGGCTCACGTGATCGCTGCCGACTTGATCGAAAGTTGCCTCGGAGCACTCTCGGCCCCGGCTGCGCAAATCTGACACGCCACCCGGCGAGTTTGTTTCCGAAACTGCCGGGGTACTCAGCCCCTCCAAGCGCAGTCGAGCAAACGGCCGCATCAACCACCGGCGGGGTAGGTGATGACAGTGAGCGAACTCGTTGCGCAAAGCCGCGAGCTAGTACCGCATCGTGCAGTTCTCGATTCCGCAGAGCATGTTCTGGTCATTGCACGCGGCAAACCGTTCGGGCGCGAGCAGGCCTTTCACGAAGTGCTGAGCGTCGCGATTCGCAACCGCATCGAAGTCCTCACTCTGGCAAGGGCTCTCATCGACGTTTCCGAGTCTCGCGATTACCGGACGATCCCGACCGACACCGCGCACACCGTTGCGGTGCTCGAATGGGGTGAGCTACTCGAGATCCCAACCGAACACCACGAGAAGTCCAAGGCCGAATCGGGTGGGGACATCGATGAATCGAGCGAACCCGACGATCCGGTCGAGCCTGAGTACCTGGTCGAGACCGATGTGGGCGGACGCGTCGTCTTTGTCGCCCTCGCGTTCACGGTCGGCGGGATAGTCGGATTCTTCGCGCACGACTGGGCACTTCTGCTTCTGATCACCGCCGTGTACCTCGTGTGGATCGCGGCGCGACTGGTCGCGAAACTCGTCAGTGTTTCCCGCAGTGCCCATTGGGCAGACGCTTCGCCTATTCGCGGCACCGAAGCGACCACACGCAACGCGGAAAACCCCCACCGTCACGCTGTTGCAGCGTGACGGTGGGGGCACCCACTTCCGCTAAAGCCTCTGCGGTACACCGTAAGTGACGACGGTATCGCCATTCGAAGTGACAGCCTTCGCGTACGGCCTGATTGTCACCGGACCGATTGCTCCCTGCACGTATCCGTGAACTCCGGAGAGTCGAACGGCCGCTTCGGGACCGTCGAATTCCTGATCCTCGAGCAGCGCGACGTCGGTGATACCACCCGGCGCCAGATCGACGTCGAGTTCCTGCGACGGAATGATGTCCCCGCCGATGACGAACCCGTTCGAAATATCCAGTCCCAGTTCGAAGTCCGGAACCAGGCCGATACCGAGGTTGGTTCCACTCTCGACGGCCCAGTCGAGACCGGGACTGTTGAGAACGACCGTCGCGCCGGTCAACGCGATCGGGTAACCGATCTGATAGCCGATCGTCAGTTTCGTTCCGGTGAAACTTGCTGCATCCGGCCCGTCGATCTTCACGCCGGCAACCCCGTCGTGGAAGAACTCGACACTCAGAGGTGAGCTGTCGAGCGGTGGAAAGACATGGATAGCGGTGTCAGCCTGGAAGACTTCTATCCGATTTCCTTTGACGTCGGTTATCGAACTGGTGTTGTCGACGCCTGCCGACGCCGTCCCACCCCCCAGGACAACGGCCAACAAGGCCACTGCTCCCACTGCGCTACTACGAACTGCTGTCTTCGACATGCACAAGCACCATCCCATCCGGTATAGGCCCCGGACGTAGGTTCCAACTCTTCGTCGAGGATGGGATTCGTCGGGGCTGCCTGAACAAACGCGAGCAAGATCCTTGTTGCGATACCCCGGTCACGAACCCGTCAAACGATGCACGAAAACATTACTTTCCGGACAAGTCGGGCGGACCGGTTTGTCCCGATGACTGCGCCCGCTCGCGGACGCGAACCGTTTTGTTCGTTACTCTGACAGTGGAAGTTATCGAATCGAGACCTAAGTAGGCCACCCCGAACTTCTCAGAACGCCACTTCAGGGATGGGCGCCAGAACCGAAAGGCACCGACTGCATGACCGAGACCCTGCCCGACGTCCAACTGCTCGAAGAAGCACGTCCAGGGCGAGTCCGTTCAGCAATCAGGCGCTCGGTCGTCCAGCGCGGCCGTCTGGTCGATCTCGCGATCATGGTGACGTTCACCGTCGCGGCGATCTACGTGATGTCGAACCTGTGGAGCGACCTGCAGTCCGGCTACCTGTTCAACGCGGGGCGCGACCAGGCGATGTGGGAATGGTTCTTCGCCGACACCGCCCACGCGCTCGCGCAGTTCCGCAGCCCGCTGTTCAGTGACCTGCAGAACTACCCACTCGGCGTGAACCTGATGGCCAATACCGCCATGTTCGGGATCAGCATCCCGCTGGCCCCGATCACGCTGATCTTCGGACCCACGGCCACGTATGCGATCGGGCTGACTGCCGGCCTCGGCGGCACCGCTATCGCCTGGTACTGGGCATTCTCGAGACACGTACTGACCGGCGTCTCGGTCCGCTCCAAGGTCGCCGCCGCCGTCGGCGCGGGGTTCTGCGGATTTGCACCGGCCATGATCTCGCATGCCAACGGCCATCCGAACTTCGTCGCGTTCTTCGTGCTTCCGTTCATCTTCTTGCAGGTAGTGCGCATCTCGAACGGCAAGCGTCCGGTTCGCGACGGAATCGTTCTCGGCCTGCTCGTCGCGTGGCAGATCTTCCTCGGCGAAGAACCGCTCCTCATCTTCACGATGTCGGCGATGGTGTTCGGCGCCGCGTATGCCCTGCCCGACCTGGCCAAGTCACGCGAGGCGATCAAGCGCGCGATGCCCGGCCTCGTGATCGGCGGTGCGGTCACACTCTTGATCACCGCAGTGCCGCTGTGGTCGCAGTTCTTCGGCCCAGCGAGCTACGACGGCGTCTCACACGGTCAGGCCGGCAACGACACCGCTGCCCTCACCACGTTCCCGACCGAGTCGGTTGCGGGAGATCCCGAGGGCGCCGAGTTCCGGATGAACCCGACCGAGGAGAACGCGTACTTCGGGTGGCCGCTGGTGATCCTGCTCCTCGGTGCCACGGTGTGGTTGTGGCGCATCCGTCTGACCCGCGCTGCCGCCGCCGTGATCGTGGTCATGGGTGTGCTCTCGCTCGGTTCCGAACTGATCATCGACGGTGACAAGACCGGCATCACCCTGCCGTGGAAACTTCTCGCCGACCTGCCGCTGTTCGAATCGGTGCTCGAATCCCGTTTCGCCATGGGCGCGATTCCGGCGATCGGACTGCTGCTCACCCTCGGCACCTACCGCGCCTTTGTCGAACTTCGTGGACCGCGCCGCACTGCTGCCGGTGTCTGGCTGGTGGCTCTCGCCGTCGCGATGATTCCTCTCATCCCGACACCCATCGACGCCGATCAACGATCTGCGACGCCCGAATTCATCACCAGCGGCTCGTGGGAGAACTACGTCAGCGACGGCACCCTGGTGACGGTCCCCGTCGCGAGCGCGGAAGACGCCCGCGCACTGAGTTGGCAGGTCGACGCCGACTTCGGGTTCCCGATTGCCGGCGGATACTTCGTCGGCCCGGATTCGAAGACCCGCGCCGGAATCTACGGCGCCGAGTCCCGACCCACCTCGACCCTGCTGGTCAATACCAAACAAACCGGCAAGGTCCCGTTGATCGACGTGGGCACCAGGGCGAACGCACTGACCGACCTGCGGTACTGGCACGCCGACGTTCTGGTACTTCCGCGATTCAAAGGTGACGACGCCCTGCGCCACACTGTCGACGAACTGGTCGGCTTCGAGGCCAAGCGCGTCGACGACGTGTGGGTGTGGGACGTACGAGACCTCGTGAGCGGCAAGACCTCGAACCAGAGCTAGTCAACGGCGGGGTTGATCAGCGAGTCATGATCACCGGACCGTCTTCGGTGATCGCGACCGTGTGCTCACTGTGCGCAGCCCTGGCGCCCGAAACGGTACGAAGGGTCCACCCGTCGGCGTCGTGCCGGTAGTCGTCGGTTCCGTCGGCGATGAGCATCGGTTCGATGGCGATGACCAGGCCGGGACGCAGCCGGAAGCCTTTGCCTGCTCGACCTTCGTTGGGCACGTCCGGTCCTTCGTGCATCTCACGGCCGATGCCGTGACCACCGTGATCGGCGAGCATGCCGTATCCGAGGCCGCGCGCGTACTGTCCGATCGCGGCACCGATGTCGCCCAATCGGTTTCCGGGCTGGGCGGCGGCGATCCCGCGGGCCAGTGCCTGATCGGTCGCGTCGATCAGTGCCTGATCCTCACTGCTCCCCTGCCCGACAGTGAAGCTGATGGCGGAGTCGCCGCACCATCCGTCGAGTCTCGCACCGCAGTCGATGCTGACCAGGTCACCGTCACGGAGTCGGTACCCATTCGGGATACCGTGCACCACAGCATCGTTCACGCTCGCACAGATGGCACCGGGGAACGGTGTCGGCGCCGTTGCCGGCCGGTAGTTCAAGAACAGTGCCGAGGCACCGGCCGCCGAAATAACCTCCGCGGCAACGGCGTCCAATTCGAGCAACGTCACCCCGACGCTCGCCGCCTCACGCGCTGCAGCCAGAGCCTGCGCCGTGATTCTTCCCGCCGCCGCCATCGCGTCGATTTCGCCTGCGGTCTTGATTTCGACCATCTCGAACACCTTCCTTGTCGAATAACTATACCGGTATTACTATAAGCACATGGTGCGCGTACCGCTGACGGCGGAAGAACTCGAACGAGGACTACGACTGGGTGAACTCCTGCGATCAGCACGGGGAGACCGAAGCATGGTTCAGGTAGCGCTCGACGCCGGCATCTCGGTCGAAACGCTGCGCAAGATCGAAACCGGCCGCATCGCGACACCCGCCTTCTTCACCATCAGCGCGGTCGCGGAAGTGTTGGGTATTTCACTCGACACCATCGCCCGAACACTTGAAACACCACAATCCGAACAGGAAGTTGCATCCTGAGTAGTTCTCTCAGGATGTGCGGGCCCACACTCGCCTAACATCGTTCCTTGTGCCGTCTGAAGTAGTAGTGCCCCCGAAACCCGTGCCCACTGGCCCCGAAGCTCCCCGAGAATCGGATTCCCAGAGAGTCCGGACGGCACGACTCATCGCGATAATCACCGGCCTTCTGGGCCTGCTTCTCGCACTTGCGACGCCGTTCCTGCCCGTCAAGCAGGAAGCCGCAAGCATCGACTGGCCGCAGGGTGGGACCGTCAACAGCGTTTCGTCACCGCTGATCTCCTACTCGCCCACGTCGCTGGACATCACCATCCCGTGCTCGACCCTCGACCAGTTGGGCGGCAGCGGCGGCACACTGCTCTCGACCATGCCGAACGGGGCGCCGGACCGAAACGCCCGCGGCCTCACCGTCCGCACCACTGCCGACCGCCTCGAAGCACTCACTCGCGATTCGGTTCTGATCTCGGTTCCGCTCGATCAACTCAGCGGATGCACCGCGCTCACCATCACGACCAACTCCGAGCAGACCGTCGCGGCCGTCACCGGTGTCGACGGCGTCAGCACCACCCTGACCGGCGACTACCGCCCACAGGTTGTCGGCATCTTCACCGACTTGCAGGGCGCAGCGCCCGCCGGACTGTCCGCCCACATGGACGTCGACTCCCGGTTCTCGTCCAGCCCCACACTTCTCAAACTGTTCGCGATGATCGTCGCGGCACTCTCGACCATCGTCTCGCTGTACGCACTGCACCGGATCGACGGCGTCGACGGCCGTCGTGCGCGGCGCTTCCTGCCGGCGCGATGGTGGAAGTTCACCGGCATCGACGCCCTGGTGATCGGCACGCTGGCGCTGTGGCATGTGTTCGGCGCCAACACTTCCGACGACGGTTACCTGCTCGGCATGGCCCGAGTCTCGGAGCACTCCGGGTACATGGCCAATTACTTCCGCTGGTTCGGCGTCCCCGAAGCGCCGTTCGGTTGGTACTACGACGTGCTGGCGCTGTTCGCGAAGGTCAGCACCGCGAGCATGTGGATGCGCCTGCCCGCGTTGATCGCCGGCATTCTGTGCTGGATGGTCATCAGCCGCGAGGTGATACCGCGACTCGGTGTTGCGGTGCGCCGCAACAAGGTTGCCATCTGGACTGGCGGGCTCGTGTTCCTGGCCTTCTGGTTGCCGTACAACAACGGCCTGCGTCCCGAGCCCATCATCGCCCTCGGCGCTCTGCTCACCTGGTGCTCCATCGAACGCGCGATCGCCACCGGACGTCTGTTGCCCGCCGCGATGGCCGTGCTGATCGCCGCATTCTCGTTGGCCGCCGGGCCTTCCGGTCTGATCGCGATCGGCGCGTTGATCGCCGGCGCCCGGCCGATCCTGCAGATCCTGATCGCCCGCGGCAAGCGTGTCGGCTTCCTGTCCCAGATCATGCCGATCCTCGCGGCCGGAACCGTGGTTCTCGTCGCGGTCTTCGCAGATCAAACCCTCGCGACAGTTCTCGAGTCGACGAGGGTGCGAACGGCCGTCGGGCCGAACGTTCCGTGGTTCGAGGAACGGTTGCGTTGGGACGCATTGATGACCATCTCCCCCGACGGTTCGTTGGCGCGCCGCTTCGGCATGTTCGTCATGATTGTCGGGCTCGTCTTCTGCGTCATGATGATCCTGCGCAAGGGCCGGATCCCGGGCACCGCGATCGGGCCGTCGCGCCGGATCCTCGGCATCGTGTTCGCGTCACTGCTCCTGATGCAGTTCACCCCCACCAAGTGGACTCACCACTTCGGTGTGTACGCCGGTCTGGCCGCCACGGTTGCCGTGCTCGCCGCCGTCGGCGTGAGTGCGTCGAGCATGCGTTCGAAACGAAACCGCGCGCTGTTCGCCGCGGGCATCCTGTTCATCCTCGCTGTGGCGTTCACCAGCTCCAACGGCTGGTGGTACGTCTCGAGTTACGGCGTCCCGTGGTGGGACAAGCCGCCGTCAATCGCCGGCAAGGGATTCTCGACGGCCTTCCTCGGTCTGACGATCCTCGCGCTGCTGTTGGCCGCGTGGTACCACGTCATGGAGCCGCGCGAGCGAAACGGTGCGGAAGACAGCGTCAAGAAGACAAGGCGACTTCGCCTTCTCGCCCCGTCACCGTTGACCATCGCGGCCGGAGCCGTAGTGCTGTTCGAGGTGCTGTCCCTACTCAAGGGAGCCGTTGCTCAGTACCCCGCGTATTCGATCGGCAAGTCCAACATCGAATCCGTCTTCGGCGGAAGCTGCGGTCTCGCGGGCGAGGTACTCGTCGAGTCCGATCCGAACGCCGGCGTTCTGCAATTGACGGATCGGCCCACCGATCTCGCCGGCGCGGGTGCGTTCGGCGCGAGTGAGTCGACCGGATTCTCGCCGGACGGAGTCGCCGGCGACCTCACAGCCGACGCAGAAGACTCGACGGCAGGCAGTGCAAACAGCCTCGACACCTCGACCTCGCAGTCCGGCACCACCACGCCGGGAACCGGATCCGGCACCGCCGGTGGCTCGCAGTCGACGGCAGGCGTCAACGGCAGCAACGTCGCACTCCCGTTCGGGCTCGACCCCGCAAAAACCCCGGTGCTCGGTAGTTACGGGGCGGCGCAGGCCGCTGCGCTGACCACCGGTTGGTACTCACTGCCCGAGCGCAACGACGCCGCACCGCTCCTGACCGTCGCGGCCGCCGGACGCATCCGCTACGTCAACTCCGACGGCATCGTCACCCCCGGTGCGGTCCTGCAGGTCGAGTACGGCAAGAAGCAGGCAGACGGGAGCGTCGACGCGCTGGGACGTGTCGATCCGATCGACATCGGCCCGTCGCCGTCGTGGCGCAACCTGCGCGTTCCGATGGATCAACTGCCCGCCGACGCCGACACCGTGCGTCTGGTGGCCAGTGACACCGACATCAGTGCAGATCAATGGTTGGCGGTGACACCGCCGCGAGTGCCGACCATGCGCACACTGCAGGACGTCGTCGGATCCACCGATCCGGTGCTGATGGACTGGGCCGTCGGACTGGCCTTCCCGTGCCAGCGTCCGGTGGATCACCTGTACGGCATCGCCGAGATCCCCGAGTGGCGCATCCTGCCCGACCGCATCGGCGCGGAGTCCACCAACGCCTGGCAGGACCACTACGGCGGCGGACCGCTCGGCTGGACCACCGAACTGCTCTCGGCCAGGGCATTGCCGACCTACCTCGACAACGACTGGGATCGGGACTGGGGTTCGCTCGAGCAGTACACACCGCTCGATTCGGACGCAGTTCCCGCGCAAATGAACGTCACCACCGAGACGCGTTCGGGCACCTGGACGCCGGGCCCGATTCGTTACCAGTCGTAACTGTTACGCGTGGACCTACCAACCACCTGGGCACGGTAGGTCCACGCTCAGCCCTGACATACCATCGGTAGCCGTGCCCGACGCAGTGACAGCTTCACCTCAGACTTCGAGTTCGCCGCCTCCTGCTGGTCAGGATGCCCGCGAGCGTTTCCATCGCACTCGATGGGTTGCGATCATCGCCGGCTTGCTCGGCTTCGTGCTCGCACTGGCAACTCCGCTGCTTCCCGTCGTGCAGACGACGGCGTCGGTCAACTGGCCGCAGAACGGCGTGATCGGTGACGTCGAGGCACCTCTGATGGCGCAGGTTCCCATCGACGTCAACGCGTCGATCCCCTGCAGCGCGGTCAGCTCGCTGCCCGAGGGCGGCGGCATCCTGCTGTCGACGGCACCAGCACAGGGCGACGGCGCTGCACTCTCGTCGATGTTCGTCCGGGTGTCCGCGACCAGCGTCGACGTGCTCGATCGCAACGTCGTCGTCGCTTCGGCGGCGCGCGAGGACGTCGAGTCGAGTCGCTGCGGCGCCATCGCGTTCAGTTCTGACGTCAACCGGACCACGGCAGAGTTCGTCGGTCTGACCTATCCCGACGGCAATCCGATTCGTGGTCAGCTCGACGGAGACTTCCGCCCGCAGGTGGTCGGCGTCTTCAGCGACCTGCCCGACGGCGCTGCTCCCGAGGGCCTCGGCTTCTCGATGACGATCGACTCACGTTTCTCGTCGAGCCCCAGCGTCTTGAAGCTGGTCGCGATGATCGTGGCCGTCCTCTCGACCATCGTCGCTCTGGTCGCCCTGGCCCGCCTCGACGGCACCGACGGCCGCAAGCACCGACGCTTCCTTCCCGAACGCTGGTGGAAGTTCTCCGGCATCGACGGGGTTGTGGTCGGAACGCTGGTCGTCTGGCACTTCATCGGCGCGAACACCGCCGACGACGGTTACCTCCTCACCATGGCCCGAGTCTCGCCGGACGCGGGATACATGGCCAACTACTTCCGTTGGTTCGGCGTTCCCGAGGCCCCGTTCGGTTGGTACTACGAAGTACTGGCCGTAATGGCGAAGATCTCGACCGCGAGCCCGTTCATGCGTCTGCCCGCTCTGCTCGCCGGAATCCTGTGCTGGATGGTCATCAGCCGCGAGGTCGTCCCGCGTCTCGGCCGGGCGGTTCGCCGGAGCAACGTCGCCCTCTGGACCGGCGGGCTGGTATTCCTGTCCTTCTGGCTGGCATACAACAACGGTCTTCGCCCCGAGCCCATCGTGGCTCTCGGCGCACTGCTCACCTGGTGCTCCATCGAGCGCGCCATCGCCACCGGACGCCTTTTCCCTGCGGCGACCGCGATCTTGATCGGCGCCTTCACTCTTGCCGCCGCGCCCACCGGATTGATGTGTATCGCAGCCCTTCTCGCCGGTGTCCGCCCACTGGTGCGCATCGTCGTCAAGCGTCACCGGCTGGTCGGCACACTGCCGCTTCTCGCTCCGATCGCCGCTGCCGGAACCATCGTGCTGGTGGTCATCTTCGCCGATCAGACCTTCGCCGGCGTCATGGAAGCCACCCGCGTCCGAACGATCATCGGCCCCAATCTCGAGTGGTATCAGGACTTCCTGCGCTACTACTACCTCTTCGTCCAGACGGTCGACGGCTCGGTTGCCCGACGCTTCGCGTTCTTGACGATGATCCTGTGCCTCTTCACGACACTCTTCGTGTTGCTGCGCCGCGGCCGCGTCCCCGGCGCCGCGACAGGTCCGTCGTGGCGCCTCGTCGGCGTCGTCTTCGGCACGATGTTCCTGATGATGTTCAACCCCACCAAGTGGACTCACCACTTCGGTGCGTACGCGGGCATCGCCGGTTCTCTCGCCGCGCTGACCGCCGTCGCCGTGTCCGCGTCGGCCCTGCGCTCGCGTCGTAACCGATCGGTGTTCGTGGCCGGACTGCTCCTGATGCTGGCGTTGACGTTCGCCGGCATCAACGGCTACTGGTACGTCTCGAGTTACGGCGTGCCGTGGTTCGACAAGACCATCTCCTACGACGGCCGTGAATCCAACACACTGTTCCTCGCACTCTTTGCTCTCGCCTTGGCTTTTGCCGCGTGGCAGTACCTGCGTGAGGGATTTGCCGCCCCGCCCGAGAAGCCGAACACGGCCAAGGGCAGACGAATTCGCAAGTTCGCGGCCGCCCCGCTCACCGTGATTGCCGGTCTGATGGTCCTCTTCGAGGTGCTCTCCCTACTCAAGGGCGCAGTGTCGCAGTACCCGGCGTACTCGCTGGGTCGAAGCAACATCGAGGCACTCGCGGGCAAGACCTGCGGCATGGCCGAGGACGTACTGGTGGAGACCGACGTCAATTCCGGGAATCTGCGGCCACTGACCGCTCCCGGATTCAACGCCGAGGATCCGCTGTCCGGAGTTGATTCGAAGGGCTTCTCCCCCAATGGGGTTCCCAGCGATCTGACTGCGGATTACATCGAGGTCAAGCAGGGCATGGGCAATACCGACAACCAGAGTGTCGGCCCCAGCTTCGCCACCGGCTCCGGTGCCGGAACCAGCGGCGGCACCGGCAACGTCGGCGTCAACGGCAGCACGGCCAAGCTCCCCTTCGGTCTCGATCCTTCGAAGACGCCGGTCATGGGCAGCTACCAGCCCGGCGTACAGGAACCCGCTTCCCTCATCTCGAGTTGGTACGGATTACCCACTCGCAGTGAGGAATCACCGTTGGTGGTCATGTCCGTCGCCGGGCGCGTGTGGTCCGTCGACAACACCGGTGCCATCACGTACGGCCAGTCGCTGCTGGTCGAGTACGGCAAGACTCAGCCCGACGGAACCGTGCAGGTCCAGGGTTCGTACATGCCGCGAGACATCGGACCCGCACCGTCGTGGCGCAACGTCCGTATCCCCATCGACGAACTCGCGCCGGACGCCGACGCCGTTCGCGTGGTCGCGTTCGATCCCAACCTCACTGGCGATCAGTGGATGGCATTCACGCCGCCGCGCGTGCCCAAGCTCGAGTCCCTGAACTCGTACATCGGCAACGAGCAGCCGGTTCTCCTGGACTGGGCTGTCGGCCTTCAGTTCCCGTGCCAACGTCCGTTCACGCATCAGAACGGCGTGGCCGAGATGCCGAACTTCCGCATCCTCCCGGACCGGCCCCTGGCCGTCAGCTCCACCGACACCTGGCAGTCCGCGGACAACGGCGGCCCGCTCGGGTTCACCGAGGTCATCGCCGGGGCAACGACGGTTCCGACGTACCTGAAGGACGACTGGGCGCGGGACTGGGGCTCACTCGAGCGCTACGACCGGTACTTCCCGAATGCTGTTCCGGCAGAGGTGGAGACGGGCACCGCAACCCGCTCGGGCATGTGGATGCCCGGCGAGATGCGGGTGCACTAGCCGGCACTACCTACTCGGGTGACTGCTCGGGTGCGACGTACGGAGACGGCCGAGACCGCTCCGACAACGACGACGCACCCGAGTAGCTGCCCGATACCGGGCCGTTCGCCGAGCAGCACAACCGCCAGCAGTACGGCGAGTACCGGTTGCATGAGCAGGAGCGTCGCGCCCACCTCGGCGGGAAGTCGAGGGAGCGAGTGCCCCATCAGCATCCAGCCGAACACCTGGCCGACCAGCGCCAGTGCCGCGAGCCAGCCGAATGCTTCCCAACCCGGGACGAAATCGATCCGGCCCCAGAGTGATCCGATGACGGACCCGGCGATGCCCGCGGACGTCGTCGAGATCAACACCTGGCTCGCTGCCCGATCCGCCTCGCCCGTACGGCCGACCACGAAGATGTAGCCGCCGTATGCGATTCCGGAGACGAGCGAGAGCGCCGTTCCCCACAGCACGTCGTCGCCGGTTTCCCCACCTCCGAACACGCCGCCCGCCAAGGCAATTCCCGTGAACATGAACGGTAGGGCGAACACGAAGCGCATCGGAACCCGATTGCCGAATACCAACCAGGACAGTGCGGGCACGACAACCACCTGCACGTTCACGACGACGCTCGCCATCCCCGCGCCGATCATGAGAATCGACTGCGACCACAACGCGAAATCCAGTCCGAGCAAAAGACCGCCCAGCACCTGCAGAACGACTGCCCGCCGGCTCGGCTTGCCCACCCGGCGGTATTCCCGCCACGCCAACCACGCCAGTGGCGGCAAGGCCAGGAAACAACGGAAGAAGACGGCCGTCGAGGGCCCGACATCGGCCAGCTTGATGAGGAGCGAACTGATCGAGATCGCGGCCGCGCCTCCGACGACCAGCAATCGAGGGTCGATGCGCCCCTGAGGAGTACGGGCATGGGTCGGTGTGTGCGTGGTCGAGGAGGTCAGAATGGTCACTCGACAATGTTCCTGCCGCTAACTATTCAGCACAAGCAATTGTTCAGACCGTATATTCGGTAGTATTACTACCGTGTTGAATCTCGAAAGACTTCGCGCCCTGCACGCTGTCGCCGAGAACGGATCAGTGGCGGCAGCCGCCCGCACCTTGCATGTCACACCATCCGGAATTTCGCAGCAGTTGAATAAACTCGAGCGCGAAGTCGGTGTTCCGCTCCTCGAACCGCAGGGCCGCGGTGTGCGACTCACCGAAGCGGGCCGAATCCTCGCTCGCCGAACCGCAGAGGTTCTCTCGACGCTCGCCCAGGCCGAGGCGGAAATCGCGTCGCTGCAGAGCGAGGTGACGGGCCGCGTGCGTATCGGAGCCCTGGTCTCCCCCAGCAGGACAGTGCTGCCGCGAGCCATCGCCGAGATCAGGCACGCGCACCCCCAGCTCGAAATCACCTTCAACGAAGGCGAATCCGAAGAACTGCTCCCCGCACTGATTCGCCGCGACCTCGACGTCGTGGTGGTCGACAGTTGGAGCACTCTGCCCGTCGAACTTCCCGACGGACTCTCCTTCACGCCTGTGTACGACGACGTGGCGCTGCTCGCTCTCCCGGCGTCACATCCGCTGGCGGAGAACAAGGTTGTCGCGCTCAGCGAACTGTCCGAACATGCCTGGGCTACGTGGACACGGGGAACGGATTTTCACACCTTCACCGTCAGGACCCTGCGCGCGCAGGGGTTCGACCCTCGAATCGAGTACGAGGTCGCCGAGTTTCCCACCCAGGTCGAATTCGTCGCTCAGGGCCTCGCCGTCGCTTTGATTCCACGACTGGCGAGAGTTGTACCACCGGAAGGTGTTCGAATGCTCGACACGGCCCCGCCGCTCAGCCGAGACATCTACCTCGCCTGGCGGACCGACAGCGAGAGGCCCGCCGTCCTGGCGACGATAGAAGCGCTACGCCGCCAGTTCGACGCCCTCGGTGACAAGAAGAATTAGAGCGGCATCAAGTTGTGCTTGCGCGGGTTCTTGAAGATCGTCTTGTCCTTGAGCAACCTCAGAGCCTTGCGGATTTCGAGACGCGTCTGCGAAGGCTCGATCACCGCGTCGATGTATCCGCGCTCAGCCGCGATGTACGGCGTCGCGACGAACTCGTTGTAGAAGTTGATCAGCTGAGCACGCACCGCGGGTGCGTTCTCGCCCGCCTCGGCGAGCTGACGACGTCCCATGATGTTGACGGCACCCTCGGCACCCATCACGGCGATACGTGCCGTCGGCCATGCGAGGTTGATATCGGCACCGAGCTGCTTGCAACCCATGACGGCATAACCGCCGCCGTACGCCTTGCGAACCACCACCGTCACCTTCGGGACAGTAGCTTCGATGTACGCGAACAGGAAACGCCCGCCACGCTTGATGACACCGACCTTTTCCTGATCGACGCCGGGAAGGAAGCCCGGTGTGTCGACGACAAAAACGAGCGGGATGCTGAAAGCGTCGCACAGGCGCACAAAATGGGCAGCCTTGTCGGAGCTGTCTGCATCGAGGGCGCCACTGAGGTACGTGGGCTGGTTGGCCACGACACCGACGGGCAGGCCGTCGACGCGGGAGAACCCGGTGATCACGTTGTGCGCGACCTGGGCTCCGATTTCGTGGAAGGTTCCGTCGTCGAAGATCCGCAGAATGATGTCGTGCATGTCGTAGCCGGCGTTGTCGGCATCCGGCATGAAGGCGTTGAGTTCGAGATCCGACTCGGTGATCTCGGGTTCGAGGCCCGGGTTGATCAGCGGCGCCTTCTCCGTGCACGAGGACGGCATGAAGCTCAGGTACTCACGGACCCAGTCGAATGCAGCCTTCTCGTCGGGAGCGACGTGATGGATGTTTCCGTACTCCGCCTGCTTGCGTGCTCCGCCCAGATCCTCGAGGCTGACCTCTTCGCCGGTGACCGACTTGATGACGTCGGGTCCGGTGACGAACATGTACGACTCTTCGGTCGCGACCACGACGTCGGTGTTGATCGGTGCGTACACGGCACCGCCGGCGCACTTACCGAGGATGACCGAGATCTGCGGGCAGACGCCGGACAAAGGCTCCTGACGTGAACCCATGTTGGCGTACCAGGCCAATGAGGAAACGGCATCCTGGATTCGAGCTCCACCGGAATCGTTGATACCGACGACCGGGCAACCAACCTTCAGCGCAAAATCGTTGACAGCTGCGACCTTACGGCCGAACATCTCTCCGGCGGCACCGCCGAACACAGTCTGATCGTGCGCGAACACGGCAACCGGCCGCCCCTCGACGGTTCCGTGACCGGTCATGACGCCGTCGCTGTACGGATTGTCCTCGCCCGCCATCTTCACCAGGGCGCCGACCTCGACGAAGCTACCGGGATCGAGCAACATGTCGATGCGCTGGCGCGGCGTACTGTGCCCTGCTGCATCGCGCTTGGCAATGGCCCGAGCCGAGCCGGGTTCCTTTGCCTTCTCCAACTTTTCGCGGAGTTCAGCGAGCTTCTCCGCGGTGGTTGTCGTCACTTCTGAACTCCGGTTTCCGATGCTTTGGTCTGGGCTGTCTCGATCTGGGCCAGCTTTGTGGTGAGGTCTGCCGCGACCTTCGCGATGTACGGCTCGTCGACGATCTGCAGGTGATCCCCGCCGATGTAGACGACCTCGAGGTTCTTCACGTAGTCACCCCAACCACCGTCTGCCTTGCGGGTCTTGAATGCAGGCTCGAGCGTCATCAGCTCGTCGTGGTACTTGTCGGCCATGTAGAGCACGACGTCTCCGTCGTAGCTGCTGAACGCGGCAGTCTGGATGGCGCGGTTGTCCAACCAGGACGTCCGCTGATGCTCGATGATGCCGCCGGGAATCTTGGCGCCGCTCATCTTGATCATGTCCATCAAGATCTGGATCTGATCCTCGTCGGCTTCGGTGGAGGCCAGAACGTCAAGCGGCAGCGGAACATCCAGGTTGTAGGTGCGCTTGGCGAACTTGCCGTAGCGCTCCCAACGCTTGCGACGTTCCTCCTCGGTGTCCGGCACGACCTCGCCGGCCATCACGGTGTCGAGAAGTCCGACCACACGCACGTCGGCGCCCTGCTCACGCAACAACTTCGCGACCGCATACGACATCACGCCGCCGAACGACCAGCCGCACAGCACGTACGGCCCGTCACCCTGGATCTCGCGAAGCAGCGGAACGTAGGCAGCAGCGCGGGTTTCGATCGAGCCCTCGACCCGCTCGAACCCGTACATCGGCGTGCCGGCAGGCAGGCGCTTGAGCAAAGGCTCGTACGTCACCGTCGAACCACCGGCAGCATGGAAGACGAATACCGGTACGGCCGTGGAACCTTCAGGACGGGCACGCAGAGTACGAACGAGTCCGTCGATCTTTCCGTCGTCCTCGAGGTACTGGCGAACGACGTCCGCAAGCTCTTCGATGGTGGTGGAGTCGAGAACGTCGTCGAGAGTGATCTCGCCGCCCGCACGCTCGGAAAGCCGAGCAGCAAGCTTCTCGGCGACCTCGTCACCGACGATCGGCAGATCGTTGAAGATGCCCTTGGCCGACTTCCCGGTGACGACGGCCCACGTCGCAAACGTCAAGCGCTCGGCCGCATCTCGCGGCGGAACGTCGGAGCCGGCATCGTCGGCAGTTCCGGCACGCGAAGGATCGGCGGGCGCGGCAGCCGGTACAGCCGCCGCAACGGGAGCAGTGGCAGGTAATTCCGTCGCCACCTCGGCGGGAGCAGCGTCCTCGTCGTCAGCAGCATCGGCCGCCAACTTCTCCGCGGCCTGCTTGTCGGCCATCGCCTGAACCTCTTCGCGATTGTCGATCGCGTAACGCAGGTACTTGTTGACCTCGTTGAGGCTCGCGTCCTTGACTGCTTGGAGCTGGAGCTGAGGAATGTCGAACTCGTACTCGACGCGGTTCTTGATACGCATCGCCATGAGCGAGTCGAGACCCAGTTCGATGAGCGGAACCTCGGCCGGAAGATCCTCCGGCGAGTACCCCATCGACTCGGCGACAACGATCTTGAGGCGGTCGTCGAGGCTCTGCGAACCGTTCGGATCCCACTTGTCTCCGGCGTCTTCGACGACCTCGGCCAGGGTTTCCATCGTTGCGCTGGTCTTGACCGGCGCGCTGACGACCAGCTCGGGCAGCGGCTCACCGGACGTGACGACGGCGTCGAACAGCAGACGGAACGTAGCGCCCTCACGAGCGTGCACCTGCACCGACGCTCCACCCGGGTGCGGGTTGAGTGTCGTCGTCAGGGTCGCGGCACCGGCCAGCTCACCGTGCGGAACAGCGGCGGTCAGAGAGACATCCGAGAGCACCTGTCCGGCAGCAGCGCTCACCAGCACCGCCAGGTCGGTGACGGCGGACGCGTCGACCTCCCACACGTGGCGGCCGTCGGGCAGAGCGACGTGCGAACCGGGAACGCGAGCCGAACCACCGGCACTGACGCGAATGTCGAGCCAGTACGGCTTGCGCACGAACGCGGTACGCGGAACTGATGCGAAATCGCCTGCGGGAAGCAGAGATTCGAGATTCACGGCATGGCCGTGCACGTACAGCTGCGCGAGAGCAGCAAGCACACCTGCGGACTCGTCTTCCTTACGCTTGAGCGTCTGGATGAGCTCCATGTCGTGCAGGCCCGAATCGAAAGCAGTGGCCGCCACCGACATCAGCGTCACCGGGTTGGGTGCAAGCTCGACAAAAGTGGTGTGGCCGTGGGCAACTGCACCGCGCACCGCATTGGTGAAGTACACGCTGTGGCGAAGACCCTTGACCCAGTACGCCTCTTGATGGATCGGCTCGTGACCGGGACGGTAGAAGGTGTCCTTGTCGACGGACGAGTAGACGCCGAGCTTCAACGTGGTCGGCTCGATACCGGCCAACTCCGCGGCGAGTTCGCCGAGCAACGGATCTACCTGCGACGTATGGCTGGCGCCCTTGGTCTGCAGGACACGCGCCATCTTGCCGTCGGCCTCGGCGGCAGCGACGATCGCCTCGATGTCCGGCTGCGGTCCACCGATCACCGTGTGCGTCGGAGCTGCGTAAACGCAGACCTCGAGCTTGGGGTACGTGGGCAGCAGCGCCTCGATCTCGGATGCGCTGTACTCGAGCAGTGCCATCAGACGGATGTCGTCACCGACAAGTGCGCCCTCGGCCTCACCCATCAGCCGTGAACGTGAACAGATCACGCGGACAGCGTCTTCCAGGTTCAGACCGCCGGAAACGTACGCGGCAGCGGCCTCACCCATCGAGTGCGGAACCACGGCTTCGGCCTCGGCTCCGTGGTGGCGCAGCAACGCAGCCAGACCGACCTGGATGGTGAAGATTCCCACCTGTGCGGTCTCGACGTTGTACTCGATCGAATCGTCGAGGAACATCTCGACCATCGAGTAACCGGCCTCGTCCTGGATCAGCGCGTCGACCTCGTCGACGGCTGCCTTGAAGGCCGCGTTCTCCGTGTACAACTGCTTGGCCATCTTGCGGTGCTGCGAGCCGAAGCCCGAGAACACCCACACCGCACCCTTGGGCGACGGCGAGTCGGCCGAGAAGACGCCCTGGGCCGGCTTGCCCGCGGCGACAGCGCGCAGCGAGCTGATGGCCTCGGACCGCGTCTTCGCCACAACAGCGGCGCGCGAGCGTCCGTGGTTGCGACGCGAAAGTGTGCGGGCGACGTCGGCGAGGGGCGTCTTGCTTCCCTCTTCGGTCTCGAGCCAGTCGGCCAGATCGGCAGCTGCGCGGCGACGACGCGAAGGCAGCGCGCCGGACACGGCCAGCACAACCGTGATCTCGTCCTCTGCTGCCGGTTCGTCCACGACCGGGGCATCCACAACCGGTTCTTCGACGACGGCGTCGGCAGGCACGTATTCCTTAACCACGACGTGGGCGTTGGTTCCGCCGAAACCGAAGCCGGAAACACCGGCGACGGCCTTACCGGTGTAACGCGGCCAGTCGGTGGCCTCGGGCGTCACCTGCAGGTGCGCCTTCTCGAAGTCGATGTGCGGGTTGGGGCCCAGGTAGTTGATCGTCGCGGGAATCTTGTTTTCCTGCATCGCCAGAACGACCTTGATCAGGCCGGCGGCGCCTGCAGCTGCTTCCAGATGCCCGAAGTTGGTCTTCGCGCTACCGAGCAGTGCCGGCTTGTCGTCGTCACGGCCACGACCGACAACTCGGCTGAGAGCGTCGGCCTCGATGGGATCACCGAGATCGGTACCCGTTCCGTGAGCCTCGATGTAGTCGACGGTGGTCGGCACGATGCCGGCGTCGCGGTACGCGAAACGCAACACGTCGGCCTGGGCATCGGGGTTGGGCGCGAGCAGACCGTTGGAACGGCCGTCCTGGTTGATCGCGGATCCGGCGATCACCGCCAGGATGGAATCGCCGTCACGCTCGGCGTCTTCGAGGCGCTTGAGCACAACGAGTCCACCACCCTCGCTGCGAACGATTCCCTGAGCCTGAGCGGAGAAGGCACGCAGTTTGCCGTCGGGAGCGAGCATCCCGGTCTGATCGAAACCGAGAGTTCCGGGAGGGGCCAGCAGCATGTTGACGCCACCGGCCAGCGCGATGTTGGAATCGCCGCTGCGCAGCGAGCGCACAGCCTCGTGAACGGCAACCAGCGAAGACGAGCACGCGGTGTCCAGAGCGATGGACGGTCCACGGAAATCGAAGAAGTACGAGACCCGGTTCGCGACGATGGCCGTCGACGTTCCGGTCAGCGCGTACGGGTGCGCCGTCGTCGGATCACTGACCGCGAGCAGCTGGTAGTCGTTGGCGGAACTGCCGATGAAAACACCGACCTGCTTGCCCTTGAGCCCACTGGCCGGAATGCGAGCGTGCTCGAGTGCTTCCCACGCGAGTTCGAGAGCGAGGCGCTGCTGCGGATCTACGTTGACGACCTCGAGCGGAGACATCGCGAAGAACTCGGCGTCGAAACCCTTGACGTCGTCGAGGTACCCGCCCTTGGTGTTGGCGTTCTCGACCGCAGCCTTGATGGCGGGGTCTGACATGAACTCGGCCCAGCGGTCCTCGGGGAGGTCGCTGATGCCGTCGCGTCCGGCCGCCAGCATTTCCCACATGTCCGAAGGCGTGTGCCCGGCACCGGGGAATCTTGTGGAGAGTCCGACGATGGCGATGTCGTGAGCGTCCGTCGCGGCGCCTGAGACGTAGTACGACGCGTCGATGGTCTCCTCCGGCGCCTCGGGCTCACCTTCGATGATCCGAGTCGCCAGCGAAGCGATGGTGGGGTGTTGGTAGGCAACCGTGGCGGTCAGCGTGACGCCGAGCAGATCCTCGATGTCGCCGCTCAGCGCAACTGCGTCGCGTGAAGCGAGCCCGAACTCTTCCATCGGGCGGTCGTCCGTGATCGTCGACACCGGCTGACCGGTCGCGTTGGCGATCCAGTTGCGAAGCCACTCACGCAACTGCGCGACACTCATCTCGCTCACAACGTCTTTGCTCTGCGCACCATCTTGTTCAACCATCAACTCACCAAGCCACCGATCATGAAGGGACTGCTCCTCAAACGCTATCGGGGAATGCGGTCTGCTGATAGCCGCCTCGCAACGTTCCCTCGATATAGCTCGCTTTACACGCGCGGCGAGCGATCTTGCCGCTGGACGTACGCGGAATCGAACCGGCAGGAACGAGCAGGATGTCTCGGGCCGTGACGCCGTGACGGGAAGAAATCGCCGCACGCACGGTGTCCGCGATCGGCTGCGGATCCGCCTTGCCTGCACCAGGAGCACGCTCGGCCACGATGACCAGCTGCTCCGAGGAATCGTCGTCGTCGAACTTCAGACCCGAATGCGTGTTGGAGAACACGACAGAAGGCAACTGGTTGGCCGGTACGGCAAACGCAGCGATGAATCCGGGACGCAGAGCGGGGCTGGCTTCCTGAGCCGAAGACTCGAGGTCCTGCGGGTAGTGATTGCGGCCGTCGACGATCACGAGGTCCTTGACGCGACCGGTGATGTACAGCTCGCCGTCGACGTAGACGCCGAAGTCGCCGGTACGCATCCAATTGGCATCCGCCGGTGTGCCCTCGGTGTGGCTGTCTTCGCTCAACCGGTTGTCCAGCTTGTTGTGGAAGGTCTCGGCCGTCTCGTCGGGGCGTCCCCAGTAGCCGATGCCGATGTTCTCGCCGTGCAGCCAGATCTCGCCGACGTGATTGTCGGGAACCTCGGTCAGCGTCTCGGGATCGACGATCGCCGCCCACTGACTGCGCGAGACGTACCCACAGGAGACCTGCGCGATCGCGTTCTCGGAGTACTGGTCGACGATGACCATGCGGCCCTTGTTGAGTTCCGTGCGGTCGACGTAGATGACCTTGGCCTCGTCGGAATGCTTGGTGGAGGAGACGAAGAGCGTCGCTTCGGCCATGCCGTACGAGGGCTTGATCGCAGTCTTGGGCAGACCGTACTGAGCAAAAGCCTCGTTGAACTTGCGCATCGACGACGTCGTGACCGGCTCACTGCCGTTGATCAGTCCGATGACGTTGCTCAGGTCGAGTGTCTCGCCGTCCTTCGGCAAGCCGCGTGCGGCAGCATGCTCGAACGCGAAGTTGGGAGCAGCAGCAAAAGTGCCGGCGCCGTCGGACACCGCAGCAAGTTCCTTGATCCACCGGTACGGCCGCTGCACGAAAGCGCGCGGGCTCATGATGGTGATGTACTTGCCGCCCAGAGCAGGCAGGATGACCGTCAGCAGGCCCATGTCGTGGAACAGCGGCAGCCACGTGACGCCGCGTGAGTCCTCGTTGAGCTCGATGGAATCGACCATCTGGAGCGCATTCGTTCCCACAGCGCGGTGGGTGATCTCCACACCGGCGGGAACTCGGGTCGAACCGGAGGTGTACTGCAGGTACGCGATGTCGTCGAGCTCGATGTCGGGGCGAACCCACGTTTCACCGACGGTGTCGGGAATCGCGTCGACGGCAATGATGCGCGGTCGCTCGGCAGCGGGAAGCGAGCGGAACAACTGACGAACACCGGCTGCCGACGATGCGGCAGTCAGAATCGCGGTCGGCTTGCAGTCACCGAGAACAGCGTGGAGACGGTCGCTGTGACCGGGCTCGTCCGGATCGAAGAGCGGCACCGCGATGGAACCGGCCTGAATGGCCGCGAAGAACGAAATGACGTAGTCGAGCCCCTGCGGCGCAAGAATCGCAACACGGTCCCCGCGCTTGGTGACCTGCTGCAGACGGGCTGCAACAGCCCGCAGACGCACACCGAACTGCTCCCAGGTCAGCTCCAGGGCTTCACCGTCACGCTCGCGTGAGTAATCGATGTACCGATACGCGAGCTCGTCCGCGTTGACACGCGAGTGTTGCTCGACGTAGTCGACCAGCGTGAAGCCTGGTTGCAGGCGGATCTGGCCCTTCTCGTCGAGAAAGCCATCGAACAGCGCGTTCATTCCATCTCCTCCGAAGCGATCACACAAGCACTGTCCTTCATGCCTGCGCCCCAGACTTCCTTCGCTCTCTCGGGTCCATCTTCGATCAATCGAATCGCACTTTGTGCGCAACTCACCTGAATCACTTCATCGATCCCAAACCATCGATATGTTACAGATTCGCATCGTCCGTATTCTCCGGCCTACTCGCCCGCCAGTAACGGGATGATCGGGGCGAACGCTTCCATCTGCGTCGGGAAGACCCCGACGTACGACATCGACGTCTTTTCGCGGACCAGTCGAATCTGGTCTGCGATTTCCTCGAAAGTGCCCACAGCCAGGTAGGGAGAGTTCAGCAACTCCTCCACGCTCAGCTTACGATCCACTTCGATGTTCGGCGGAAAACCTTGTTCCAGAGCGGCGATTGCCATCTCGGCAGCCTGCTCTCGATCGTCGGTGATCATGATCATGGTGATGGTCCAGTTGAGTTCGATCTCATCGAAACGCTCGCCGGCGGCTTCGCGGATCCGCTCGACACGTTCGATGGTCTTTTCCATCGTGATTCCGGAGAGCAGAAGGCGCCCGTCACGGTTGGTCGGTGTGGCGACCGAGATGATGTCCGCGTACTTCGCCGCGAGAGCTAGCATCTTCGGGCCGCCGCCGCCCACGATGATCGGTGGCCGCGGGCCCTGCCGCGGTCGGGGGCTGCCTTTGAGGCCGCGCACCTGATAGTGCTTGCCTTCGAAAGTGCATTCCTGCCCGCGCAGCAGAACGTCGAGAATCTGCAGAGACTCCTCGAGCTTCTCGATACGAACGCCCGGGCTCTCGTATGCGATGCCGCCCTTGTCGAACTCTTCCTTCATCCAGCCCGCACCGATGCCGAGTTCGAGTCGGCCGCCGGACAGCACATCGATCGTCGCCGCGTCCTTCGCCAGTACAGCTGGATGGCGGAAGCCGTTGGCCAACACGGCGGTGCCGAGACGGATCTTGTCCGTGGCCACCGCGAGCGCTCCGAGAGCGGCGATCGGGCCGACCTGATTACCCAGGTGATCCGGAATCATGAACGAGTCGTAGCCGAGTTCCTCGGCCTTCTGCGCAAGCTTGACGAAACGTCGCGCACCACCCTCTTCGGCGTTGCCCTCGCCACCGGCCGCAAACCGGAATTTGCGTCGGGCATCGCTGCCGTGGGTGGAACTCATATATCGATCTCCTGTGATGGACACGTACGTCGTACTCGAACTAAAAACTCGGACAAACCGAACCTACTCGCCAGTCACTTACGTGACAGCACTGTAGAGGAAGCCCCCGGACCGTGCAGCACTCTACCGGGACCAAACGAGCAGATTACCCGCGAGCGAACTCCCGAGACGCCCGATTGTGACGAATCAACAGTGCGGCGGTGACTCAACTGTGGGGCGGCGTCGGCGCGGCGTCGATCTTCTCCGCAGCCCACTGTGCCATCCACTGGGTGGCCGTCGTGCCGTTCGGATCAACTTGGAAGGAGTTGTACATCGCGTGCACAGGATTGTTGTAGTACTCGAGCAGTCGCGGTGCCGAACTCAACCAGTTCGTCGGATTGAGAGCAGCGGCCGGAGCGTCGCAGATACCGTCACTGGGCGCACAGATCTGATAGGTCCGGTCGTTGAGGTCACCGAAACCGCCAGGCCTCGGGCCGGTCATCGTGAGACCGGGAAGCTTCAGCCCGTTCAGCGACAACTCGGCGCCGACACCGGCAACGCTTGGGCCAACGGTGTTTCCGAACGCCGGATCGCGCCGACCGTCGGCAATCAAGCCGACGCCCAGAACCAGATCGGCAGGCACCGCGCCGCTGCCGTCACCGATACTCGCTGCGACGTCACCCGCGATCACCGCTCCCTGGGAGAATCCGGTCAGGACGTAGCTCGTGAGCGGGCACTCGGCGTGCCGCTTGATCAGAAAGTCGTTAGTCGCAGCAGTTCCCGCGGCCCGACTGTTGTTGTAGGACTGCTGTCCGTCCGGCGGGATCGCAACCGGATTCGAAAACTGTGCGACATACGGAACGGTGTAGACGTCGGCCCGTGAAGTATCGAACTTCTCCTGCAGAGGACGGGTCACGTTCAGCATCAACGACGCCGGATTGGCCGTCGGGTTGTACGGGTCGTCGGTAGCGCTCGACTCCCACGTACCGGGTATGGCTACCACCTGGACATCGGGGCAACTGGCCGGCTGAGACACCGGAGGCTCCGGACTCGGCGGGATCGGAGTCGGCGAAGGCACCCGCCCGGCCAGGATGTACCAACCGCCGATCACGACCGCTGCGACCACAAGAATGATCAGCAGCGGGATCAGGCACCCACGACGCTTTCCAGACCTCGCCATTTCCCGCTCCTACTTGCAGTAGGTGGCGTTGGCGACGTCGATGTAGATCTGAGCGTTCGCACCTGCCTGATCGGGAGTGATCTGCTTGCCTTCCGCCGACGCTTCCTGGCCGACGAAGGCGGTCACGAAGGTCAGGACCTCGTCGTCGGTCTGAGGACCGGCAGCGCAGATGTAATTGGCCGTGTTGACGGCGATGCTGCCGTCACCGGCCGGGGTGATGCCCTTCGCCTTCAGTCCGTCGAGGAATTTCTGTGCCTCGGGGCTGACCTCGACGACTGTGGGACCCGGGAAGCCCTCGATGCTCTGCGGCTGTTCCGGCGGCGCGGTGGCCGCGGCTCCCGGACTGGTGGGCGCGGCCGATGCCGTCGTGGTCGCCGAGGCGGACGCAGACGCCGAACCGCTCGAGGACGAAGCCGCAGCGGACGTCGTGGTGACCGGATTGGAGGTTGCAGTGGAGTCGTCACTACCGCACGCGACAAGTGCGCCACCCGTGGCGAGCGCCAGGGCGCCGACCGCGATCGCGCGTGCACAAGTGTTTCGGTTACCCGAGAAAAGCGACATCAATGTCCGTCCTTGCCTTCAGTCGAAAGTCCATCAACAGGTTACGCAACGCACGCGGGCGGGCACCGATCCGTGATCGGGCCCGCCCGTCGTGCACCACTGTGAGTTAGTGAACTTCTGTCTTGTCACCGATCACCGTGATGTAGCCGAACTGGAAGTTCTGCTGGACACCACCGGGAATGTCGAACTTGTCACTGATCGGGAATCCGAGTCGTCCACCTTCGTATCCGACGCTCTTCCAACCGTCGAAGAGCGGGCCGTTCTCGACGGACCAAGCACCGGTGCCGGGGCTCCAGTAGATGTTGCCGCCCTCGAACTCGGTGAAGCGTCCGTTGTCCTTGATCGGAACCTCGTTCGACTTCGGGAATCCGAGCCAGCCGTTCTCCCAGCCGAGTTCGCCGTACTTGCCCATGATCATTCCGAGAACCGCGTGAGTTCCGTTGGCGCTGCTGTACATTGCGCCGATCTCGAATCCCTGGACCTTGCCGGGCTTGCCGGGGGTCGCGATCTCGTCGGCGGTCGGGTAGCCGAGCGGGCCACCTTCCCATCCCTGTGCGGACCACTCGGCGAGGATGTCGCCGCTGACGGGGTGAGCGCCGGTCTGCGGGGTCCAGTAGATGGAGCCGTTCTGGAAGTGGTTGAAGCGTCCGCGTCCGTCGGGCGTACCGAGTTCGGGTGTACGCGGGAAGCCGAGCGGGCCGGCCGCTGCTCCGGTGTTCATGTACGCGCCGGCGATACGACCGGCGACAGGCTGAGCGCCCGTTCCACTGGTGAAGTAGATGCGACCGTTGCGGAAGTCCTGTGCCAGGCCACCCGCGACGCTGTACTCGGGCGTGATGCAGTCGCCGATCCAACCGTTGGCTGCAGCCGTCGCACCGATTTCACCCGACGTGCCGCACGCCGGCTTCTCGACCTCGACGCCGATGGCGTTGGCCAACTGCGGCCACAGCTGATGAAGCTCGAACTGCCAGTACGGCCACGAGTGGGTACCGGACGGGCGGTAGTTGACCTGCGCGGGGATTCCCAGCTGGTTCAGCTTGGTCGCGAAGGTCTGCGAGGTCAGGCGAGCGAGGATCTCGAGGCCCATGCCTGCGTAGTTGGTGCTCACACCGGGAATTCCCGACGGCTGGTCGTACGGGCCGGTCGTACCGCTACCGCTGGAGACGTACAGGCTGACGCCCTTGAGCTTCTCGGCGAGCGCGTACGGATCGTGTGCAGCCCACTGCGCGTTGGACGGCGGTCCCCACATCGCGGCCGAGTTGTATCCACCGGCGTCGGTCATCGCGAACTGGATTGCCTGAGGCATGCCGAGCGAAGTGGTGGTGAGGATGCCGGACAGCGAAGCCGCGAACTTGAAGAAGCCGGGGTTACGCGCCGTGAGGAACATCGCGGACGTTCCGCCCATCGACAGTCCGACGACTCCGCGCGTCTGCGTGGTGCGCCAGTCCTTTTCGAGGATGGAGGGCAGTTCCTTGGTCAGGAACGTCTCCCACTGGTAGTTCTTGCCGTTGTCGGGCTGGAGCCAGTCGGAGTAGAAGCTGGATTGACCGCCGACGGGAAGAATGACGTTGACGTTCTTGTCGGCGTAGAAGGACTCTGCGTCGGTTTCGTAAGTCCAGGCGTTCTCGTTGTCGGTCGCGCGAAGACCGTCGAGCATCCAGACCGAGGGGAAGCTGGCCGACGGATTGACGTTCCAATCGCGGGCCAAGAGGATCTGCACCTGAATCGGGATGCCCATCGCGGGAGAGTTCACCCACAGCGCGACGCGACGCTCACTGAGCCAGTCGACCTTCGTGACCGCTGCGCCGGTGGGGTTCTGGGTAGCGGCCGGTGCGGCCTGAGCAGGTGCCGGCGCGGCTGCCGCGGTTCCAGCCGTCGTCAAGCCCGCGGCGATCGGCAGAACCAGCATCGCTGCCAGTGCGCCGACGACCTTTGTCCGGAAGGTTGCCCGGGACCGGCGACGGTCCTCCGTGGCAAGGCCTACTCGCATGAGCTCACTCTCTTTCCTTACGTTCGGTCCGCGCGTCGATCGTGGAGCCGCCTGAGCGGCCAGACCCCCGTTGAAACTATTTCTACACGCAAACGATCCCCGCTTGGGGTAGCCGCGCTGTTACTGGTGGTGCAATTGTTACTGACATCCGGCGCTCGTGCAGCACCTGAATACACAAGTGCCGTCCCGGTTCTCCTTCGAGGAGTCCGGAACGGCACTGGTGAAGTGACTAGGTCACGGGATCGCGCACGATCACCAAGCGTTCATGGTGTCGAGGATCTGGCCGCGAGCCTTCCACAGCTCTGCCGACCAGTACGGCCACGAGTGCGTTCCGTTGGACGGGAAGCTGTAGGTGGCCGGGATACCCAGCGAGTTCATGCGGATCTGGAATGCACGGGTGTTGACCAGGGCGAGAGCTTCGAGGCCCATGCCGTTAGCCGTGTTGTAGTAGTCGATCGGTGCGCGCGGGTGGTCGTATTCACCCGGCAGGCCGCTTGCCGACGAGATGTACATCGACAGGCCCTGCAGACGCGGCGCGAAGACGAACGGGTCGTTGCGCAGCCAGGACGGGCTCCACGGCGGTCCCCACATGGAGTCGACGTTGAAGCGACCGGCATCGAGCATTGCGACGCGGATTGCCTCGCGCATGCCGGGAGCCGAGATGTTCAGGTAGCCCGACAGCGAACCGGCGAACTTGAACTGGTCACGGTGGTAAGCAGCCAGCGTCAGAGCGGCGCTGCCACCCATCGAGAGACCGAGAACCGCGTTGTTGGTGGGCGAAACGCCGTAGTTCGCGAGGAAGTTGGGGAGTTCCTGCGTGAGGAAGGTTTCCCACTTGTACGTGATCTGCTGGCCGTTGAAGTTCGACGGTGCATACCAGTCGCTGTAGAAGCTGGACTCGCCACCGACGGGCATCACGAGGGTGATGTTGTCGTTGCGGTACTGGTCCATCGCATTGGTCTCGAAGCTCCACGCGTTGGCGTCGTTACGCGCACGCAGGCCGTCGAGGAGGTAAAGAGCAGCGTTTCCGCCGCGAGCGGCCCACTGGACCTGGACCTTGATGTTGCCCATCGAGGAGGGCACCCACAGCTCGTCGTATCCGCCCGACTGGACGGTGCGGCTGGGAGCAGTGTGCGCGGGCGCAGCAGAGGCGACAGCACTACCGGCAACACCTGCAGCAAGGGGAAGCACAAGTGCTGCGGCACCGATGGCCAACGCTCGGTGCTTGAGGCGCTGGGTCAGCCTCTTTCTGGCAAAACGCATGGATACTGCTCTCTCTCTTCGTCTGCGGCACCCACTCGGTGAGTGGTTCCGGCGGATTCCGTCGGGGAACAGGCTTTTCTGCCAGCCTGAACGAGTTCAGGTCGGCAGCGGACCTCTTCCAAGTCACACTGCGCTCGCTGGACTTTATGTCACAGGTTCAGCTGTGACAAATAGACAGACCGTTACGTCCCAGTCCGCGAGCGACACCGTCGTCACCCCTGGGGGGGGCGATTCAGGTTAGGTGAATCGTCTTCGAGTACATCGTGGCCAATCGATTCGGTGTTACTGAATCGAAATATTCAAACCTTCAACCGTCGGTGATGCTGATCACATCACCTGGGTGACTCCGGTGGCACGAGCCCGCAGCGTTCCAATTCGTAGGCCGGAACCCGGTCGAATCGGTACTTCGCGAAGTCGAATGCCTGCTGAAAGTTCTGTTTGAATCGGGCCCAGGTCAGCTCGGAGCGGTACGACGTCAGCAGCTCCTGCGTTTCCGGGCAGGTGATGGCCAGCTTCGCGTCCGCAACCCAGTCCTCGTCGAGGAAGAACGGCAGCCACGGGCGAACGTCGATCATTCCCGTGTCCGCGACTACCCAGTCCGGATAGAGATTCTTGTCGTGCCCGATCCGGCCGTCCTCGAGTCGCTCGGTGTGAGCTGCCAGCGGGTACGCCAGCCCCATCTGATCGAGCACGCGGACGTCGAGGCCGACGTTCATGCTCGTCATTCCGAGGTTGAGGAAGAAGACGACGTGCTCGGCCGGCTCTTCGAGCGGTCCGGGCGGTGGGACGACGAACCAGGAGTCGTAGCTCGCCGACGGCAGCAGCAGCCCACCCTCCGGGGTGCGCGCGATGGTCTCGACCATGGCACGCATCCGCGGATAGTCGAGGTAGTCCTCGGCGAGGATCGGGTGCTTGTGACCGGTGTTGAGTGCGTAGAACGCGCGCTCGTCGACGATTCCCGAGCGACCCACCACGGAGCCTTCCGGCATACCCGTCGTGTTGGCGGCGAAGAAAGCCCAGATGATCGTGCCGATCCACAGCACCGCCGAGACACCGAAGATTGCGGTGTCTCGGTTACTGCCGAACGCTGACCGAGCGGGCACCCGCAACGGAATGACCGCGACCGGGATGAGCAGACAGAACAGCACCGGCAACAGGACGCGGCCGTGCATGAAGTCGCCGCCGACGCGCAGCGAGTAGATCCCGAGGATCAGCCCACTGCCGAGAATGAAGGTGACAATCGCCCGCGGGGTACGCAGGAACTGTTGAAAGCGCTGCCACAGGGGACGTGCTGGTTGATCGGTGGCGGTGGCAGGTGCATCCGCTCGGCTTCGCCACACGAGCAGCAGCGCACCGACGAGCAGGAACAGCAACGGCAACCAGAGAAGGTACGGCCCGACGAGGTTCCACAGGTACGCAAAACCCTGCGCCCACTTCGCGCCACCGGCGTCCTTCGACACCGCGGTATTCGGGTACGGCAAGGCGTAATAGCCCATTCGCCAGATCTGATAGGCCACCGGGACAAATCCGGCGACGACCACGATCAGCGTGCGAATCTTCCAGGTCAAGCCGGCGGAGAGAACGATCATCATCAACGCGGCAGCACCGGGAATCGCCATCTCGGGTCGAACCAGTGGTCCGAGACCGGCCACGAACGAGAGAGTCAGGATCGACGCCGTGGACGGCGTCGACGCCTGAGCCCACCGAACGAGCAGTAGCCACAGGAGCGCGATCCAGAAGATCACCAGGCACGTTTCGAGCCCGGACGTGGCGAAATCTCTCGCAGGCGGGACCGCGATGTAGACGAGAACACCTGCCGGGACCAGCAGGATCGTTCCTCCCGCCGACGGCCGAACGCCGCGGTACAGACGACCGGTGCCGAGCATCGCCAGCACGACGGCGGCCGTCGAGAGCACGAGCGCGATCGTCAGGACGACGTATTCGAGGCGGATCTGTGTGAGCCAACTGAACGCGTAGACGATGTACGTCCACGCGGTACTCGTGTTCGCCTCGACACGCTCACCCGCATTGAAGACCGGGCCGTTTCCCGCCAGCAGATTGCGGACGGTTCGTAAGACGATCAGTCCGTCGTCGGCGATCCAGCGACGCTCCCACGCACCCCAGAACATGAGGGCAGCAGCAAGCACCACCCCGCCGAGAAAAACTCCTCGACTGAGGGTGGTGCGATTCGCCGCAGTGTCGACGTGCGGGTCGGCCTCGGTGCGTGGCTCAGACGAGGTAGACAGCGACACCCACTACTCCGATCCACGCAATCGCGAGGAGTTGCAGCACCCGGTCACCGAGCGCGATCTCCTCAGGCTCTCCGGCTTCGCCGCCGTCGACGTCCACCGCGTATCGCAGCACCGCGATGGTGAACGGCACCATCGAGATGGCGTACCAGTTGGTGCCCTTGATGGCGTCCTGTTGGAACGCCCACAGTCCGTAGCAGAGGACCAGCGTCGTCGCTGCCATCGTCCACACGAAACGCAGGTACGTCATCGTGTAGCTCTCGAGGGACTTACGGATCTTCGCGCCGGTCTTCTCGGCCAACTGCAGCTCGGCGTAGCGCTTGCCTGCGGCCATGAAGAGCGAACCGAACGCCATCATCAGCAGGAACCACTGCGAGAGATCGATCTCGGCGGCAACGCCACCGGCGATCGCTCGGAGCAGGAAGCCGGACGAGACGATGCAGATGTCGATGACGGCTTGATGCTTCAGACCGAAGCAGTACGCGAGCTGAATGACGATGTACACGCCCATGACCACGGCGAGTTGCCAGTTGGCCAGGAAGGACAGTCCGATCGCGCCGGCCAGCAGTACGACTGCCATGCCGTAGGCGATATTGACGGGCAGAACTCCGGCCGCGATGGGGCGGAACCTCTTCGTGGGGTGTGCTCGGTCGGCTTCGACGTCCATCGCGTCGTTGACGAGGTAGATGCCCGATGCCGCCATACAGAACACGACGAACGCCAGCGCGACGGGCAGGAGCACGTCGGCTTCGGTGGCGGTTCCGGCCGCGATGGGCGCTGCCAGCACAAGGACGTTCTTGACCCACTGACGTGGGCGAAGCGCCTTGACGATGCCGGCGGGCAGCGACTTCGGGGGTCCGCTGACCGTAGCCGGTTCCTCGCTCATTTATCTCCACATTTCTGTTCGGCTCTGGCTTCTTCGACCCGGCGAACTACCGCCGCGGATGCGGCTCCCAGTGCCGCTCCGGCGAGTACGTCGGTCGGGTAGTGAACTCCCAGGACCAGACGCGAGAGCATCATCGGGGGCACCAGCAACGCCGGTAAGGGTAGCCCGGTAAGTCGACCGATCAGCACAGCCGCTGCCGTCGTCGACGTCGCGTGTGAAGACGGGAAGCTGAGCTTGCTCGGTGTCGAGACGTTGACCTGCACCGACGGATCTGAAGGCCGCTTGCGCCGGACGACTCGTTTGATCACCACGGAGGCGGCGTGTGCACCGAATGCTCCGACAGCTGCTCCGGCCCATTCGCGTCGACGCGGCTTGTCCACGGCAGCTCCGACGGCAGCGATCGCGATCCACCCGAGGGAGTGCTCACCGAAGTGAGACATACCGCGGGCGACCTTGACAGCTCCGGGCAGTTGCCCGACGGTCGATTGAATTCCGGCCAGAATCTGTACTTCAGGAGATACCGAAGACACGTTCCCACCTTTCCGTGCTGGTCAGTGAAGGAACGGCGTCCTGGTACTGCTTCTTGAGCTCAGGGAAACGTGCGGCGAGCTCGCGCCGCAAACGCATGGCTTCCTTGAGCAGTTCGAGGGCCTGCTTGGGGTTGCGCTTGCGGTAGACGACGCCGCGGCCGTCGGCGGTGGTGACGGTGACGCCGTCGACCTGTGAGAGCAGGTACCACCTGGCGTCGATGGTCGGCACGTTGAGCTGAGGACGCTCGTGATGCTCCGGGTGCGCAGGCTTGAGGTTGTGTACCACGGCCTTGCCGACGCGGACGATCTTCGCGACCGGATTGGTCGGCGCGCTCACGTCCCCGACCTCGGCGCCGGAGGGCAGCGGTAGCGCGGTCGCGGAGGGCACCACGACGGCGTCGGGGTACTCCTTGCGCTGCGCGTGGACCTCACCGAGTGCCGTCGGCAGCATGTTCGCGACGTGTTCCGGTCCGGCGAGGAAGTCCGCGATTGCCTTGTTCTGGATCGCGACGGTGGAGTACTCGAGGCACAGCAGGTGCTTGAGAGTCGCCTTCACCGTGTTGACGACAAGGCCGCGGCCGTTGCCCGGCATGTGGAGCGCGGCCACCACCAGACGGTTACGGAGGTGGAAGTACGCCTGCCAGTCGATGGCGTCGTCCTTGTCGCTCCAGGCCATGTGCCAGATCGCGGCACCGGGCAACGTGACGGTCGGGTATCCGGCTTCCTTTGCGCGCAAACCGTATTCGCAGTCGTCCCACTTGATGAACAGAGGCAGCGGCTGCTTGAGTTCTTCCGCGACCTGGCGCGGGATCATGCACATCCACCAGCCGTTGAAGTCGACGTCGATGCGGCGGTGCAGCAGTTTCGAATCTCGCAGCGAATTCTTGGAGAAATCGTGGTCGTATTCGACGTTCGGCGCGGCAGACCACATGAAGATCCCGCGGTTGACCACTTCACCCATCACGTGGAGGTGGCTGCGTTCCTGCAGGTTGAGCATTTGCCCACCCACCAGCATCGGCGACTTCGCGAAGCGCGAGAAAGCGAGCGCGCGAAGGATCGAGTCGGGTTCGATCTCGATGTCGTCGTCCATGAACAGGATGTGCTGGCACTGCGTGGTCTTGAGTGCCTCGTACATGATTCGGCTGTATCCGCCGGAGCCGCCGAGGTTGCCCTGATCGTGAATGGCGAGCCGATCACCAAGTGCTGCAGCAGCTTCGGCGAACCCGGGTTCGTCGCGCACCTTGCGGGTGCCCTGGTCCGGCATGATGACGGCCTTGATCACGTCCGACACCAGCGGATCCGAAGACAGCGCAGCCAGAGCCTTGACTGCGTCGGTCGGGCGATTGAACGTCGGAATACCAACGGCGACCGTCGCTTCGCCGGGAGCCTCGACGGGCGCGTACCAGCCACCACTTTCTACGACTACGGCTGTATCAGTGGTGATGTCGAACCAGATCCAGCCGCCGTCCTCGAACGGTGCCAGTTCCACCTCGAGTTCGACCGCGGCATCGCCGTCGGCAAATTCCTTGCCTTCCACGTGAATTCGCGAGGAGTCCGCCTTGGAACGGTAGACATCGACGCGGCCGTGTCCGGACAGTTCGAGCCGAAGGACCACAGATTTCAGGATGGACCAGCGACGCCAGTAGCTGGCGGGGAACGCGTTGAAGTACGTGGCGAAGGAGACCTCTGTCTCGGCTCCGAGCGCGACGGACGTACGCGAGGTGGAGTGCGCCCGACGACTGTTGGTCGAGGCTTCCTCCAGGTACAGCGTGCGAACGTCGAGTGGTTCGCCGGCGCGGGGAAGGATGATCCGAGAGAGCAGGGACTTGCCGAGGTAGGTCACCTCGTCGCCGGTGACGGTGTCTTCGCCTTCGAGTAGATGACGTGCGTTCATTCGTTCTCCCCTGCCAATTCCGCACCCGTTTCGAGATGCGGGCGCAGGGTGTTCTCGAACATGGTCAGCGCACTGGCGATTGCCATGTGCATGTCCAGGTACTGGTAGGTGCCGAGACGTCCACCGAAGAGGACCTTGTTCTCCGCGGTCTCCTTCTTGGCGCGTGAGCGGTACGCGGCGAGCTTCTCGCGATCCTCGGGCGTGTTGATCGGGTAGTACGGCTCGTCCTTCGCCTCCGCGGCACGTGAGAACTCACGCATGATGACGGTCTTGTCGGCCGGGTACTCGCGCTCCGGGTGGAAGTGACGGAACTCGTGGATGCGGGTGAACGGGACGTCCGCGTCGTTGTAGTTCATGACGGGGGTGCCCTGGAAGTCTCCGGTGGGCAGAACCTCGGTCTCGAAGTCGAGGGTGCGCCATCCGAGCGAACCTTCGGAGTAGTCGAAGTAGCGGTCGAGCGGGCCCGTGTAGATGACAGGTGCGTCGGGGCTGGCGGTGCGAAGTTCGTCGCGGACGTCGAAGTAATCGGTGTCGAGGCGGACCTCGATCTTCGGATCCTTTGCCATGTTCTCGAGCCACGCCGTGTAGCCGTCGACGGGCAGACCCTCGTACGTGTCGTTGAAGTAGCGGTTGTCGAAGTTGTAGCGGACCGGCAGGCGGCTGATGTTCGCCGCGGGCAGCTCGGTGGGGTCGGTCTGCCACTGCTTTGCGGTGTAGTCACGCACGAATGCTTCGTAGAGCGGGCGTCCGATCAGGGAGATCGCCTTCTCTTCGAGGTTGGAGGCATCCTTCGAGTCGATCTCGCTGGACTGCTCGGCGATGAGGGCGCGTGCTTCTTCGGGCGTGAAGTACCGACCGAAGAACTGCGACACGAGGCCGAGTCCCATCGGGAACTGGTACGCCTGTCCCTTGTGCAGCGCGAAGACGCGGTGCTGGTAGTTCGTGAACTCCGTGAACTGGGTGACGTAGTCCCAGACCTTCTTGTTGGAGGTGTGGAACAGGTGGGCACCGTACTTGTGGACCTCGATGCCGGTCTCCGGCTCTGCCTCCGAGTATGCGTTTCCCCCCAGGTGGTGACGGCGATCCAGCACCAGCACGCGCTTACCCAGTTGGGTAGCGGCACGCTCGGCGATGGTCAGCCCGAAGAATCCCGAACCGACGACGATCAGGTCGTACTGGGCACGGGCGGTCTCTGAATTTGCAGCGGTCACGATGAACCAGGGTATCGGACCTGTTCGGAAGCCGAGGGTTGGATGCGTCACCAGGGCCGATGCGGCAAGTCAGGACGCTGCGAGACCGACCAGACCCACGGCACTCGGCACACCCGTCGCATCGAAACCGATGGTGATCGGTTCGTCGACCGGAAAGTGCGCGGGAAGTAGAAGGAGTCCCTCCGACGCGCAGCGTTCGAGAAGTGCGCGGCGGGTGACCCTGGCGATGTCGGGGTCAGCGTCACCGCCCTGGCTGAGGTCCGGGTACAGAAACTGAATCGGATGGTGGATCACGTCGCCGGAGATGACGGCGCCACCGTCGGCGGTGCGAATCTCGATCACGATGTGACCGGGCGTGTGACCGGGCGCGCTGCGCACGACGACGCTTGTGCCTTCGGACTCGGCCAGGACATGACCGTCGTCGACTGCCGCCCACTTCGCCCCGTCCAGAACGGGACGGACGCTGTCCTCGAAGGTCTGTGCGAGATCCGAGACCACTCCTTCGTGTGGACCGTCGGCGGCGAGCTGTTCGAGCGCGGTCAGTTCGGTGCGGTCGAAAATGTAGGTCGCGCGGGGAAAGGTGGGCCGCCA
The DNA here is from genome assembly GCF_042794945.1 of Rhodococcus sp. NPDC056506. NCBI lineage: Bacteria > Bacillati > Actinomycetota > Actinomycetes > Mycobacteriales > Nocardiaceae > Rhodococcus > Rhodococcus sp. NPDC056506. The sequence goes on along the minus strand of NZ_JBHTSW010000001.1, from coordinate 203,236 downwards.
GGTTTCGGCGTCGAGGTTGGTGTTCCAACCACAGTGATCGGGGTGCAGATGTGTGCTGACCACCAGATCCACGTCGTCCACGGCAACGCCGGTGGCTGCGAAGCGCGGGAGGTAGTCGGTGCCGAACATGTGATGCGGCAAGAGGTTCGGCCGGTGCTTGCTGTTGCCGTTGCCGGTGTCGACGACGATGGCCTTGCCGCCGATCTCCACCAGGTAGGTGTGGATGGCAAGTACGAGGTCACCGCTTTCCGCGTCGAAGAACTCCGGTGTCAGACGCACCGATACTTCCTCGATCTCCGTCTCACCCGCGTAGGGAAAAAGCTCTCGCGGCGGGAACGGCCAGTGCGCCAGTTCGGTCAGTTGGGTGATGCGCGCCGATCCGACGTCGATGGTGAAGCTCATCAGTGTTTGCCTTCCGAACAGCTCGATACCGCTTGTAGGCACACAAAGGGCACCCACCGAAATGCTCGGTGGGTGCCCGGTCGGTGTCAATGGTTTTCGACGCCGGTGATCAAAGACTCTTTGCGATGATGCCCTTCATCACTTCGTTGGCACCGGCGTAGATCTTCTGCACGCGGGAGTCCTCGTACATGCGCGCGATCGGGTACTCACGCATGTAGCCGTAGCCGCCGTAAAGCTGCACGCACCGGTCGACGACGGCGCATTGCTGTTCGGTGAGCCAGTACTTGACCATGGCGGCGTCGGCGCCGTCCAGCTCGCCGTTGAGATGATCCTCGATGCAATTGTCGAGGAACACGCGGCAGGTGCGTGCGATCGTCTGACACTCGGCCAGCTCGAAGGCGGTGTTCTGGAACTCGAAGAGACTGTGCCCGAACGCTTGACGCGCCTTGGTGTAGGCGACAGTCTCCTCGACTGCACGCTCGATGGTGCCGATGGCCTGCGCGCCGATGATGAGGCGTTCCTGCACCAACTGCGCCATCAGTTGGCCGAAACCGAGTCCCTCGGACTCGCCGAGGAGATTCGAGACCGGAACGCGAACGTCGGTGAAGGACAGCTCGGACGTATCGGCGCCGTGCTGACCGACTTTGTCGAGCACGCGGCCGACGGCAAAGCCTTCGCAGTCACGAAGATCCACGATCAAGAGCGAGACTCCCTTGGCCCCGGCCTTGGGATCGGTCTTGACGGCGAGCACGATCATGTCGGCGCTGCCACCGTTGGTGATGAAGGTCTTCGACCCGTTCACTACGTAGTGGTCACCGTCGCGGATCGCGGAGGTAGTGATGGCCTTGAGGTCGGAACCTGTTCCGGGCTCGGTCATTCCGATGGCGCCGAGGATTTCACCCGTGGCCATGCCAGGCAGCCAGGCCTTCTTCTGCTCTTCGTTGCCGTACTCGAGGACGTAGTGGGCGACGATGCCACTGTGCACCGAGTTGCCGAGTGCGTAGTCACCGCAATAGCCCTGCGCCTCGAAGACAGCGAGATCGTGCGCGAAAGTTCCACCGCCCCCGCCGTATTCCTCGGGAATCGAGCAGCACAGCAGGCCGAGCTTGCCGGCTTCGAGCCACACGGATCGGTCGACGCGATGCTGAGCGTCCCACTGCTCACGCTTGGCGATGAGTTCACGATCGAAGAAACCACGGGCCAGTTCGGCTACTGCGGTGATCTCGTCGTCGTGCCACGACGGCTTGCGCTTGGTCGCCATGATCAGACCCGCTTCAGCAGGGCTGCGAGTGCCTGTCCGCCGCCGATGCACATGGTGACGATGCCGAATTCGAGGTCGCGCCGGACCATGTCGCGGGCCGCGCGCAGGGTCAGGATGGCTCCGGTGGCGCCGACCGGGTGTCCGAGGGCGATTGCTCCGCCGTACGGGTTGGTCTTCTCCGGATCCAGGCCACTGTCACGGATGACGGCGATGGCCTGCGAAGCGAACGCCTCGTTGACCTCGGCGGTGCCGATGTCGGAGGGCTTCAATCCTGTTTGCGCAAAGAGCTTTTCGAGAGCGAGCACGGGAGCGTAGCCCATCAGGCCGGGCTCCATGGCTGCTGTCGTGACTGTTTCGAGCGTGACCAGTCCGGTGAGGCCGCGCTTGGCTGCCTCGGTGCCCGTCGCGAGGACGAGTGCGCCGGCGCCGTCGTTGATGCCCGACGCGTTACCGGCAGTGACGGATCCGCCCTCTTCGAATGCGGGGCGCAACTTGGCGAGGGTTTCGACGGTGGTTCCGGGCTTGGGATGCTCGTCCTCGGTGACTGTGACGGAGCGCCGACCACCGGTCTCGACGGGAGTGATTTCCTCGGCGAATGCTGCCTTCGCTGCGTCGGTAGCGGCGCGGCGCTGCGATTCGACGGCGAACTCGTCCTGCTGCTCGCGGCTGACGCCGTACTTGCGGGCGACGGCTTCGGCGGTGCGGCCCATGTGGGCTTTGCTGAACGGGTCGGTGAGCATGGCGACGGTGCCGTCGACGAGGCTGCGATCGCCGAGCTTGTAGCCGGATCGGGCAGCGAAGTCGTAGAAGGGCATGCGAGACATGCTCTCGTCGCCGCCGGCGAGGGTGATGGCAGCTGCGCCCCAGCGCATCTGCATCGCCGCAGACCACACGGCCTGCAGGCCGCTGCCACAGAGGCGGTTGACGGTGTAGGCAGGGACGTTCTCGGGCAGCCCGGCGGCGATGCCCACCCGTCGTGCGTTGTAGGCGTCGGGGCCGACCTGGCCGATGCAGCCCATGACGACCTCGTCGATGTCTTCGGGTGCAACGCCGGCGCGGCTCAGCGCGGCCTTGGCTGCTGCGGCGCCCAGCTCGTGTGCGGGGACGTCCTTGAAGACGCCACCGAAGCTACCGACGGGGGTCCTGGCCCCGTCGACGATGACGATCGGTTCGGGTGTGGTCATGATTGTCCCCATCTGCTGTGCTCACGTCGATTTCTTCGTCCGTGGCCGATACTAGGACATCGAAGTATCTCGCAGATGGGGACGTTGGTGTCAGGGTGTGGGAGCGCTCTCGGCCACCGGTACGACCTCGGTCTCGGTGGCTTCGGTGTCTTCGGGGTCTTTGTCGTTCCGATAGCGGTAGAGCCCGATACCCACGAGGATCGCTGCGAGTCCCAGGGACACGAACATCTGACTGCGAGTCGAGTCCAGAGTGAGCATGCCGATGCAGAGCGCGATGATGGCTGCGATCGTGGCGTAGGTCAGGTACGGGAAGAACCACATCTTCAGCTCCAGCTCCTGGCCCGACGCTTCGAGCTTGCGGCGAGTGCGCAACTGGGACACCGAGATGACGAGCCAGACGAACAGCGCGATCGCACCGGAGGAGTTGACCAGGAACAGGAAGACCTTGTCCGGGGAGAGGTAGTTCATGCCGACGGTCAGGAAGCCGACGATCGTCGAGACCAGAACCGCGCGCATGGGTACGCCGGTCTTCTCGATGCGTGAGAGCGACTTGGGGGCGTCGCCGCGACCGGCGAGGGAGAAGATCATGCGGCTCGCGGTGTAGAGACCGGAGTTGAGGCAGGACAGAACCGACGTGAGGACGACGACGTCCATGATGTTGCCTGCGGCCGGAATGCCGTAGGAGTCCATGACGGCGACGTACGGGCTGAGCGCGACGGACGCACTGTCCCAGGGAAGCAGCGTGACGACAACGGCGATCGAGCCGATGTAGAAGATGAGGATTCGCCAGACGACGGATTTGACGGCTGCGCGAACGGCTTCGAGCGGGTTGGCCGATTCACCGGCGGCGATGGTGGCGATTTCGGCGCCGAAGAACGAGAACACGACCACAAGGACTGCGGCGAGCATGGCTCCTGTTCCGTTCGGCAGGAAACCGCCGTGACCGGTCAGGTTGGTCATTCCGGGTGCTTCGACGCCCGGCATCCATCCGCAGATCGCCACGACACCCATGCCGAGGAACGCGATGATGGCGACAACCTTGATGGACGCGAACCAGAACTCGAACTCACCGAAGGACTTGACCGAGATGATGTTGGTCAGCGTCAGCACGATCATCAGAATCAATGCCCAGGTCCACTGGGGAACGCCGGGAACCCAGCGATTCATGATGAGGGCACCGGCGGTGGCCTCGATGCCGAGCACGATGATCCAGAACCACGCGTACAGCCAGCCGATCGAGAAGCCCGCCCAGCGGCCGATGGCCTTGTCGGCGTACGAGGAGAACGAGCCGGTTTCCGGCGACGCTGCCGACATCTCACCGAGCATGCGCATCACGAGGATGACGACGACGCCGGCGAGTGCGTAGGAAATCAGGACGCCTGGGCCCGTCTCCTGGATCGCCACACCGGAGCCGACGAACAGTCCGGCGCCGATGACGCCCGCGATCGCAATCATCGACAGATGCCGCTTCTTCAGCGTGTGCTGAAGTGCCGGCTGGTCTGTACTGGACATCAGTACTCCTTGTGGGCTGTTCGGGAGGTGGATCTTGGTGACGCTCTGCTGGAGCGCATTTTCGATAGCGCCAGTGTCGGACCTTCGGCAAGCTCGCGTCAGGCTCCACTTTGTACAAACGTGACCGCAGGCACTACAAAGTGGCGGGTTCGGGGTGCCAGACTGGACCCATGCCCATCACGCTCCGCCAACTCTGTGCGACCGACCAGTTCGGCCTCCGCGTCCTGGCCGGGCACGACCAGCTCGATCGCACCCTGACCTGGGCACATGTCTCCGAACTTCCCGATCCGACGCCCTTCCTCGACGGCGGCGAACTACTGCTCATCACCGGGGTGTCACTACCGACGACGGCCGCGGAAACGACCCGTTTCGTACGGACCCTGGTTGCGGCCGGAATTGCCGGAATCGGTTTCGGAACCGGCCTCGGATACGAGCAGGCGCCGCAGACTCTGGTGGATGCGGCCACCCGTTTCAGTGTGCCCCTTCTCGATGTCCCGTTGCGAACTCCCTTCATCGCGCTGACCAAAGCGGTCTCGAAGGCGCAATCCGACGACGACATGAAAGCGCTGCGCAGCAACTACCAGAGCCTGCGGCGACTGCTCCAGGCTGCGGTGACGGTCAACGGCACCCGGGCAGTCGTACGACGGGTGGCGGAATTGATCGGCGGATGGGCAGCACTGCTGGACTCGGCCGGTCATACCGTCGAGATCTCGCACACCGCCGCGGCCGCGGGAATCGAGCGAACGGCCCCTGAGCGCGATGCTCGCCCGATGGAGGTCAGCTTCCTCACGAGTGAGAACGAGGACGTCATCTCCCATCCCCTGCTGACGTCGAGGGGAAAGCTGATGGGATACCTCGTCGCCGGTTGCCCTGGCGCCGTCGGTTCGCTGAATCAGGGCATCGTCATCGCAGCCGCATCTCTGCTCACCTTGATGACGGCTCGGACCCGAGATGCGCAGTTGACGATGAACCACTTGCGCACCGTTGCGATGCATCAACTGTTCGAAGGCCAGAATGCGCTCGCCCGCAACATCTCCGGTGAACTATGGGGAGGATTTCCGGTCGAACCTTTCCAGGTCTTCCACGTAGCGGGTCCCAGCGGCCTGCTCGAGAGCGTGTCCGTCTCACTGCTCGACGGCCTCAGCCGCGATCTGGCCTTCGGCATCACCGACGGCGCACTGATCGCCGTAGTCTCGGCCACGGACAGTGGACGAATTCTCGCTCGTGTCAAGGAGATCGACGTAACCGTCGGCGTGTCGGACATGTTGTGGTGGGACGATCTTTCGCGCGCCAGACGCCAAGCCGCGCAGGCAGCAGCCGAGGCCGGCGCCCGCAACCTGCCCTCGATGCGGTTCGCCGAACTCTCGGAGAGTGGATTGTCCGCGTTTCTCGATCAGGATCGCTCGACGGCATTCGCGGCGGCACACTTGCGCCCGCTTCTGGAAGCGAAGGGCGGTAGCGATCTCTACCGGACATTGGCCATGTGGCTGGCACACAACGGGGTGGGCGACGCCGCGGCAACAGCGCTGAATATTCATCGACATACGTTGCGCAGCAGACTCGCTCGGATCGAGAGCCTTCTTCAGCTCGATCTCGGCTCCCCCACGGAACGCGCGGAGTTGTGGCTCGAGTACCGTCTGCTCGGCGACGCTCCGACCATCTGACAAGTCGACCGATATCCCCTGAAGCGACCTGAAGGGCCCCCACCGGATTGCGGCGGAGACCCTTCAGAGTCGATACGTGCGAGTCGCTACCGACCGACCTTCCCCTAGCTTCCGCCCGTCGGTATCCACTCGCGGAGCACGTTGGCATCAACTACCTGCGCACCCAAAACCTTTGTCCAGATGATGGTTCCGTTTTCGTAGACACGGAAAGTGCCTGCTTCGGAGGGCAACTGCATCTCCGGGCCGACAGGAGCACCGAGAGAGCCGGTTTCACCGCCGAGCTCCCGATACTTCTTCTCGATCTGCGTCTCCGTAACCGTACCCGATGGATCCTCGGATGGCGAATTGGATTCCGGCACTGTTGATTCCGAATCCGGTGCCACTACCACACCCGCACCGTCACCGATGGTGAACCAGTCCGATTTCAGGCCGAGTTTCTGACGGAACTGCATTCCGGTCGCGCCGACCGTGCCGCTTGTACCGACTACCTCGACTGCCGTCACTCGTCCACCGTCGGTGCCGAATCCGTTGCGCGAGAGAATCTTGAGCGATTGCAGCGCGCCGACCCCGAAGGCGTCCGCAATCTGCCCTGCGGTCAGATTCACGGTCCAATCGTGATTGGGAGACAGTGCGTCGCCAAGATCTTCGACGGCCGGGAACTCACCGCCGGAGCTGTAACCTCCTGTGGACGAGGAGAATTCAGTGGCCACGATCTTGCCGTCACGTGACAGAACGGCGCCGACGGTGGAGCGAACCGCTTCGGTGGTGCGGGGATCTTCCTTACCCGCCCCGCCGTACACCTGGCAGTCCTGTGTGTCGCAGGTGTCGGCATACGAGGACCGATGTTCGGTTGCAGCGTACGATCGCGCTGCCACGGCTTGAGCCCGGAGTGCTTCGGCCCCACCGGAATCGGCCCATTCCGCCTTTGCCTCCACCGGTACTACGCCGAGCAGGTAATCCTCCATGTCGAGAAGATTCACCGTCCGCGCCGAGTCGTTGTCGAGCACGACGCCGAGGGCACCACGATAGGGCGCGTCGTTGTCGCACAGCTTCAGGAGCTGGTCGGCGGGTCGATCAGGACCGAGATCCACCGGGTCCACCCACGGATGATCGGTGACCGCTTCCCAGACGACCCCACCACCACATCCACTGGTGACGACCACTTGTGCACCGCCACCGGGCAGTGCAGTGAGGTGGGCGGCCTCGCCGGGCGCGGTGCGCTGGCCGTTGACCACCAGGCCGGCGTCGGAGTAGACGTCGAGCGTCGAGTTGTCCTGGGCCGTGAGCCGCACACTCATCTGCGCGGGCGGAATGGAGTCCAGGACAGTTCCGCCGTAGTAGTGACTGAGGATTCGCTCGCCGGACCACCCGTCATTCTTGGCATAGCCGTAAGCGCCCCACTGGCCCATTCCGCGGCCGTGTCCGTTGCCGTGACCGGAGAGCGTGAATTGTGTATCGGCGGCGACGGCGTGCAAAATCGACGGCTCGTCAGCGCGGATTTGCGTGAAACCTCCGATCGCGACGCCGAGTGCGAGAGCTGGAACGAGTCCGAGGACCGAGACCCGCATCAGTGAGGTTCGCCTCCCGGGTCCGCCCACCAGAAAGCGACCTGCGCGACCGGACACAGGCTTCTTACCTGCAGTTCCGCTTCTTCCGCTTCTCGCCATCAATGCTCTCCTCATCGCTACCGGCCTCACGAGTCCGCGAAGTCGGTACTCCGCGCGCAGGCCAGTCCACAACGATTTAACTAAAGTCTCACCCTAAGGTTGAGCGTTATGGACTTTTGTGACTAGTGTGGCAAGAGTGTTTGGAGTTAGCAACACCAGTCACACGAGTCACACCAGCATCACGAGTTGCAGACGTACGCGTCCGAAAACTGGAGTTCAACCCCAGAACATGGCATCCGACCTGCTCGGATCCGGTTTTGAAGGATTCCGTTCACGGCCGTCATCGGCCCTGAAGTTCGCTCGCAAGTAACTACAACCGAGGAGTAATCCCTTGCCACACCGTCGACCGAAGCCCTCGCTCGTACTCGGGGCTGTAGCCGCAGTGGCTGTCGCAAGTCCTTTTGCGGTCTACGGCTTCACGAGCACTACGTCCGATGTACGTTCCGCGAACGAAACGACGTCAGTAGCAGTGCCGACCCAGATCGCAGAGGTGCTCCTCGCGTCGGTGCCCGACATCATCATTCCGGTCAAGGAGCTGACCGGTCTCGATCTCCCCGACATCAACCTCGGTGATCTGAGAAATCTCAAGCTCCCGACCGAAATCCCGCTACCTCCCGGGATCACGCTGCCGACCGAGCTGTTCCCGGCACCCGCTGCTCCCGGCGGCCCGACCGAGACCGCTCCGGTTCCTTCCCTGGAAGAGCCAGGCGCTGTGGTCAAGGAAGTCACCCGCGACTCTCCGTTCAGCATGGTCGCGTTGACCTCGGACACGATCGCCTCGGCGCAGTCCAAGGTCCGCGCCCTCGCCGAAGACGGCACCTGGGGCCCGTGGTTCACCCCTGACGCCATCGACTCCGCCAGCTCGGATCAGGCCACCAACTCCGGCACCGCCACCGAACCGGTCTTCGTCGGCGCCACCAAGTCCATCCAGATCCTCACCCCGCAGGGTGCCGCTGCCCCCGCAGCCGAGGCTGTGCCGGTTCCGGCTCCGGAAGCAGCACCCGTGCCGGAAGCCGCACCGGCTCCGGAAGCCGCACCCGCTGAGGCGCCTGCGCCTGCTGAAGCACCCGCGGCCACCGGCGAACTCGGGTACACCCCAGCTTCGGTGTCCAAGCCGCTTCGCCAGGTGACGACGGCAGCAGATGCCGTCACCGCCGTGTTGATCGACCCGGGTGCCAGCGAGGCAGACAGCAATCTGCAGGCCGTCGCAGCGCCGCTCGGCGGCAGCGGACCGTCCGTCATCACCCGCGCACAGTGGGGCGCAGACGAGTCACTTCGGTGCGACTCCCCCACGTACGACGACTTCATCGGCGGCGCGACCGTTCACCACACCGCGGGTAGCAACAACTACACCAAGGAAGAATCGGCCGGCATCGTCCGCTCGATCTACGCCTACCACGCACGGACTCTCGGCTGGTGCGACGTCGGATACAACGTCCTCGTCGACAAGTACGGTCAGACCTTCGAAGGCCGCGCAGGCGGACTCGACAAGGCAGTGCAGGGCGCACACGCCGGCGGCTTCAACGAGAACACCACCGGTATCGCGATGATGGGTGACTACTCCACCGTCGAGCCTTCGCAGGCGACGCTCAACGCCGTCGGCAAGTTCCTCGGTTGGAAGCTCGGCATGGCTGGACTCGATCCCAAGGGCCGAACGACGATGTACTCCGAGGGCACCGAGTTCACGCCGTACCCGCAAGGCGCAGCAGTCGATCTGCCGATCATCTTCGCGCACCGCGACGTCGGAAACACGGCTTGCCCTGGCGATGCCGCATACGCACACATGAACGACATCCGGAACATCGCGGCCGCGAACATCGGGGGATCGTTGAACCCGTCGAACCCCTCCAATCCGTCGACGCCTGCGCCCAAGCCGACCACTCCGGTCGACACGGTCACCGGTGGCACCGGATCGTCGATCCCGGATCTGGTCACCCAGATTCTGAAGATCACCGACAATTCACCGCTCGCGCAGAAGTGGATCGCCGAAGGTGGTGACCTCGGACGCCTCGGCCAGGCGCTGTCCGGAATCCTGCAGGCGAAACTCGGCAACCAGGGTGCGTTGTTCCAGAACGGCGCTGTTTACACCTCACCCAACGGCGGAGTGTTCACCGTGCTCGGCGAGATCTTCAAGTCGTGGCAGAGCTTCGGTTCCGACGCTGGTGAACTCGGATTGCCGATCTCGGACGAGTACTCGATCCCGGACGGCCTGCGCAGCGATTTCGAGAACGGTTCGCTGATCTTCAACCAGATCACGGGCATGGTCACCAAGGTCCTCAAGACCTACAACGAAACCTTTGCCCAGGAAATGGCCAACAGCGCGCCTGTCGGCTGACAGTCGAGCAGTACACGTCCTCGGGCGCTGGTGGGTTCTACGACCACCAGCGCTCGAGGACTTTTGCGACCCCGTTCTCCGAATTGGTGTCCGTGACCTCGTCGGCTGCGGCTTTGGCTTCGGGGTGAGCGTTCCCCATGGCCACGCCGAGGCGTGCCATCCCCAGCATCGGGATGTCGTTGGGCATGTCCCCGAAGGCAACCAGACCCGACAGGTCGAAACCGAACCGCTCCGCGGCGGCAACCAGTCCCGATGCCTTCGTGATTCCCGGCGCCGAAAGTTCGATCAGTCCGTTCTCGGTGGAATACGTCATGTCGGCGAGCGCACCGACGTGTGGGGCGAGCGTGTCGTACATCGCCGTGCTGGTCATGCCCGGACGACGAATCAGGAGTTTGACGGCAGGCGCCGCAAGCACTTCGTCCTCGGACATCTCGGTGTTGTCCGGATTGAGCCAGGCGTGTTCGTAATCCGGTGAGCTGACGAACTGCGGAGTGGCGGCGTCATGTGCGCTCTCCCCCACCCGTTCCGCGGCCAAACCCGACCCGGGGAGTGCGACCAAAGCCAGTTCGGAGAGTTCGGTGAGTGCGTCGACCGACAAGGTCGCGGCACTGAGGACGCGGTCGGCGTAGCTGTCGTACACAACGGCTCCGTTGGCGCAGACGGCGAGTGGCGCGTATCCCAAGCCTTCGACGACGGGCGAAATCCAACGCGGAGGACGCCCGGTTGCCAGTAGGAACGGCGTGCCGGATTCGACGACGGCATGCACGGCGGCGCGGGTGCGGGCGCTGACCAACTCGTCGTGATCGATCAGGGTGCCGTCGACATCGGAGGCGACCAAGGTCGGGCGGTCAGGGCTGATACGACGGTCTGGGCTCACACCGCCATTGTGCCCGTCCGGTACGACGGTCTCGTTCAGCGCGCCCGCTTCGCGCGTCCGCACCGCACCGGACATCGCGAAACCTCGAGAGATTCGCACAAATCGCATTTCAGTCCGACCGGTCTGGTATCTATTGCGGGAGAACACGACTTTCACAAAGGGAGAAACGCCCATGTCCGTGCCGCCCGATCTGCCCCCGCCGCCCTACGGGAACTCCCAGCCCTATGGGAACTCCCAGCCTTACGGGAACTCGCAGCCTCAATTCCAGGTGCCTCCGCCGCAACCGCAACCTGAGAAGAAGTCGAGGAAGTGGCCGTGGATTGCCGGTGCGGTCGTCGTGTTGCTCGTCGTCGCAGGCCTCCTCGGTGGACGCGACAAGGACGACTCGAAGTCCACCGCTGCACCGACCACCACCGCTGCACCGACTACCACTGCTTCTACGACGCCTGCAGCTGTCGCACCGATCGTCAGTGCGCCGCCCGCTGCTCCCGCCCCGCCGTCCAGCAAGGTGGCGGCGCCCACGACGACCACTTACCAGGCGCCTGCACCTGTGGTCACTCCGACAGTTGCGCCTGCCCCGGCCAGGCCGCAGGTCAGTTCCGGTCAGCGAAACGCCGTCCGATCTGCCCAGCAGTACATCGACATGACTGCCTTCTCCCGCAGCGGACTGATCGAACAGCTCGAGTACGAAGGGTTCTCCACCGAGGATGCGACGTACGCGGTGGATAATTTGAACGCGGACTGGAACAAGCAGGCTGCACTGAGCGCCGAGCAATACCTCGAGATGACGTCGTTCTCCAGGTCCGGACTGATCGAGCAGCTCGAATACGAGGGCTTCACGAGTGCGCAGGCCGAGTACGGAGCTGACGCCGTGTACTGACGCATCAGCGCACAGCGCCCTTCTCTCAACGCGCCCGCTTCGCTCGTTCCTGTGCGTCCATTGCGGCGGCTTCCTCCGGTGTGGGTGCGCCACCGCCGAGTCGCCGCGGCACCCAGTACGCCCCGGGCTCGTGCACGAACCCGTCCTGCACGTGGCGCAGGATTGCATCCATCTCGATGCGCAGGATCTCGCTCAATGCTTCGGCGGGCTCGACCGGATCGATCGGTGCGCCCACTTCCACCGAGATCGGGAAGCGATTGCGGCCCAGATTCTTCGGTCCACCCTTGGTGACGATCCGCTGGGCGCCCCAGACGATGAGCGGAATGATCGGAACACCGGCGTCGATGGCCATCCGAGCTGCCCCGGATTTCATTTCCTTGATCTCGAAGCTCCGGCTGATCGTCGCCTCCGGGTAGACGCCCACCAACTCGCCCCGCTTCAGGGCGTCGACTCCGGCTCGATACGCCTGCGCTCCGGCAGAGCGATCGACTTCGATGACTCCGCATCCACGCATGAGGAAGCCGAGTACCTTGTTGTCCGCCAACTCGGCCTTGGCCATCACCCTGAGCTTGCGTTTTGCGGTGCCGACCGCCAGAGCGGCCGGGATGAAATCGAGGTAGCTCGTGTGGTTGATCGCGATGACGGCGCCACCGGACACCGGGACGTTCTCAGTCCCGGTGCGGGTGACCTTCACACCCTGGAAACCGCTCAGACCACGCGCGACTACCTCGACGGCGGTGTAAACGGGTTCGAAGGGCATGGGTCAGCCTTCGGACTTCCGCGCCTCGCGAGCTTTGGCCTTTGCCGCGGCTTCGTCGGCGTCCATCTTGTCCGCCTGCTCGAGCGTCGGCGCGCTGCCACCGAGGCGGGCCGGCACCCAGTACTCGCCTGCCGGATGGTCGTAGTTCTTCTGCAGATCGAGCAGCAACTCCTGCATTGTCGAGTGCAGCTTCGCCGTCAGCTCACTCGCCGGCTCGAAGGGCGCGATCGGCTCGCCGACGGCAATGGAGATAGGAGTGTTGGTGCGGCCCAAACGCTTCGGATAACCCTTCGTCCAGACGCGCTGAGCGCCCCAGATGACGACGGGAACGATCGGGACGCCGGCCTCGATCGCCATCCGGGCGGCGCCGGACTTGAATTCCTTGATTTCGAAGCTCCGACTGATCGTGGCTTCGGGGTACACACCCACCAATTCGCCGCGCTTGAGGAAATCGACGGCTGCCTTGTAGGAGTCGGCGCCCGCGCCGCGGTCGACCGGGATGTGCTTGAGGGCCCGCATGATCGGTCCGGAGATCTTGTTGTCGAAGACTTCCTTCTTCGCCATGAACCTGATGTAGCGCTTCGGGGTCCGCGCCGGCAGTCCCGCATATGTGAAGTCCATGTATCCGGTGTGGTTGATCGCGATCACGGCGCCACCGGACGCCGGGATGTTCTGCTCGCCCTTGACGGAGAACTTCAGGCCCTCGAAAGCGAAGACGGTACGGGCGATGCCGATGACTGTTCTGTAAACGGGATCCACAGTTCGCTAGCGTAGACGGGAATCCGTGATCTGACCCGCAGCAGTTATGGGGTGGATGTTGGTCAGAATGTCGCAAAAGGGGCGTACGAACGAATGAAGTCGGCAGGACGAGCGGCAGTGGGGGCAGTCGCACTCGCCATGACGTTGGCGATAACCGCATGTGAGGACGACGGACGGACGGGAATCCTGACCGACGAACCGTCTCCGCCCACGACTGAAACCACGACGACAACCACTCTCGCGCCCACGACGACTATTGCGCCCGCCGCGCCGGTCGCGCCACCGCCGGTTAGTGACGTACCCGGCAATCCGGCCGCTGCGCCGGCCTTGGCAGCCTGGGCGACGGACCTGGTGTCTTTGGACGTGGACGCGCTCACCAACGCGTGCTGGACGATGCCGCCCACCACGGTCGCCGACCGATACTCGGATGTGCCCGCCATCCTGACGGCCATCTCGGCACCAGGTATCGACGGCCAGTACGCGGTCACGTGGAGTGGCGGCGGACTCTCCGTCGCCGCCAAGCGCTCGGAGATCGCCTCCGGATATGCGTGCCCGTTCGTCTTCCCTGCGGGGCAATCCAATTTCTACACCCCGGCTGACGCATCCCATGCAGTCGTCAGGTTTCTCTCGCGCGCAACCGGACGGCCGGTCAACACCCGTGACGTCGAGACGTTCTATCCGCTGATCTGCCCCGGCAACGGTCCGTGGGATCCGGACGGCACCGGGGCCACCGGACAACCGCCGCTCAAGCTCGACCCGAATCAGCTGGCCGGTATCAAGTCTTTTGATGCCGAAGCTGCAACAGTCACTCCGGTTCGCGGCGACTACGTCCGTGTCACCCTGCCCGTCAGCGACGGAACCGGTAACTCACGCTCGATGCAGTTCACCCTGTCGATCGGCCCCGAGGGATATTGCCTCGGGGCCGCGACCTGAGCTGCTTCGGTCAGGAACCGAACGGAAGGAAATCGCTCGAACCAGCACTGCCGGAACCGAGACTGCCTGAGCCACCGCCGGTTGCAGCCTTGATCTGAATTGCGTGGGCAGTCGAGGTCGAGCCCGTGAATCCGTCTGCGCCGCTGTAAATTGCCGTGATCGAGTGCGTGCCAGTTGTCGTGAAGGTGTGGTTGAGCGCCGCGATCCCGTTGACCACCGCAACAGCGTCACCGATCGGGGTGTCCCCATCCATGAACTGCACGGTTCCACCGTTCTGCACCGAACTGACAGCCGCCGACAGGGTCACCGACTTGTTCACGACGGCATCGGCAGGCACCGTCACCACAGTTTCCGTGGTGACATCCGAAGGCGCAGGAGCCGTCACATTCACCGTTCGAGCCTGCGCCGAAGACCCGATTACACCGGCTCCGCCCGAGTACACCGCCGTGATGCTGTGTGCACCAGCAGAATCAAACGTATGCGACAGACCAGCAACTCCGGCCGTCACCGCTGAAGGACCGCCGATTGCAACGCCGCCGTCGTAGAACTGCACGGTACCGACACCGACAGCGTCATCCGACGACGTCCGGACGGTTGCCCACAAATTTTTCATCACACCAGTTTTGGCGTCGGTGGGGACGTTCAGTTCAACTACGGATTCCTGGTCGGCAACGCTGACCTGAACAGACTTCGCACTCGCAACCGAGTTCTTGAATCCGGCGCCCGCAGTGAAATCAGCGGTAACACTCTGCACGCCAGCAACATCGAACGAATGGCTCAATGTCGCAACGCCCGAGGAGACTGCAACCGGAGAACCGATCGCCGCACCGTTCGACTTGAACTGCACAGAACCCACAGCGTTCGAGGGAGCCACGGTAGCGGTCAGATCAACCGCGCTGCCCGTGATCGCCGTAGCCGGAACCGAGAGTGACGTCGTGGTCTCGACATCGACCGGAGCCGGATCCGACACGGTCACCGTCTGAGCCGACGCCGAGGAACTCACAAACCCAGCGCCAGCGCTGAAATCAGCCGTAACGCTCTGCACGCCAGCAACATCAAACGCATGCGACAGCGTCGCAACACCCGACGCAACTGCCACCGGAGAACCGATCGCCGTGCCGTTCGACTTGAACTGCACAGAACCCACAGCATTGTTCGGAGCAACCGTCGCTGTCAGATCAACAGCAGTACCCGTGATCGCCGTAGCCGGGACCGAGAGCGACGTCGTCGTCACCACATCGACCGGAGCCGGATCCGACACGGTCACCGTCTGAGCAGACGCCGACGAACTCACAAACCCCGCACCGGCAGTGAAGTCAGCGGTAACGCTCTGCGCGCCAGCAGCATCGAACGAATGCGACAGAGTCGCGGTCCCACCGGAAACCGTCACCGGAGAACCGATCGCCGCACCGTTCGACTTGAACTGCACCGAACCGACAGCAGTGCTCGGAGCCACCGTCGCAGTCAGATCAACCGCAGTACCCGTGACCGCAGTAGCCGGGACCGAGAGTGACGTCGTGGTCTCGACATCAACCGGAGCCGGATCCGACACGGTCACCGTCTGAGCCGACGCCGACGAACTCACAAACCCCGCACCGGCAGTGAAGTCAGCGGTAACGCTCTGCGCACCAGCAACATTGAACGCATGCGACAGAATTGCGGACCCACCGGTAACAGTCACCGGGGAACCGATCGCCACACCATTCGACTTGAACTGCACCGTACCGACAGCGTTCGAGGGAGCAACCGTCGCGGTCAGATCAACCGCCGCACCGGTAATCGCCGCAGCCGGAACCGACAGTGACGTCGTCGTCTCGACATCAACCGGAGCCGGATCGGACACCGTCACCGTCTGAGCCGACGCCGACGAACTCACAAACCCAGCGCCGGCAGTGAAGTCAGCGGTAACACCCTGAGCGCCAGCAGCATCGAACGCATGCGACAGAGTCGCAACACCCGAAGCAACTGCAACCGGAGAACCGATCGCCACACCATTCGACTTGAACTGCACCGAACCGACAGCGTTCGAGGGAGCCACGGTAGCTGTCAGATCAACCGCAGAACCCGTGACCGCAGTAGCCGGAACCGAGAGTGACGTCGTCGTCACCACATCGACCGGAGCCGGATCAGACACCGTCACCGTCTGAGCCGACGCCGACGAACTCACAAACCCAGCGCCAGCGGTGAAGTCAGCCGTAACACTCTGAGCACCAGCAATATCAAACGCATGCGACAGAGTCGCAACGCCGCCAGTCACTGTCACCGGAGAACCGATCGCCGTGCCGTTCGACTTGAACTGCACAGTGCCCACAGCAGTGGAAGGAGCAACAGTGGCCGTCAGATCAACCGCCGTACCCGTAACCGCCGTCGCCGGAACCGACAACGACGTCGTCGTCTCCACATCCACCGGAACTGGGTTCGAGACTGCCACGTTCGCGGCGACGGATGTCGAACCCGCGTACGCCACCGCACTCGGCGTAAACACCGCCGTGACAGAACGTGAGCCAGCGGATCCAAAAGAGTGAGCCAATGTGGCCACACCACCGCTGACGGTGACAGGGGACCCGATATTGCTGCCGTTGTCCTTGAACTGGACAGTTCCTGGCACGTTGTTGGGCCCGACTGTCGCCGTCAGGTCTACCGACGAACCCACCGTCGCGGTGGCCGGCACCGACAGCGCAGTTGTGGTGTCGCGCTTGGCAACCGTCACCGATGGTCCCATGGTGGAATGATCTTCGGAGACTCCGAAACCACTGCTTCCCATCACGGTGCCCCTGGCGGTGACGCCACCACCGAGTGCACCGAACGCGCAAGAATCCGTGACGAGGTACGTCACGCTGAGTGTCCACGGATTGTTTCCGTTGACCAGCCAGCCGGCATTGGTCACAGTGACTGACGTTCCCGAGACGGACGACGGAGTGATCGCCGACGTGGATCCTCGCGTCAGTTTCGCAGACCCCGTTTCGTACGTCAGGCAGGCGGGGTGCACATCGACGAAGGTGTTGATGTACCCGTCGATACCGGACTTGGTGAGGGCAGTTGTGTACGTGATCTTGTCACCGAGATACACGGTGTCGACGTTGGAACTGCGTGTGAACCGGTACTTGCCCTCGGAGACGGTTGCCGTCGCAGCAGAGGAGATGGTAGCCGAGATGGAACCGACCGTGAGCAACGCCACCGAGGCGACGCCGACGAGCGCTATGCCACGACGAATCAGGTTACGCGACATGAAAACTTCTCCGACCTGAATCGCAAATCTCTTGGTGTGACATAGCTACTCCCGTCGACGGTTTTCGAATACTGCAGATGCTGTGACCAGATCAGGAACCGAACGGAAGGGACCCCAACGATCCGGTTCCGAGCGAACCGGTACCGCCGTTGCCGCCGTCACCGGGCGCCGCGTTGACCTGGACGGTGCGGACATCGGACGTGGATCCCGTGAATCCGGCTGCGCCACTGTAAATCGCCTTGATCGAGTGCACACCGGTCGTCGTGAATGTGTGGTTGAGGGCGGCGATCCCGTTGATTACCGCAACAGCCTCACCGATCGGTGTGTCACCGTCCATGAACTGCACGGTTCCACCGTTCTGCACCGAAGTGACAGTGGCGGAGAGAGTTACCGACTTGTTGACGGTCGAACTGCCGGGAACGGTTACTCCAGTGGCTGTTGCGATGTCAGACGGAGCCGGAGCGGTGACGTTCACCGTGCGCGCCAGCGCCGTTGATCCGGTGATTCCGGAGCCGCCTGAATACACCGCGGTGATGCTGTGAGTTCCCGTGTTCGTGAACGTATGCGACAGGCCGGCAGCGCCAGCCGTCACGGCTTCCGGACCACCGATCGCGACGCCGCCGTCGAAGAACTGCACGGTGCCTTCTCCGACGATTCCGTCAGTCGATGTCCGAACGCTCGCCCACAAGTCTGTTTCCACACCGGTTTTCGCTTCACCGGGCACACTGAGCAATGTCACGGAGCCCTGATCGGCGACACTCACCTGGACGGACTGAACACTGGACGTTGATCCGTTCACTCCGTTAGTACCCGAGAACACCGCCGTGATGTCGTGCGAACCGGCCGTGGTGAAGGTGTGGTTGAGCGTCGCTGAACCGCTTGTCACCGCGATGGCGCCGCCGATATTCGTACCGCCATCCTTGAACTGCACCGTTCCGCCGTTGCCCGCAGGAGACACAGTGGCTTTGAGGTCAACGGCACTGCCGGTGTCAGCACTGAGCGGAACAGTCACGGTAGTCGCCGAATCAGCTGCTGCAGTCGACACGGTCACGGTCTTGGGGGCCGAGATCGAGCCGCCGAATTCTGCACCGCCGGAATAGACGGCCGAGATGCTGTGCGCACCGTTGGTAGTGAACTGATGCGAGAGTGTCGCCGACCCGTTGACCACTGCTACCGCACTTCCGATGTTCGCCGCACCATCTTTGAACTGGATGGTTCCTGAGCTTGGCGTCGGCGAGACCACCGCAGTCAAATCCACGGCTGCGCTGGTTGAGGCAGCATTCGGCGCGTTGAGCACTGTCGACGTGTTCTGTTGAGCGAGAGCCACTGTGACGGTCGAGGGTTGGGAAGCCGAGACACCGAAGCCGGCGGCACCAGAGTACTCGGCAGTGATGCTGTGTGCGCCGGTAGCGGTGAACGTGTGCGCAAGAGAAGCGATTCCGCCACTCACGGCAACCGGGCCGTCGATCGCAACTCCACCGTCCTTGAACTGGACGGTTCCACCGTTGGGTTGCGGGTTCACAGTTGCCGTCAGGGTGACGGCAGCGTCCTTGTTCGCGGTGGAAGGCACCTGAAGTGTCGTGGTCGTGTCTTGCGTGGAGCTCGAGATGTCGATCGTCTGCGCCTCTGCGGTCGAACCGTCGAAACCTGCAGTGCCGGAATAGACTGCGGTGATCGAATGCGCGCCGGTGGTGGTGAAAGTGTGGGCAAGCGTCGCTGCTCCGGCTGTCACCGGAATCGCGCCTCCGATGTCGATCCCACCGTCCTTGAACTGCACCGTTCCACCGTCGGTTGCCGGTGAGATGTATGCGTTCAGGTCGACGGAGGTCTGCTCGACAGCGCTCGCCGGCACGGTTACCGACGTGCTCGTATGTTCATTGGGTGCCGCCACGTTCACTGTCTGTGCTGACGACGTGGATCCGAGAAACTCGAGAACTCCCTCGTATGCGGCGGTTATGGAATGACCCCCCGATGTCGAGAATGTATGCGGCAGTGTGGCAACACCATTGACGACGGTGACTGGAGCACCGATGTCGGTCCCCCCGTCCTTGAACTGAACGGTGCCGCTGGTCGGCGCCGGCGAGACCTGCGCGACCAGATCCGTCGACTGGCCGACGGTGGCCGTCGTGCCGGATGTCAGGGCTGTTGTCGTCGCCACCTGTGTGACGACGTTGACGGTGGCCAGCGCCTGGCCGCCTGCATTCAATCCGCCATTGTTCGAATCACGCGGCGAGCAGTTGTACCGCTCCCAGTACCCCGGCCACAATGTCTCGTACTGCAGGAAGGTGAATGCGTTTTTCGGGGAGTTGAACGAGCCCGAATCACCGTCGGTCGCACGAACCTTCGGCTGCACGGTGCTGCCGGCAGCACCGGCAACCACCGTCACATCGATCGCCGGCAACCGGAAGGTATTCCCCGCTGCGACCTCGATTCCGCCGTCGCTGTTCTTGCTCGAGCTCGGGCCGTTGCTGCCCTTGTTGTTCGAGTCGGCAGTCTGGTTGTTCCCCGAAATACGTAGATGTGATCCTGCGCCGTCCGGCGAACCGCCGTCGTTGATCCGAATCACCGACGGAGCCACACCTGACAGATTCGATGATGAACCTGCCACCACTCGCGCATCCACGAAGGACACCCCCGAAGGAATGTCGAAGTCGTACTTGAGTCGCGTCCACTTACCGACACTGCGACCCGCATGGCCACCTGTCGGCACCGACATTGCATTCGGTTGCACCCGGTACGTGAACGTCGACCCTGCCACTACCTTCTCCGGCGCCGACACCGTCACACCCGTCGAATGAAACACATCCGAGATGTCAACGGCCAAATGCTCATAGCCGTCACACCCCAACTTGAAGTCAACACTCTTCTCCACGGGCGGCGATGACGACGGAGCTGCCGAAGCAACACCACCGGCCACCAACGCACCACCGACCAACGCCGCCACCACAACCGCGGAACTTCTTCTCACAGACACGAATACTCCTCAGCTAGCAACGCACGAAGGTCAGGAACCGAACGGAAGAAAATCACTGGATCCGCCACCACCGTTGCCGGTCGAGGCCTTCTCGACGAGGACGGAGGTAGCCGCCGACGTCGAGGCAGAGAATCCGGCAGCACCGCTGTAGACAGCGGTAATCGGGTGAGCACCCACCTTGTCGAAGGTATGCCCCACGGTGGCAACGCCGTTGACCAGGACGACCGCCTGACCGATCGGTGTGTTGCCATCCATGAACTGCACGGTTCCACCGGCAGTCTCCGAGGCGATGACGTTGGCGCTCAACGATATTTGTGAACCCACCGTGACTGTGCCGGGTACGGATATGACGGTGGCGGTCGAGATGTCCGACGCGGTCGCCTCCGATACGTTGATCGAACGGGCTTGCGCTGTCGAGCCGTTACGTCCTTCTGATCCGCTGTAGGTCGCGATGATCTCGTGTGCACCCGTAGTGGAGAAAGAATGTGTCAGCTTGGCTACTCCGTCGAATACGAAGACGGGCGCACCCAGGCTGACCCCTCCATCGGAGAACTGAACCGTTCCACCGGTCGAAACAGGCTGCCCACTCGGCAATTCGAACACCGAAGCCCAAAGGTCGGTGGCGGCGCCGGTCTTGGCTTCGCCGGGAACACTGAGCAGAGTGGCGGTGCCGAGATCCGCGAGACTGACCTCCACGGTGCCCGGGGTGGACGTGGAGCCGTCGAATCCGACAGCGCCGCTGAATGCAGCGGCAATGTCGTGAGACCCCGAATTCGTGAAGACGTGGCTGAGCGTCGCGACACCATCGACCACGTTGACCGGATATCCGATAGGTGCGCCCGCGTCCGTGAACTGAACGGTGCCACCGGAAGGCTTCGGTTCAACCGACGCCTTCAGATCTACTGCGCCACCAGTCCTGGCAGCCGCCGGGACGGTCACCGTTGTCGACGTGGCGACATCGGAGGACGTCACCTCGATGCTCTGTGCCGCCGAAACCGATCCGGCGGACGTCGGATCACCGGAATAGAGCGCGGTGACCGCGTGCGTTCCAGCCGTCGTGAAGGAATGGGTGATGACCGCTACGCCGTTGTCGACGGCGACAGGGTCACCGACCGGTACACCCGCGTCGGCGAACTGAACGGTGCCACCCGCTGGTGCGGGACTGATCACCGCGCGCAACTCAACCGGGTTCCGGGTCGTTGCCGATGACGGCACGGTGACTACCGTCGTGGTCCCGGAGATTCCGTCATCGATCGTGATCGTCTTCGGCAGCGATGCCGAGGCTGTGAAGCCCGCCGTTCCCGAGTAGATCGCAGTGATCGAATGACTGCCCGCCGAATCGAAACTGTGAGTAAGGTTTGCGGTCCCTCCGACGAGTTCGACCGGGGCGCCGATATCGACTCCACCGTCCTTGAACTGGATCGTTCCGCCAGTAGGTGTTGGGAAGACTGACGCGGACAGCGCCACTTCGCCGCCGGTCGCGGCTGACCCGGAAAGGTTGACGAATGTTGTCGTCACCGAATCTGCCGCTGCGACTCCCACGATCTGAGGAGTTGACGTCGATCCCGCAAATTCGGATGTTCCGCTGTAGATCGCTGTTATCGAGTGCTGCCCGGAGGTTGCGAAGGAGGTGGTCAGCTTGACCTGCCCGGAGGTAACCTGCTGCGGCGCACCGACATTGTTCGATCCGTCCTTGAACTGAACCGTGCCACCCGTCGGCGTCGGTGAGATTGTTGCACTCAAATCCACTGGCGCGTTGAGCGCCGAATTCTCGGGCGCGGTCACTGCTACCGATGTCGCAGTGCGTGCGGACTGGACCTTGATTACCTTGGCCGCCGATGTCGATCCGGAGACTCCGGGTACGCCGCTGAATTCAGCAGTGACGCTGTGGTCGCCGGCCGTCGTGAAGGTGTACGGAAGTGCGGCGGTTCCGTTGACGACCGCGACCGGTCCACCGATCGGGTTGCCTCCGTCCTTGAACTGAACCGTGCCACCAGATGTTCCACCGGAAACGCCCGCAGACAGGGTTATCTCGGTGCCTACGTAAGTCGAGGCCGGTAGGTTGAGCTGTGTGGTCGAGGGTGCATCAGCGCTCGATACTGCGATGGTCGCCAGCGCGCCTGCCCCGCTGTTGAGCCCCGATCCCGTTCCGTCCCGCGGAGAGCACTTGGTCGGCGCCCACTGGGTTCCACCGAGGAAGGTGGCTTTGGCGAGTTGGGTGCTGAAATTCTCGCTTGCGTTGTAACTTCCGGCGCTGCCGGACGTCCGCACCTTCGGAGTGATTGCCGTCCCGGCAGTGCCCGCGACGACGGTTACCTCGACGGCCGGCATCTGGAACCAACTGTCCCCGTTGCCGTTGGACGATCCGTCCAGATTCTTCTTGAGTTTGGGAGCACGGATGCCCCCTTCGCTGTTGGTGCTGTTCGAAGTGCCGTTGGCAATCACTTCGTTGTTGCCCGACAGTCGAAGCAGAGGCCCTGCCGAATCGGCTGAGCCCGACGTGTTGATCCTCAGCACGCCTGCCGGAACCCCATCGAGGTTCTTACCCGTGTTCGGCAGCACAGCGGCCTGAACGAATGTCGTGTTGTTCGGAATCTCGAAATCGAACTTCAACCTCGACAGATTGCTGGTCGTCGCGCCGGAATCACTGTCCGGGTATGAAGCCGGGCCAGGCTGGATCGTGAAAGTGAATGTCTCTCCGGATACCACTGTGGTCGGCGCATTGACGATGACTGAATCGTCTTTGGTCTTGTCGACGTTGATGGCCGCCGATGCGCGACACGTACTTTTGAATGAGGTCGTGGTGGTCTGCGCAGCAGCCTGCCCACCACCTATAAGCAGCATCCCGGCCACCAGGGCAGCGCCGGTCAGAGGCGCGGCGCAGTGCCGGAGCGTCGAGATGTGCATTGGTTCTTCTCTCGGAATACTCGAACAGAGCGAAAATCAGGATTGAAGCTGGACGCCCGTACAGTACCCGCCAAAAGTAGCACGTGTATCAGTTTTTTCGGACAAACATTCACAAATTGCCGATACCTACGCTAACGACCAATCGCCGAGTCTTTCGGCAGTGCAATGCCCCTTGCACCCATGGGCGCAAGGGGCATCACATCATCGGAGAATCAGGAACCGAACGGCAGCGACAGCGATCCGAGCGAACCGGAGCCTCCACCCCCGTTACCGACGTTCACAACCGATGCAGTCGACGTGGAACCCGTAACTCCCTGGGCTCCGCTGTAAACCGCGGTGATCGAATGATTGCCAGTCGTGGTGAAGGTGTGGCTCAACACAGCCTGCCCACCTACAACATCAACAGCCGACCCGATCGGAGTCGTTCCGTCGAAGAACTGGACGGTTCCCGACGTAGCACCGGAAGAACTGACCACAGCCTTCAGCTGCACCGAGGTGCCGACCTTTGCCGAAGACGGAGCCGTCAACGACGTAGAGCTCTCGACATCCGACGGGGTCGGAACAGTGACATTGACGTCGACGGATTCCGCTGTGGATGAAGTGAACACACCGGATCCACTGAATACGGCCGAGACTGCAAAGGTGCCTTCTGCTCCGAATACGTGCGGCAGCTTGGCAACTCCGTCCACAACCGCGACCGGGGCGCCCTGATCGACTCCACCGATCTTGAACTGGACCGTTCCACCGGACGGCACCAGGGCGTCCGAGGGATCTTCGGACACTGTCGCGAAGAGATCGACAGGGAGTCCGACCTTGGCTTCACCCTGAACGCTCAGAACCGTCTTCGTCGCCTTGTCGACCGGAGCCGGATCCGAGACCGTCACCGTCTGAGCCGACGCCGAGGAACTCACAAACCCTGCACCAGCAGTGAAGTCAGCGGTAACACTCTGCGCGCCAGCAACATCGAACGCATGCGCCAGGGTCGCAACACCGCCAGTCACCGTCACCGGAGAACCGATCGCAACACCATTCGACTTGAACTGCACCGAACCCACAGCAGTGGAAGGAGCAACCGTCGCCGTCAGATCAACCGCAGAACCCGTGACCGCAGTAGCCGGGACCGAGAGTGACGTCGTCGTCACCACATCGACCGGAGCCGGATCAGACACCGTCACCGTCTGAGCAGACGCCGACGAACTCACAAACCCCGCGCCAGCGGTGAAATCAGCCGTAACACTCTGAGCGCCAGCGGTATCGAACGCATGCGACAGCGTCGCAACACCCGAAGCAACTGCAACCGGCGAACCGATCGCCGTGCCGTTCGACTTGAACTGCACCGAACCCACAGCAGTGGAAGGAGCAACCGTCGCCGTCAGATCAACAGCAGTACCCGTGACAGCCGTCGCCGGAACCGAGAGTGACGTCGTGGTCTCCACATCCACCGGAGCCGGATCAGACACCGTCACCGTCTGAGCCGACGCCGACGAACTCACAAACCCAGCACCGGCAGTGAAGTCAGCCGTAACACTCTGCGCACCAGCAACACCGAACGCATGCGACAGAATTGCGGCCCCACCGGTAACAGTCACCGGGGAACCGATCGCCACACCATTCGACTTGAACTGCACCGAACCCACAGCAGTGGAAGGAGCAACCGTCGCAGTCAGATCAACAGCCGCACCCGTAACCGCCGTAGCCGGAACCGACAACGACGTCGTCGTCTCCACATCAACCGGAGCCGGATCCGAGACCGTCACCGTCTGAGCAGACGCCGACGAACTCACAAACCCAGCGCCGGCAGTGAAGTCAGCGGTAACACTCTGAGCGCCAGCGGTATCGAACGCATGCGACAGCGTCGCAACACCCGAAGCAACTGCAACCGGCGAACCGATCGCCGTGCCGTTCGACTTGAACTGCACCGTGCCCACAGCAGTGTTCGGAGCAACCGTGGCCGTCAGATCAACCGCCGTGCCCGTGACCGCCGTAGCCGGAACCGACAACGACGTCGTGGTCTCGACATCGACCGGAGCCGGATCGGAGACAGTGACGGTCTGGGCAGATGCCGACGAGCTGACGAAGCCAGCGCCAGCAGTGAAGTCAGCCGTAACACTCTGCGCGCCAGCAATATCGAACGCATGGCTCAATGTCGCAACACCGCCAGTCACCGTCACCGGAGAACCGATCGCCGTGCCGTTCGACTTGAACTGCACCGAACCCACAGCAGTGGAAGGAGCAACCGTCGCCGTCAGATCAACAGCCGCACCCGTAACCGCCGTCGCCGGAACCGAGAGTGACGTCGTGGTCTCCACATCCACCGGTACCGAATTTACAGTGATGGTGGCCAACGGGCCTGCGCCCGCGTTCAGGTTCGCATTTCCCTTTGCATCGCGCGGACTGCACCTGGTCGGCGCCCATTGCGTGCCACCAAGGAAACTGGCGCGGGCGAGCTGAGTATTGAAATTCTTGTCATCGCCGTAATTGGCGGCAGTGCCCGCCGTTCGAATGGTCGGTTGAATTACGCCCGACGCGCCTGCGACCATAGTCACGTCTATCGCAGGCAACCTGAACCAACTGTCGCCGTTGCTGTTTGTGCTGCCGTCCAAGTTCTTCTTGGTTTTGGGAGCTCGGATGCCACCCTCGCTGTTGGTGCTGTTGGCAGCACCATTCCCAACCACCTGATTACTACCTGAAATTCGCAGGTAAGGACCGTTTGCGTCCTCGACACCCGCATCACTGATTCGAATAACACTGGGCGCAACACCATCGAGGTTGAATGAAGTCCCCGCGACGATTGTCGCGCTGACGAAGGTCGCGTTGCTCGGTAGCGTGAAGTCGTTCTTCAAGCGCGACAGGTTCGTCGTCGTCGCACCTGAATCAGAGTTTGGGTAAGAGGATGCATTTGTCTGCATCCGGAAGGTGAATGTTTCTCCGGGAGAAACTGTTTCGGGAGCATCAACTGTAACGGAGCTTGTCGTCATCTTATCGACGGTGAGCACGGACTTCGCCTGACACGCAGTCTGAAAGGTCGTCGTAACAGGCGCCGCTGACGCGGGCGTGCCGACCAGCAGCATTCCGGCGACCATGGCGGTTCCGGTTATGGGCACGGCGAATCGCCGCAACTGAGAGATTTGGGGCATGGGCACTTCCTTCGGAAGGGCAAACATGAGCAGTGGATTCGGACAAAACGTGTGCGCGCCGTCACAACATAACGAAAAAACTAGTACGTGTACTACTTTTGGCAAGACACTTGTCCAATTCACCCCGGACTCACCCTCGTATCACCAGACGCGGGATGGAAAAGCAGGGTATGGAAACTCGATTGAACGCAAAACTATCGCCAAAGCGGCCCATCGACAACGCTTTTGGTGGTCACCGCGCCATTCGGCGGGAAAAAGTTGATATTTCGTCAGTTCGGAAAAAGTTCCAAACCTACCAGTACGAAAGTACGAAAAGGGCCGCGACGGAGTCCGTCGCGGCCCTGGTTGTGTTGGTTCAGCGTGTCAGCGAAGCACATCCGTGCCGACAAACGGCACCAATGCCTCGGGCACTCGCACCGAGCCGTCGGCCTGCTGATGGTTCTCGAGAATCGACACGATCCAGCGCGTCGTAGCCAAGGTGCCGTTGAGGGTGGCAGCCGTCTGCGGCTTGCCGTTCTCGTCGCGGTACCGAACTCCGAGGCGACGGGCCTGGAACGTCGTGCAGTTGGACGTCGATGTCAGCTCGCGGTAGGTGCCCTGCGTCGGAACCCACGCTTCGCAGTCGAACTTACGCGCGGCCGAAGAACCTAGATCTCCGCCGGCGACGTCGATGACGCGGTACGGAACGTCGATGGCGGCCAACATGTCTCGCTCCCAGCCGAGAAGACGCTGGTGTTCGGCGTCGGCATCCTCGGGACGGCAGTACGTGAACATCTCGACCTTGTCGAACTGATGGACACGGATGATGCCGCGGGTGTCCTTGCCATAGCTGCCGGCCTCGCGGCGGAAGCACGAGGACCAACCGGCGTAGCGCTTCGGGCCTTCGTTCAGTTCGAGGATCTCGCCCGAGTGGTAGCCGGCCATCGGCACCTCGGAAGTTCCGACGAGGTACAGGTCGTCATCCTGCAGGTGGTAGATCTCGTCCGAGTGAGCGCCGAGGAAGCCGGTACCGGCCATGATTTCCGGGCGCACGAGCACAGGCGGAATCATCATCGTGAAGCCGTTGGCGATCGCCTTCTGCGCAGCCAACTGCAGCAGTCCGAGCTGGAGCATCGCTCCGTAGCCGGTCATGAAGTAGAAGCGCGAGCCCGAAACCTTGGCGCCGCGTTCCATGTCGATCAGGCCGAGCGACTCACCCAGTTCGAGATGATCCTTCGGCTCGAAGTCGAACTTCGGAATCTCACCGACGTGTTCGAGCACGATGTAATCGTCCTCGCCACCGGCCGGCGCACCTTCTTGTACGACGTTGGAAATCGCGCGGTGTGCGGCGTCGAGCGCGGCCTGCGCCTCGTGCTGCGCGGCCTCGGCTTCCTTGACCTTTGCCGCCAGTTCCTTGGAACCCTCGAGCAGCGCCGGACGCTCCTCCGGAGATGCCTGTCCGACCTTCTTGCCGAAGGCCTTCTGCTCTGCACGGAGGTTGTCTCCGGTCAGGACGGCAGCGCGTCGGGACGCGTCGGCTTCGAGCAGAGCATCGACCAGTCCTGGATCTTCTCCACGGGTGCGCTGCGACTCGCGGACGATTTCGGGGTTCTCACGGAGAAACTTGAGGTCAATCACGACTTCGAACTTTACCCACTCACCGCAGCTCGCCGACGCTCACGTCCACGTCGAAGAGGGGGAGATCACGATTCGAGCAGACTCAGGTAATCCTCGCGTCCGAACATCCGAGCCGCGTCGACGGCAGTCGGGTGTCCACCTTTCGGGTCGGCTCCACCGTTCACCAGCGCTTTCACCACCGCATCCTCGCCCTTGAAGACGGCTCCGGCGAGTGGTGTCTGATTCTTGTCGTTGGGTCGGTTGACGTCGGCGCCGCGATCGATCAAGGCAACGACGGCGTCAGCGTGACCGTGATACGCGGCCAACATGACGAGCGTGTCGCCGCTCTCGTTGGTCAGATTGACGGGAACTCCGGCATCGACGTACGACGCCAGCCCGGCTGCATCGCCGGTTCGTGCCATGTCGAAGAGCCGGCCCGCCAGCTCGACAGCCTCGGGATCGAGTGGGGTGTTTTCGCTCATGACTACAAAATACTCACAGACGCGATTGTGAGTTTTGTAGTGAAGGTTCGATATCGCCACGGCAACAGGCATGATGGAATCGATGTCCGAAGACAAGATCGAGAAGTCGCCAGATCCGGCAGATCCCCAGGGGGCGCCGGCGAAGAAAACTGTCTCCGCGAGTCGCACCCGTCGGGTCCTGGCTGCCGTCGCGGTGGGTGCGGTGGTCGCCGCGATCGCAACGATCGCGATTTCCGGTGGATTGAACAAGGACGACTCGTCCTCGGTCAGTGTCAGTGGCGGCGGTCCAGCAGCGACGGGCTCCGCTCGCGACGACGCTTTCACCGCGGCTGCGGCCGGCGACTGCCTCAACTGGACGCCTGCGACCGAGTCGGGCGGGGACCGCACGGACATGTCGAAGGTTCAGTGCGGAAGTGAGCATCGCTTCGAGGTCGCCGGTCCACTCGACCTGTCGGTATTCCCCGGCGCCGAGTTCGGCCCCGGTTCCCGGTACCCGGGCGCCCTTCGATTCGCCGAACTCCGCGACGAGCACTGCACACCCATCGTCATGTCCTACCTCGGTTCGAAATTCGATCCCAAGGGCAAGTTCAGCGTCGGCCTGATGTTCCCGAGCGAATCCGGTTGGGCCTCGGGCGAGCGCGCACTGCGTTGCGGCTTGCAGTTCTCGACGACGACCGGCGAACTTCAACCGTTCGCGGGCCGCGTGGCGGATCAGGACCAGTCGAACGTGTGGGACGTCGGCACGTGCATCGGCATCAACCAGAACCTCCCGACCGATCCGGTCGATTGTGCGAAACCGCATGCATACGAGGTTATTTCGGTGATCGACCTCGGCACTCAGTTCCCCGGCGCGATGCCGTCGGTGGAAGATCAGGACCGCTACCTCGAAGGCGTCTGCACTCAGGCGTCCAACGAGTACCTGGGTTCCGCAGACGCACTTCGCGACAAGACGCTGACGCTGTTCTGGGACAACATTTCACTGGAAAGCTGGTTGGCCGGTAGTCGCCGCGTCAATTGTTCGATCGGCAAAGAGGTCGAAACCGGCGGGTTTGCCGCGATCACCGGAAGCGCCAAGGGCGAGATCCTGATCAACGGTGCCGCTCCGGTTCCGCCACCCGCTGCACCGGAAGGTCGGTCGTTGCCGACGCCGTTGCCCGGCGCAGCTCCGCCGTCGTAAGCCATGACGGTGACTATGACGCCCGACCGGTTCGAGGAACTGGTCGGCGAGGCACTGGATCTGATTCCGCCAGAACTTGCGAAGGCCATCGACAATGTCGTGGTGCTGGTCGAAGCACGTGACGAGGAAGAACCGGGTCTGCTCGGTTTGTACCAGGGCGTCGCTCTGACCGAGCGGGATTCTCATTACGGCGGGTACCTGCCGGACACGGTCACCATTTTCCGCGATTCGATCCTCGATATCTGTGCATCGGAGGACGAGGTTGTTCACGAGGTTGCAGTGACCGTCATCCACGAGATCGCGCATTACTTCGGCATCGAGGAAGACAGGTTGCACGAACTCGGCTGGGGATAGGGGCAAAGTCGTCCGATTTCGGGGGGAACCAAAAGCGACCGGCATGCATCAAACTAGGTGCGGGGGGATTTCGACGGCTGTGTGCACGACCTCCCGACCACTTATCCGCCCTGGTCAGGAAGGAGTTCGGCACTATGTACGTCGATCCTCAAGCCCTAGTTGCCGCCGCAATAGAACTCGAGTCTGCGGCGACGCGCTTGCGCGGAATCGTCTCCACTGCGCAGCCGACGCTGCGCGTCCTTCCGGCCGGGTCCGAAGAAGTCTCCGGTAGCGCGGCACATTACTTCAACACCATCTCGGGCAGCCTTGCCTCGTCCACCGATCGGGCAATCGAGGAGCTCACCGCGGCTGCGGCGGCTCTGCGCAAGAATGCAGCTGCCTACGAGCTCGAAGACCAGCTCACCAAGACCAGCCTGGCGGCCGCACCGATCTGATCGACAGCGATCGAACTCGGCAACTTCGAACTCGACAACTTCGAACTCGGCAACAGTCACACTTCCTGGGGGGAAGAACAATGGTCGGCATCACGGGCGTCATCTGGTATCCGCGGGGCGCAGCACCCAACTCTGCAGCACTGGTCGCCGGGGCGGGGCCGGTCCCTCTCGGTGTGGCGGCCGGTGCTTGGTCTACCGTTTCGTCCGGACTTACCGACACCGCTGCGTCCATCTCTCGCGTGATGGCGGACCTTCGCACTGGGTGGTCAGGAGAAGCAGCCGATGCCGCGTTGAGCAAGTTCGCACCGTTCCAGGAATGGGCTGGTGCGGCCGCGCTGCTCGCGGGAGAAACTGCAGGTAAGGCCCAGGTGCAGTCCGGCTCGTACACGGTTGCCACCCTCGCCATGCCGTCCCTGCCCGAGATTGCAGCGGTTCAAGCGGCCAAGGTCGCCGCGTACTCCATCGGCGGTGCGCTGGTAGGCGGGGCCGCTGCAGCCGAGGCGGCTGAAGAAGCTCTCAAAATTCGAGCGGCGGTGACGATGGAAACGTACGACGCCGCAACAGCCCATCTGGCCGTGCAGCAGAACTTCGACTCACCACCGTCCATCGCGGAACCCACAGCTGGGGCATCCGCTTCGGCCGAAAGCCCAGGCAGCGCCGCTCGACAGTCCGTCGTGCACGCGGCATCCACGCTCGCTGACGTAATCGCTGATCCTGTGCGCGCCGCATCCGCTGCTGTCGCATCTGTAGTTTCCAGCCCGGTATTTGCCGCCGCTGCCTCACAGGCCGGTGCCATCTCCGGTGGAGTTGCCACCGCAGCCAGCGCCACCACCACCGCAGTCACGGGCGCCACCAGTGCCGCATCAGCTCTCGCGACGGCAGGAGCACGACTCGGCGGCGCAAGGCTCGGTGCTTCCACACCATCACTGTTCGGCACCCCGTCGGCAAGCCGGGCACCGGCACAGGTCAGCGCAGCATCTGCGACTACCGGAGTCGGAACAAGTGCAGGCTCGTCGTCGAGCGGCAGCACCGGCCGGCACGCTCTTCCCGATCCCTCCACCGGCCAGAGCGCCGCACGCCAGAACCCCGTGACCTCGCCGGTTCAGGGCACCGCGGATACCGTCAGAGTGGATCCCGCCCGAACCGCAAGCGGATCTGCGCCGATCGCCGGCGGTCGTCATGCCGCCCAAGCGGAAGACGAGACCGAGCACGAGACACCCGATTATCTCAAGCACTTCGAGCACTTCGCCGACGGCCGGACGGTCATCCCTTCGGTGATCGGTGGCGCGCTTGAAACCGCAGAGCGTTGACGGTGGACCTCGGCACCTCACCTGACGGCTGGAATTTGCCGGTCATCACGGTGTCACAGGACGAAATCGACTATGTACGTGAGCGACTCGGTCTCGATGCGCTTCCCGTGGTTCTCGGTGGCGCGTCGGTCCACGGCAGTGCGAGCGCTCACCATACGGCGATGCAGTCCGCGGCAGATTCACTCTCCGAGCGCGATCTCCTCCCCGGTGGGGAGATCCATCACGAGCTCAGTGCCCGCCTGCGCGTCCTGACTCACCCCAAGTGGGAGTTGGCGCTGCGTCGGCATGCCGGCGGAAGCATTTCACGCCTCTGCATCGCGCAGGGCGAATTCCTTTGTGTCGAAGCAACATCAACCGAATCTTCGTTTGCACTACGCAGTGTCACGTCCGAACCGGCCGTACCCGTGGTCACCGCACTCGGCAGCGCCGAAGCAATGCCGATCGCCGTGATCAACGCACCGACCGAAATGCTGAGCCTGGCATTCGGCGCCGGCCCGGATGCCGACAGCGTGACCCCTGCCTTGATCAACGCCGGGATACCCGAAGACGAAGCGCACCAACTGGGTAGCGCAATCGTCACCTGTACCGCTTTCGCCGAATTGGTCGGAATACCACACAGTTTGGGAGCGACGACGCTCATGACCGGCGCAGTGACGGTGTACGACACCTTGGCCGGCCGTCTCGTGGGTTCGACCACTCGGGCTGCCGACGGCACCGAATGGACATCCATCAGTTCCGGAACACCCCATCGCCTTCGGCAAGCCGTGAACGCGCTGGTAACCGAACTCGAGGAATCGACGCCGGACACTTCCGGGTAACCTCGGGGCGTCCCTTCAACGCCCGGAGCCTTACTTCAGCATGCAGTTCTCGCGTCAACCGTCGTCACCGGGCGAACAAGGCTCGGTCGGCACGATCGATCGGCCGACCGAAGAACGGGCAACAACACCTCACCGACAAGATCTCAACGGCCTGCGTGGCCTTGCCATCGGTTTGGTGGTCGTGTTCCACGTGTGGTTCGGACGGGTATCGGGCGGGGTGGATGTCTTCCTGGTTCTGTCCGGGTACTTCTTCGTTGGCTCACTGGTCCGACGCGCCGAAGCCGGGGGCTCGTCGAACCCGCTCCCAGCACTGCGGCGAGTGTTTCTGCGGCTGTTCCCTCTGATCGCGGTGGTCAGCGTCTTGACTGCGATCGGTACCGCGCTGCTGTTGCCGCGGACGCGCTGGGCAGATCTGGGTGATCAACTGATCGCGGTGCTCGGCTTCTTCCAGAACTGGCAGCTCGCCAGCACCGCAAGCGATTACCTGGCCGCCGATGGTTCGGTCACTCCCCTGCAGCATCTCTGGTCGATGGCCGTGCAAGGTCAGTTCTATCTCCTGGCCATTGCACTCGTCTCGGTGATCGCCTACCTGGCTTCGCGCGTGAATCCGAACTACTTTCGACCCTCGCTCGCGGTCACCCTCTTCGTTCTGGCCGCCGGATCTTTCCTCTACGCGCTCGCCAAATCGTCACGCCATCAAGCTTGGGCGTACTACGACTCCGGTGCCAGGTTGTGGGAATTGGCTCTCGGAGGTCTGCTCGCGGTTCTGATGACCAGCACGCGCAGTCGGCAGATCGCGTCGTTGCCGTTCTCGATCCGGGCAACGATCGGTTGGGCGGGTCTTTCGTCGATCCTGTTGTGCGGAACCGTTCTCGACGGCGCGGCGCAGTTCCCCGGCCCGTGGGCGCTGGTACCGGTGCTGGCAACTCTTGCGCTGATCCTGTCCGGAGTCGGCGACGACGCACCCTGGACGTCGCAGACGCTCGCTCATCCGGCGCTGACGTGGCTCGGCTCGTTCGCGTTCGCGCTGTACCTGATTCACTGGCCCATCCTGGTGTTTGCGCTCGTGATCACCGGACGCCCCGAAGCCGGCCCGCTCGGCGGGGCAATGATCATCGCCCTCTCCGTCGCCGGGGCGCTCGCACTCCGGCGCCTGGTCGAGGTTCCGGTGGAGCGCGGAGGTCGCTCGCGCCGATTCACCGTTCTGGCTTGCGTCATCACCGCTGCCGTGGTCCTCGCCGCTTCGGTCGCTTGGCAGTCGTACGCGAGCAGCCAGACGACGGGCCAACGGGCAGTCGACACCCTCGATCTCCCTACCCATCCCGGCGCCCTCGCGCTCACAGACGGCGCCGATGTACCCAAGGCGTCGATGGTTCCCTCGATCTTCGATGCGCCGCTGGACCTTCCGGCCAGCACGCTCGACGGTTGTATCGCCGATTTTCTCGAGCGGGACGTCGTCCACTGCACCTACGGCGACGCCGAGGCCGACAGAACCATCGCTCTCGCGGGCGGTTCGCACTCCGAACACTGGCTCACTGCACTCGACGAACTCGGCAAGAGCCACGGGTTCCGCGTCGACACGTATCTGAAGATGGGCTGCCCGCTCACGATCGACTCCATGCAGACGTTGTCGGACAACGATTATCCGGATTGCGTCGACTGGTCGCGTGGAGTGCTGACCGAGTTGGCCGACGCCTCACCCGATTTCGTGTTCACGACAGCAACCAGGCCGAGTTCCGACGGTCCCGGCGACGTGACGCCGGAGTCGTACGTGCACGTGTGGGAGGAACTGGGGCGCGACGGTATCGACGTGCTCGCCATTCGCGACACCCCGTGGTTGCATCACGACGGCGTCGCCTACCGCGCGATCGACTGTCTGGCGACCACCACGTCACCCGATCACTGCGCGATGCCACGGTCGGAGATGCTCAGCGACGTCAATCCGGCGCCGTCGGCAATTGCCGATCTGACCAACGTCCGGCTACTCGACCTCAGCGACGGCGTGTGCGGACCGGAGTTGTGCCGCGTCGTGGAGGGAAATGTGTTGGTGTATCACGATTCCCACCATCTGACCGCCAGCTACGTGAGCACCCTGTCCACAGAACTCGGGCGCCAACTGAGCGTCCAGACCGGCTGGTGGTGAAGTAGGCGGTCAGCCCATCACGTCGTCGGCACCGGGGATGAGCCGATGCTCGAACGGCGGATTCACAGCTCCCCAGCGCAGGCACTCCCAGCCGCCGTCGGCCGAGGGCAACAGTTCGACGGTCTCGGTGTTGGCCAGGTGGTTGTTGGCGGCGAACAGACCGGGGACACCGGCAAGTTGGGCGGCGACAAGACGGATCGCCGCACCATGACTGACCACGACGATGTCTCCGCCGTCGCGTGAGCCTTCGAGAAATTCTTCCCGCAACGCGTTGACGACGGGGACGTACCGTTCCAGGACGTCGTATCCCGTTTCGCCGCCGGGAATGCGGGCGCCGAGGTTCCCGGTGTGCCAGTGATGGAACGTCTCCATGAACAGTCGGTGCGCGGCTTCGTCAGTGCGATCCTCGAGATCCCCGGCCTGCACCTCGTGCAGTCCGTCCCGCACATCCAGGGAGACGCCCGCTGCCTGCTCCACGAAACCTGCGGTCTGCCGTGCACGCAACGCCAACGACGACACAAGTGCGAGGGGCGGGGCCGAAGCGAGGCCGATGCCCAACGTTTCGGCCTGCGCCAACCCTGCCGGCGTGAGCTTTGCTCCTGGCAGGGCGGTGTCGAGACGTTTGGCGACATTCGCCTCCGTCTGACCGTGCCGAACGAGGATGAGCCTTCCGGTCATCGTTCTCCCTCTCCCCGCTTGAGCTCGTCGATCCAGTTGATTGCTTCTTCGTCCGAAGGTGGTTGTGGCCCGGTCGAATTCGCTGTTGCCCACGATCCGAGGAAGCGGACTCCGGATTTGCG
The DNA here is from genome assembly GCF_042794945.1 of Rhodococcus sp. NPDC056506. NCBI lineage: Bacteria > Bacillati > Actinomycetota > Actinomycetes > Mycobacteriales > Nocardiaceae > Rhodococcus > Rhodococcus sp. NPDC056506. The sequence goes on along the minus strand of NZ_JBHTSW010000001.1, from coordinate 167,641 downwards.
ATGCAGTGCACGCATCGCTTCGGCCACCAACGAGTCCTCGATGTGCCCGACGCAGTCCACGAAGAAGCGATAAGTACCCAATTCCGTTCGCATCGGCCGCGATTCGATCCGAGTCAGATCGATACCGCGAGCTGCGAATTCGGAGAGTGCACGTACCAGGGAGCCCGGAGCGTTGTCGAGGTGAAGCACCAGCGCGGTGCGATCGGCACCGGTCCGCGGCGGAACCGGGGCCGGCTTGGTGACCAGCACGAAGCGTGTGCGGGCACCGCCCACATCGGCGACGTTGTCCGCGAGGCTGTCGAGTTCGAGCATCTGACCGGCCAGCGCCGTGGACACACCGGCGTCGACGGTTCCGGCCTGCACATCCAGGGCCGCACCGGCATTGGACGAGGCCAGCACTACCTCGGCTTGTGGAAGGTTCTCGGCGATCCATCCGCGGACCTGTGCGCCCGCATGTGGGTAGGCCCCGATCGTGCGGACCTGATCTGCGGTAGTCCCGGCCCGAACCAGGATGGAGAAGCTCACGTCCAGATCGGTTTCGGCCACGATCTGCAGCGGCGAACCGAGGGCCAGCGAATCGAGCGTCGGCGCTACGCCGCCTTCCACCGAGTTCTCGAAGGGAACCACGGCCCCGTCGACCGAACCGTCGCGAACCATGTCGAGCGTCGCCGGCGGACTTCCTGCCGGTACTCGCTCGACGGTTTCGCCGAACGCGCCCTCAGCCTCCAACTGGGCGAGAGCTATCTCCGTGAAGGTTCCCGACGGACCGAAATACGCGATTCTTGGCACGCCTACGAGATTACGCACCGACCCGCGCCGGTCACTGCAAACCCGCGGCACGCAGAGCGGTTTCCACCGCCTGCGGACCCGCGACCTCGATCGTGAGCAGCACCTCGCGCATCGCGGACGCGGCTTCCGGGATCAGAGCAGTGAGTTTTTCCGGCTTCGGATCGACTATCGCGGCGCGAACGTCATCACCACGCAGTGCGGCGACGGTGCCACACAGCAAGGCGATCACCTCGTCGGCGTCGGCTGCGCGGGCTACGAAACCGACGGACTCGTGCGCGAGTACCGCCAGGAAATCGGCCACTTCGGTGGGCGTACGACCGGCGGCGAGTCCGGGGATCCGGCCACCTTCGCACAGTCGCAGTGCCGCTTCGGCGGGTGTCAGATCCTCTTCGCCGCCGTCGACGTACACAGCGAGCGGAGCGGGCAGGCGCAGCGCGATCGCGTCGTCGATCTGGTCGGTGGTGACGTCGAGGTCGAAACGGACGGCCTCGTACGACACACCGGTGTCCGCACGTAGTTTCTCGGGATCGATGTCGAGACGGACGACCACCCGGCCCGCGGCTTCGGCGCCGATCAGGGCGGACGCCGGAACGACCGGGAGAAAGAGTGCTTCGAGGAGTCCGCGCGAGTTTCTCGGGGCGGGCAGCCCGAGTGAGAGAGGAATGGCCACGGACAAACCGTAACCCCGGCGAAGTCGACGGATTCCACGCGAGTTGCGTAAAAGTCTTGCGATTCACACCGGAGCACCTTAGGTTAGGGTTACCTCATCATCCGATGGAGTTCGAGAGAACACCCGCCAAGGGGGCAGCATGGCAACGAAGACCAGCACCGGCCCGTCCACCGCCGAACGCGTCCGCAGCGCCTGCGTGCGCGCACAGGACGCAGTTCTCGCCATCGAAGGCAGCGACCCCACCGTCACCTCGGTGCATCACCTGCGTTCGAACGGTGACGTCGTCGTTGCAGTCCCACATGCCTCCGCAGCTGCGGCTCTGGCCTGGAACTCCGGCGGCGGCGGCTTGCCTGCCGTCCTCGAGATCACCGATCACGCACCACTGCGACTGCGCGAGCCCGTGCGCTCCCTCGTGTGGCTTCGCGGCACGTTGCACGCGGTGCCCGATTACGAGGCACGCGTTCTCGCCGACGACGTCGCATCCGAACATCCCCACCCGGGACTTCTCGACATCGGCCACACCTCGGTCCTTCTTCGTTTGAGCCTGGCCTCGGCTGTAGTCGCTGATTCGACGGGAGCAGAACCCGTCGCCGTGGACGAACTGCTGAACGCCAGCCCTGATCCCTTCTGGGAAATGGAAACGGCGTGGCTGCAGCATCTGGACGAAGACCACCGCGACCTCGTGGACCTGCTCGTGCGCAAGCTTCCCCCGTACATGCGCACCGGACGCGTTCGGCCACTCGGCATCGACCGCTACGGCCTGCGCCTGCGGGTCGAGGATCACACCGGTGACCGCGACGTGTGGATGCCGTTCGCCAACCCCGTCGACGACGCTCCCGCGCTGAGCCGCGCCATCCGCATGCTGGTCGGGTGCCCTTTCCTCAACGGCCTCCGATCGGGCGGCGCATCGAACGGCTAGCGTTGCGCGGGTGAATGCCCGCGAAACCGTCCGCACGTGGTTACGGCCGCCGACTCCCGTCCCGGCCGGCCCGGCGCTCGATCCGGCCGCCAGACGCGGAGTCTGGATCGAGATCACGATCGTCCTGCTGGTCACCTTCGGACTCAGCGGATTGTCCGGGATCCTGTCGCTCGCCGAATCCTTGGCGACGCCGGTTGCGCTCTCGGATCAGACGGTTGCGCTCAATCCCTCGCGGGCCGCCATCGACTGGATCGACCTGGCGCGCCAATTACTGGGCGTCGCAAAGCTTCTCGCATGGGCAGCGCTAGGACTCTATCTACTGTGGCGCTCGGGGATCGGTCCGCGTGCTGCGGGGCTGACTCCCAAACCTCGATTCGGACGCGACATAGCCCCGGGTTTCGGCTTGGCCGCCGTGATCGGTCTCCCCGGCCTGGTGTTCTATCTCGTGGCTCAGGCGCTCAGCGTCAACCTCACCGTCCAGGCCAGCGCGCTCGACGACCACTGGTGGCGGGTGCCGATCCTCGTACTGTCCGCAATCGCGAACTCCGGCGCCGAAGAGGTGCTGGTCGTCGCCTACCTGATCACTCGCCTCCGAACGCTGGGTTGGAGCGAGAACAAATCGCTGCTCGCATCGTCACTCCTGCGCGGCAGTTACCACCTCTATCAGGGGTTCGGCGGCGGCGTCGGAAACGTGATCATGGGGCTCGTGTTCGGCCGGTACTGGCAGCGCACCGGGAAACTCTGGCCACTGGTCATCGCCCACGCTCTCATCGACATGGTGGCGTTCATCGGTTACGCCCTCCTGCGCGATCACGTCTCCTGGCTGCCGTGACCGGTACCGTGAACTGGTGACCGGCGACTCCGAATATCCTCAGCGCCCTCCGCGGCGCCAGCCGCCAGGGCCACCTCCGCGTGGACCGATGCCTCCGAGGCAGAACCCTCCACGCCCGAATCCACCCCGTCAGGGCCCACCCCCGCAGCGGCGTCCACCGATGCCGCCGGAAGGCCCGACGGTCATACGCCGCGACGGACGCCCGCCGCAGCAGAATCCGGCCAATCAGGCCTGGTCACAGGCCCCACAACAAGCGCCGCAGCAACCCAGACGCGAGGACTGGGCACCGACCCAGCGCCCGCAGCCGTTCCAGGACGATCCCCGTCGTCAGGGTGGGCAGCGTCAGGATCCGCAGCGTCAGGCCAAGTACGCGCCCGCTCCGCCGCGCCGAACCCCGCCGAACGCCCCGCCGCGCCCTCCTGAACCACCGAAGCAGCGACGCCCACGTAAGCGTCGTAGCTGGGGTAAACGTATCGGCATCACGTTGTTGGTGTTGCTGCTCGCATTGGCCGGTGCGCTCTATTACGTCGACAGTTCGCTCAATCGAATCGACGCGCTGCCTGACTACGCAGGACGCGTCGCCGATACTCCGGGAACGAACTGGCTGATCGTCGGCTCCGACTCTCGTGAGGGGCTCACCCCCGAGCAGGAGCAAGCCCTTGCGACGGGCGGCGACACCGGACCCAAGCGCACTGACACGGTGATCTTGGTCCACGTCCCCAAGAGCGGGAAGACGACGATGGTCAGCATCCCGCGCGACTCGTACGTTCCGATCCCCGGCTACGGCTCGGACAAGATCAACGCCGCCTTCGCCTTCGGTGGCGCTCCCTTGTTGGTGCAGACCGTCGAGGAGGCAACGGGGCTTCGCATCGACCACTACGCCGAGATCGGATTCAGCGGGTTCGCGGGCATCGTCGACGCCGTCGGCGGCGTCAACGTGTGCCTGGCTCAGCCGATCGACGACCCGCTGGCCGGGATCAACCTCCCCGCCGGGTGCCAGGACTTGAAGGGTTCGGATGCACTCGGGTTCGTGCGAACTCGCGCGACGGCGCTCGCCGACCTCGACCGCATGAACAACCAGCGCCAGTTCATGTCGGCGTTGCTGTCGAAGGCGACGAGTCCGACCACGTTCCTCAATCCGTTCCGGTTGTGGCCACTCGTCTCCGATACCGCCAAATCTCTACAGGTCGACGAAGGCGATCACATCTGGAATCTGGCCTCACTCGCCTGGGCGCTTCGGGGAGGGATGACCACCACGACGGTTCCGGTCGCCGGTTTCGAGGACGTGGACGGTTCGGGCAACGTGTTGTTGTGGGACAAGGCGCGCGCTTCGCAGTTCTTCGACGCCCTGGCCAACGATCAGCAGATTCCACAGGATCTGATCACCACGGGGTAATCGCCCTGAGTTCCGGTAGTACCGCGGGAGGACAAGCCCGGCGAACAAATCGCTTTCCGGCAGGACGCGGAATCGGCGGCCGAAAAATACCGTGAAGGTATGAACACAACACACCGCCGATTCCGCACTCTCGCCGTCGTTGCCGCCGCCGTCGGAGCTGCTGCACTCGTGACGTCCTGCTCCGGAACCTTCGAGAAGTTCGACGACTCCAAGGCGTACAAGAAAACCGAAACCTTCTCTTTTGCACAAGCATCCAACGGAATCGACACACTGCCGAGTTGGGTTCCCGCCGGCGCAACGGGTATCGACGAGGTCATCCGCACCACCGGCAACGAACGCATCCTGCGAATGACTGCGAACATCGCGGAGATAGATCACAACAGCTGCATCGCACGACCCACCGTCGAAACTCGTCCCGCATCGTTGTCCGCACAGTGGTGGCCGACGGGGGTCGAGAAGGGCAGTTCTTTTCAGTGCGGCGATTGGTACGTCGGCGAAAAGGACTCGTTCGTCTACGGGTACCGACCGGAATCTCTCGGCTTCATCATCGATCAGCTCGACAAGAAGTAGCTCCCTCTCAGCGGCGACGACCCAGTAACCTGTTGGGATGACACAGGCGAAGAACTCGAGCGAATTCACCACTCTGCTGCGTCAGCAGATCCGTAACGAGTTCACTGCATCGCAGCAGTACATCGCGGTAGCGGTGTACTTCGATGCTCACGATCTTCCGCAGATGGCCGCGCGCTTCTACAGCCAGGCCACCGAGGAACGCGGTCACGCGATGATGATGATCCAGTACCTGCTCGACAACGACCTCGACGTGGACGTACCCGGTATCGACGACGTCGTGACGAAATTCGACAGTGTCCGGGCTCCGGTCGAATTGGCACTCGAGCAGGAGAAGACGGTCACCGAGCAGGTGACGCAGCTGGCACGTACAGCTCGCGATACCGGCGACTACCTGGGCGAGCAGTTCATGCAGTGGTTCCTCAAGGAACAGGTCGAGGAAGTGGCAAGCATGACAACACTTCTCACCATCGTCGACCGCGCCGGCGACAACCTGTTCCACCTCGAAACGTTTGTCGCACGCGAGATGAACACCCCGGCCGCTGCCGACGCAATGGCGCCGACGCCCGCCGGCGGCGGCGTCTGAGGGCCACCGGCCTACCGAGTCTCAGGCCGCTCGGCGGCGTTCAGTAATCTGAGGAAATTGTTGTACGCCTCAAGATCACTGTCGCCGTCGATCTCGGCGCGGCGGTCCAGGGCGGCATTCATCCGTTTGTCGTCCCGGTTCCAGCGCATCGCGAAGATCACGACCACCACCAGCGCGACGGGCTCTCCGTACGACCACGCGAGGGCGCCCGCCAGCTGCTGATCCTGCATGACGTCCACGCCCCACTCCGGAGGCGGATCCACGAAGGTGGTCAGTAGCGGTTTTGTCGCCATCATGAGTACGACGCCGATGAACACGTGCAGCGGCATCTCCACGAACAGGTCGAAACACCGCCCGAGGTAGCTCTGCCGCACCGGCAGTGGGCCGGTCGCGAGCACCGGCATGATGAAGAGCAGACCGCTGGCGAGAAAGAAGATCTCGAGCGAAACGTGTCCGGCCGGTAACGCCGAGACAGTGTCGAAGATCGGCGACAGATAGATCCCGTAGTAACTGAACAGAAATACCGGGATCGTGAAACCGGGGTGCAGCATCCACCGCGCCGGTGGGCTACGCAATGCCGAGAGGGCAAGCGCGAGAACACCTTTTCCTATCCCTCGATGCGGCGTCGAACGCAGTAGCAGTAGTCCCGGCGAGCCCAGTACCCAGAGCGGCGGGATCGCCATCGAGAGCGTCAGGTGTTGGAACATCCAGACACTGAAGAGTTCGTAGCCGTAGCTCTCGACCTTCAGTCCGGTTACCGCGATCAGCAGCAGGCACCCACCCAGGAAACACGCTGTCCGATGCCACGGCCACGGTCTCACACTCGCGCGAACTCGCTGAGCGCCAGTCCAATACCAGAGCGCAAGAACAACTCCCAGCGCAGGTAGAAGCGGGAGGGATGAAGTATCCCACTCCAGCATCTGCCCGATCGACGGCGGCGGCGTGTCGTTCACGAACGCTTCACCGGCGGGTCCTCCTTCGTCTCCATGCGGGTACCGTCGACTCTACACCTAACTACTATGTTGGATAGTATTTAGGAATTCGACGGAAGGTCCAGGTGCACAGCAGTGTCCAGAAGCATGAAGATATCCGCCGCCCTGATCGCGGTGTTCGCGGTAGCTCTGATCACGTTCATCACCGTCGATCCGATCCGGGCGGACAACGAGAGCACCGATCGGGCAGCACAATCCACCGCCGTCCTCACCGACGACGCGTACCGATTGACCTCGGCCGCCGACGGCAAGGTGAACCTGGTCGAGTTCCTCGACTTCGAATGCGAGGCCTGCCGCGCGCTGTACCCGACGATGGAGCGAATCAGAGCCGAGTACGAGGATCGAATCACGTTCGGGATCAGATACTTTCCGATTCCGAGTCACACCAACAGCACTCTCGCGGCGCAGGTCGTCGAATCCGCATCTCGCCAGGGCAAGTTCGTCGAGATGTATCAACGGATGTACGAGACGCAGTCGCAGTGGGGTGAATCTGCCGAATCGCAGGAGGTGCTGTTCCGCTCCTACGCACAAGATCTCGGCCTCGACATGACCCGATTCGACTCCGACCTCGGCAGCCGCGGCGTCCGCGAGCGGGTCGAGCGCGACTTCGAAGAAGGTCGACGCCTCGGCGTCCAGGGCACGCCCACCCTCTTTCTGAACGATGTGAAACTGGCCCCGATGCCGACCTACGAAGATCTGAAAGCCCAGATCGACACCGTACTGGGACAATGAACTCCGTCCTTACCGGTCGCATTCTGGCTGTCGCCGGCCTTGCCGGCCTGATCGCGTCATTCGTCCTGACGCTCGAGAAGCTGGCAACGCTGAGCGACCCGGCGTACGTACCGTCGTGCAGCATCAACCCGATCATCAGCTGCGGCACCATCATGAGTTCACCGCAGGCCGAGGTGTTCGGATTCCCCAATCCGATATCGGGTCTGATCGGCTTCACCGCGCTCACCACTGTCGGGGTCCTCGCTGCTACCGGAGTATCTCTCCCGCGGTGGTGCTGGTTCGCCACACTCGCCGGGCTGGCCCTGGCCGCGACATTTGTTCACTGGTTGATCTTCGCGAGTCTCTATTCGATCCAGGCGCTGTGCCCCTACTGCATGATCGTCTGGATCTCGGTGGTGTGTTCACTCTGGTATTGCGCCCTGCACCTTGCGGTTTCGCGAACCAACAGCGCCACGGCCGCCACCGCCGCCAGATACCACTCGGTAGTGCCCACGGTATGGATGCTCCTTGTGGTGCTTGCAATCACCGAGGCCTTCTGGTGGTACTGGCGGACACTCGCCTGAGTACGGGATTCAGGTCAGAACAGCGCAGATACCCGCGGAGACAGCTACCGTCACGGCTGCGGCAACGGCCGTCGTGACAGCCGCCGGCACACAGGCCGCCACCGCGCAGGTCAGTCGCCGAGGCGACGCCACGTCGCCGTCGACCAGGGAACGCAATCGCACTGCGGTCGCGCCGCCGTGATCGCCCAAGCTCCAGTCCGGTTGAGGAAGCGGCGATTTCGACACCACGGCAAGAGCGGAACGCACCGCAGCCGGGCTGGTGACGCGAGCGGCGTGCCGGTCCGCCGACAGTTCCACGATCGCGCCGACGGCAGCAGGTGCCGCCGCGAACAACGGCACTCGCGGCAGAACAGCGGCCAGGACTTCGCACGCACCGACGATTCGGTGATGACCGCCGCTCAGGTGTGCACGCTCGTGCGCGAGGACCGCGTCACGCTCGCCTCCGGTAAGAGCGGATGACAAGCCTTGCGTCGCAACGACAAATCCAGGTTTTCCGGCGACGCTGTAGGCCATCGGCAGCGGATGATCCAACCACAACACGTCGGACTCCGAGTTGTCGCGGCGCGCGACGATCGAGAGAACATCACGATGGAAATCTCGCACCCTCGCGTGCTCACGCGCTTGTTTGCGGCCGGCCAGCACGATCCGAACGGCGATCAAACCCACCGCAGCAACGGCTGTGCCGGTGATCAGTTCACCTACCCACGAACTCGTGCCGTGCGCGAAGGCGCTGAAGCACCGAGCGATACCGTCGACCAGCCCCTCGACCGGTGCGTGGCTCGGCCACACCAGAACCAAGACCGCGGAGAGAGCGAGATACAGAGCCGACGCCATACTGCCGAGCCACGCCGCGAGTAGCACCGCCGGTGACAACGCCGAGGAAACGGCTCGCAATACCCGCGGGACCAAAAATCCCACGAGTACCGCACCGAGAAGCATCGGCAACGCCAATGTCATTGCGCACCTTCCCCGGAAAGACCTCGGCGCAGGGCCTCGTTCTCGGCGTCCGTCATGGTCTTGGCGAAGTGCAACAGCACGGCAGCGGAATCGGAACTGCTGTCCAACAATTCGCGCAGAGCCCTGGAGGTGGCTTCTTCACGGGTGCGGCTCGGCCGATAGAAGTAGGCGCGACTCTTCTTCTCGCGACTCACCCACCCCTTGTCGTAGAGATGCGTCACGACGGTCAGGATGGTGGTGTACGCGAGCTGTCGACGCTCGCTCAAGATCTCGACCAGATCCTTGACCGAGAGTGCGTCGTCGGACTGCCAGAGCACATCCATGACCTCGGCTTCGAGTCCGCCCAGCCCCTGCATTGCTCCTCCATCGCGTCGTGACAGAACTTCAGTCGCCCGTGGTCTTCTCCCCGAACGACACGCCCCGGGAATTCAGATACGCGAGCGGATCGGTCTTCTGTCCGTCAGATTGCCACACCTCGTAGTGCAGGTGTGGTCCTGTCGATTGTCCACGATTGCCGACGGTCGCGATCAGTTCACCCGCCCGCACCTTCTGACCGGCGACCACGAGCGCCTCGTTGATGTGTCCGTAGACGCCGACGGTCCCGTCATCCTGCTGGATGCGGACCCAGAGCCCGAATCCCGCCGCGGGGCCGGATTCGAGCACAACACCGTCGGTCGCCGACACGATGGGTGTTCCGATCGCGTTCGCGATGTCGAGACCGTAGTGGGTGGTTCCCCACCGTGGACCGAAGTTGGACGTCATCGTCCCGCTGACGGGGGCCATCACCTGCGGCTTCTCTGCCTCGTACGTCAGCGCCGCTCGCTCGGATTCGAGTTGTCGCGTCTTGCCGAGTTGTTCGGCTATTCCGGCAAGATCCGTCGTTCGAACAAGGTCGAGGATCTCCGGCACCGACACCGCCGCCACATCCTCGACTGCAACCGGCGGCGGCGATGCGTGCCCGATGGAAGTGCCGGACGCCAGGATTGCGCCCGTCGCCACGGAAACCGCGGCTATGCGCCCGCCGGGTCTGATCGGCTCGGCTTTTCGATGTCGTCCCACTTCTCGGTCCTCGCGTCGATGGCAAATGAAGGTCTACGCCGCCACCATACAACTATGTTGCATAGTTTTTAAGACATGCACTATTGCGCATATATGCATATGTGTCTAGGCTGACGTCGACGAAAGGATCTTCGATGTCACACGGACACGGACACGGAATCTCCCCCGCCGAGGCTGCGACCAGCAACAGCGGCAAGCACGTCAACAAACTGTGGATCGCCGCCGGCCTCGGGTTGGTGACGTTCGTGCTGCAGGTGACGGTCGGACTCTTCACCTCGTCGCTGGCACTGCTCTCGGACTCGGCGCACGTGTTCACCGACATCTTCGGCATCTTCATGGCGCTCGCCGCGATCCTCGTCGCACAGCGTGCCGCCCGGCGCCCCGACCGCACTTTCGGCATGTATCGCACGGAAGTGTTTGCAGCACTGGCCAATGCGATCCTGCTCTTCGCAGTCGCCGGATGGGTGCTCTACGAGGCTGCCAGCCGATTCTCGGATCCGCCCGAGGTTCCCGGCCTCCCCGTCGCGATAGTCGCCGTCGTCGGATTGGCAATGAACGTCATCGCCTTCCTGATGCTGCGCAGCGGCGCGAAGGAGAGTATCAACATCCGCGGCGCCTACCTCGAAGTCATGGCGGACATGGTCGGGTCCATCGGCGTCCTCGTCAGCGGCTTGGTCACGCTCGCGTTCGGTTGGCGTTACGCCGACCCCGTCATCGGCGTAGCCATCGGTCTTTTCGTCTTGCCGCGCGCCTTCAACCTGGGTCGCCATGCCGTCCGCATCCTGCTCCAGCAGGCTCCCGATCGCATCGACGTCACGTCGATCATCGAGAAGATCAACACCCTCCCGGGCGTCGTCGACGCGCACGATCTACACGTCTGGACGCTCACCTCGGGGATGGAAGTTGCTTCCGTTCACGTCACAGCGGCAAGTGACGCCGATCCCACAACGGTGCTCGCGGCCACCCAAACCTTGCTTACCGAGGCCTTCGAACTCGAACACGCCACCGTACAGGTGGAACTACAGGGAAGTGACGGTAAATGCGCGGAACTCGCCTGGTGAAATAGACATTCCTAAATGAAACATTCGATTTCACCGGGCTCGATAACCTCACGGAATTCGGCGAAAAATTAGGTCTTCTTTAGTTTGGGAACGCTTACCACAATAAGGTCAGACTGGGATGACAGGGCCTCTGACCTGCACTATCTTGGAATTCATGACTTCTGGGGAGACTCACATGACCAAATTCCACGCACTACTCCGAGACCAGATTCGCAACGAGTTCAACGCTTCGCATCAGTACATCGCGACAGCGGTTTACTTCGACAATGCGGATCTGCCACAGCTGGCAAAGCACTTCTACAAGCAGGCTGTGGAAGAGCGTAACCACGCCATGATGATCGTTCAGTATTTCCTCGATCGCGACATCAACGTCGAACTCACCGGCGTCGACGCTGCGAAGGCCGACTTCAAGGATGCCCGCGAGCCCATCGCCCTCGCGCTGACGCAGGAGAAGACGGTCACCGAGCAGATCGTCCAGCTCGCGAGCACTGCCCGCGAAGAAGGCGACTACCTCGGTGAGCAGTTCATGCAGTGGTTCCTCAAGGAGCAGGTCGAGGAAGTGGCAAGCATGACAACACTTCTCACCATCGCGGATCGCGCAGGCGCCAACCTGTTCGACCTCGAAGACTTCGTTTCCCGTGAGATGAGCACCGTCGGTGACACCACCGGTGCGCCGAACGCAGCAGGCGGAACCATCTAGCCTGCAGCACTCACAGATTTTGCCCTCGAGCCGAACGGTTCGCTTCCTGCCAGCAGGATCGAACTGATCAGCTCGGGGGCATCTGTCATCGGTACGTGCCCCAGACCGGGCAGAACCATCAACTTTGCCTGCGGGAACGGCTTTTTCACGCGCTGCGCCTGATACACGGGCAGGATGAGATCGCGTCGGCCCCACGCAACCGTCACCGGCACAGTGGGATCCACGATGGGCGGCAACACGAAGTCCATCTCGAGACCGAGGTCGACGAGTTCGTTGGACACGAGCGAACGGCAGTCGGCCAACGCCGCCGCATACCCGACATGACTCGGATGAGCGAAGAACGCGGCGAGCGCCGGATAGCGAATCAGCTTGTACCGCAATGCGCGTGGCAATCCGTCGCCCATGAGCTTGGCCGTGCCGCGCAGTGCACGGAACGTGTTGATCGCTCGCACCTGATCGAGGTGATTGACAAAGAACCCGGCCGGCGAAAGAGCTGTCGCCGACGCGACGTCTCCGCGCGCCGCCAGCGAGAGTGCAATCCAGCCGCCGAGCGAGTTTCCGGCGACGTGGGCGCGCTCCCCTGCCGGAGTTACTTCCTTGACGAACTCACTGACATCGTCGATCAGCTGTCCCATGACGTCAGGACCGAGTTCGGGCAGCAGTGACTCTCCGTGACCCGGCAGGTCGACGGTGACGACGCGGCGGTACGGCGTCAGCTGGTCCAAAAGCGAATCCCACGCCTGCCGTCGATGGACGATTCCATGGACGAGCACAAGCGTGGGACCACTACCGGAGATGTCATGCGACAAGGTCATGTCGCCAACATTAACCGTAACTTTGCGTAACGCCTATAGTTATGGCGAAAAAATCAGCGCAGCGTGACCTGACGACCACGAAGTCCGTCGCGCGAGCGAAGCTCGGCCGAGGTGAGCGGAGCATCGACGGCCAGAGCCTCGGCAAGACGCTCACCGAGCTCGACGGTTGCCGCAACCCACTCGTTTGCATGCTTTTCGCGGTCGAGGTCGAAGACGGGAACCAACAGGCCGTGGGTGCGGAACGAGCCCGCGTAACGCGAGCCCTCACCCAGGTGCAGTCCACCGGTCGCGTGCACGCGCGCCAGCGCGAGCATCAGGTCGTCTTCGCTCTCGGGACGAACCCAACGCAGGTGCGCCTTCTCGCCGGCGTCTACCCACCACGCGGCAACGAGGCCGTCGCCTTCGAGGCGTGCAGAGGGCATGATCGCCGAGTTGGCGTGCTGCACGGTGGCGGCAACCTCGGGATCGGTTTCGACGCCTTCCGGAATCCACCAGTTGAAGTTCTGGTGCACGGTGATGTCGAGCAGCGCCGACGGATCGACGACAGCGGTGACCGCGGGGGTCTCGGAATCGGGGTTCGCGGCAGAAAGCGCGTCGCCGGGGGCCGCGTCCTTGATCCAGTTCACCGAAGCGGCGAGGTCTGCGCCGAGGTCGGCCGAGTGCGCCTGAACCTGGACACCGACAAATCCGGTGGCCGTCTCGCCCTCGTCGCGGACGAGTGCGGCAACAGCGCCGGGGAGGACCGTCGCCAACGTGACGGGACGGTCGGAGCCGATGACCGGCAACGGAGCCGTGGCGGACGGAACGAATTCACGCAGCGCGACCAGATCGCACTCGGCGGCAAGGCCCTCGAACGGGCGGCTGACTACGCCGGCAGCGGCTTCACGCTCTGCTTGGCGTGCCGCCAGCTTCTCTGCGCGTGCGCTGCCCTGCTTCGGTCCACTGTTTCTTTTGCTCTTCTTGGCCACGAGGGCAAAATCTACACGCTGCCCAGCCATTGCTTCGTGCGCCCGGGATGGTTGGTGGCAACCCAACTGACCCCGAGCTCACGACACAGGTCCACATCCGCCTTGTCGTCGACGGTCCAGCAGTACGTCGCGCGACCCGCAGCGGCGGCCCGATCGACCAGATCGGGATGTTCGCGCAGCGCCTTGATCGACGGCCCGATCGCCGTAGCGCCCACCGCCGTCGACGCACCGCCGCCGAGGTACCGCGACGCGTCACCGAGCAGGACCGTCGGCAGCAGCGGTGCCGAACGGCGCACTCGCCACACCGCACTCGCCGAGAAAGACATGACAACAGCGCGCGAATGATCGGCCGACGGCGGTGACGCGATCCCGAAGCGGTGCAGTTCCGCCAGGAGTTTGGCTTCGACCAGGCCGCCGAAGCGCACGGGGTGCTTGGTCTCGATGAACAGCTTCACCGGGCGCGCAAAATCCAGGGCGAGGGTGATGAGATCGGCGAGAGTCAGCAGTTCGGCCGGTTCGCTCGTCGACCCGTAGTCCAGAGCGTTCAGCGAATCGAGAGTCATCTCGCTGACGATCCCCGTCCCGCTCGAGGTGCGGTCGACCTTGCGATCGTGAACGCAGACCAGGTGTCCGTCGCGGGTGAGCCGAACGTCGCATTCGAGCCCGTCCGCACCCTCTTCGAGAGCTAGTTCGTAGGCGGCGAGCGTGTGCTCCGGCCGCGCAGCCGACGCACCTCGGTGCGCAACGACGAGTGGACCTCGACGATCTGGGCTCACAGGGCTGCGGTCTCTTTCTCTTCCAACACCGTCTTCTTTTCCAACACCGAGCGTGGCACCGGCACCCACCGGGTTTCCGATTCGGGCTCGCCGCGCCAACTCTTGCGCTCGATCCGTCGGATCACGATGAGCGTCAACGCGGCGGTGACGGCAGCGATCAGCGCTATGAATGCGTTCAGCAGAACCCCGTCCGCCATGGCCTGAATCCCCGGGCGTGATCGCCAGTACGCATTGACCACCAGCAGCAGAGCGCTGAATCCCCAGAAGCCCCACCAGATCTTGACCAGCAGGGTTCCGCGCGGATCACGGCGAACGAGCTCGAGGAGATAGACGGCCGGCATCACCAGGTTGAGGATCGGCACAGCGCAGCCGACGACCACTTCCGAGGCGGTACGCGGATCGGATTCCCGGGCGCGTGCGAAGTGTTCACGACGCCGACGAAGCAGCCAGCACACGGCGGCTACAGCAGCGAAGACGGAGACCAGCAGTCCACCCAACTGGGTGAAGTACACGGCGGCGTCGGAGACCGTGAGCAACGGCTGCGGGATCAGCGTGGTGCGGTTGCGGACCAGGATCGCGTATCTGCACAGTTCGGCGAACACCGCCAGTCCGTAGAGGATCGTCGCGAGCGTCAGCAACGGCTCGACTCGATCGGCCATCCGGTCCGCACGCGAGGGCGGTACCGGTGAGGTGTCTACGACGTCCTGGAGTCCCCACTGCGGGACAGCGTCGTAGCGCGGAGTGGAGAAGCTACGACGCACTGGTGCGTCCCCCACGCCTCGTGGGTCGGACGGTGAGCGCGCGATCCAGCGGAAGCCTCGACGGTTGGGCGGTTGGTAGATCTCGGTCCGGGTGGGGATGAGGAGAACGCCGCTGCAGCGCGGGCACCACTGCGTCGGGCCGCCGACTCCATTGCGCTGCGTCGGGCCGCCGACTACGGGCCAACGCGCGGCGCACCGGGCGCAGACCTGAACGACACTCACAACTTCGATTCTGTCACGCCGTATCGGTAACGGCAGCAAATGGATTCACTCCCGATTTGTGATCGAACCTCCACCGCCTTCACCTGCATTGTTCGAATAATGTGACCTCCGCCACTTAAAAACTCGAGTTATCCACAGTTTCCACAGGTTCATCCACAGTTCTGGATGAATGAATCGGGCTTTATCCACAGGTCACGGGCAAGACCCTGAGAATTTGCTGACAGGTGTTAGCGAACGATGCACAGGCTCGAGGATGAATTTGACACCGCAGGTCAGTGAACTTTCGGGCGTCGGCGTCATTTATCCCGGCAAAGTTCACAATCCATTCAGAAATTGTGCCCGAAAAGACAGAAAAGACCGTTATCCCCTTTTTCGCCGAAGGCCGGTTTTGACACACCTGGAAGCATGACCGTCGATGACTTCTCCGTCGACGACTTCTCCACAGGCCGAGCCAACTCTGACGTTCACCGCGAAACGGGTCATGCAGCTCGCGTTCGTATTGATCGGATGTCAGCTCGTCATTCGCGCCTGGGTTGCCGCGAGTAACTACTTCTACTGGGACGACCTCATCCTCATGGGCCGGGGCGCGCGCTTCTCGCTCTTCTCGAGCGAACTCCTGCTCTACGATCACGACGGTCACTTCATGCCCGCGGCCTTCTTCTTCACCGGGTTGATCGCACGCATCGCACCGTACAACTGGGCACTGTCGGCGACACTGCTCGTCATCGGTCAGGCCGTGGCGTCCTTGGCGCTTCTCCGCACTCTTCGGTTGGTCCTCGGCTGGCGACCGGCGCTGTTGATTCCGCTGATCCTGTATCTGTTCGTCCCGCTGACACTTCCGGCGTTCTCGTGGTGGGCGGCCGCGCTCAATGCCTTGCCGCTACAGACCGCACTTGCCTGGGCGTGCGGGGACGCGATCAAGCTGTACCGCACCGGGCATGTGCGCTACGTGTTCTCGGGCACCGCAGTTTTTGTCGTCTCCCTACTGTTCTTCGAGAAAGCAGTGCTCGTTCCGTTCGTGGCACTCGCTTTTCTGGTGCTGTACTTGGGCACGCAAGGCGAAGGAACGCCGATCCGGAGTGCGATCACGAAGTGCCGACTCCTGTGGGCGGCCTGCGCCGCTGTCCTCGCGATCTGGATTCCGGTGTACCTGACCACCGTCGAGTCCCCGGTCACCGGCTACGGCCGTTCCATGTCCACCGAACTGCTGCATCACGGCACGTCCTTGGGGATGCTTCCCACTCTTATCGGCGGCCCCTGGCACTGGGAGCGGTGGATCCCCAGCCCCGCGTGGGCCGATCCGCCGACGGTATTGGTGGTCGCGGCCTGGGCCACACTGCTGACGACGGTCGTGATGACAGTGCGTGCCAGACGCGGCGCCGCCTGGATCTGGGCCGCCGCGGCGCTGTACTTCCTGGCCTCCGTCGTGGCGATGACCGCGACCCGATCCGACGCCGACACCACCTACGAATTGGCGCAGACCTTGCGCTACTACACGGATTCGGCGACGGTGTTCGCACTCGCCGCCGCCCTGATTCTCGCCTCACCTCGGCGACGTCCGGCCCGCATGCCCGTCGCAGTCGCCGCCGGGCTCTCAGCGCTCTTCGTTGTCAGTTCGCTCGTCTCGACTGTCACGTTCGTCGACATCTGGCGCGAGAACCCGACTCGCGACTACCTCGCCAACGCACGAATGTCGTTGTCCCAGAATCAGGATGCTCCGCTGCTCGAGCAACCCGTCGCGATCGCGGTACTTCTTCCCGTCGCCTTTCCGAACAATTTGGCAAGCAATGTTCTCGCGCCTCTGTCTGATCGACCCGAATTCTCTTCCAGCACTCCGATTCTGCGCACGATCGACGACAGCGGAAAGATTGTCGATGCCGAAGTGACCTGGACGAGAAGGATTCCCGAAGGAACGGCACCGAACTGCGGCACCCGCTCCGAAGGCCCCATCGAACTCCCCCTCGACGGCCCCCTGGCCGGTTGGGAATGGACGGTTCAGCTCAACTACCTCGCGAGCACCGACGGAACGATCGACGTCGCGTTGGAGTCCGGCGACGCCGTATCAGTACCCGTGACGCAAGGTTTGCACTCAGCGTTCGTACGCCTGGTCGGCCACGGAAACAGTGTGAAAATCACGCCGACAACGCCGGGACTGACCCTGTGTTTCGGCGGTGGACAAGTCGGTGCCGTCGTCCCGACCTCCGCAAAATAGTGGCAGAGTAGAAGTCATGGAGCTGCGTATATTCACCGAACCCCAGCAGGGCGCTACCTACGAACAACTACTGACTGTTGCCCAGACCGCCGAAAAACTCGGCTACGGCGCATTGTTCCGCTCGGACCACTATCTCGCCATGAATACCGACGGCCTTCCCGGACCTACCGACGCGTGGATCACGCTCGCCGGTATCGCCCGCGAAACGTCCACCATCCGCCTCGGCACCCTCGTGACGTCGGCTACGTTCCGTCACGCCGGCCCGCTGGCCATCTCGGTCGCGCAGGTCGATCAGATGAGTGGTGGCCGCGTGGACCTCGGCATCGGTGCCGGTTGGTACGAGGAAGAGCACCAGGCGTACGGGATCCCGTTCCCCGCGCTCAAGGATCGCTTCGAACTGCTCGAGGAAACTCTCGACGTCGTGACCGGTCTGTGGCGTACGCCGGTCGGCGACACGTTCGACTACGACGGTAAGCACGTGCAGATCAAGAACTCTCCCGCGCTTCCCAAGCCGCATCAGGTCGACGGTCCGCCGATCCTGATCGGTGGCACGGGCAAGAAGAAGACTCCGGCACTCGCCGCTCGGTTCGCGAACGAGTTCAACATCCCGTTCAAGTCCCTCGAAGAAACGAAGGACATCTTTGCGCGCGTTCGTCAGGCTTGCGTCGACATCGAGCGGGATCCGAACGAATTGGTGTACTCCAACGCTCTCGTCCTTTGCTGCGGCCGCGACGAGGCAGAGGTCAAGAAGCGCGCCGAGGCCATCGGACGAGACGTGGACGAATTGCGTGAGAACGGTCTGGCCGGAACACCTTCGGAACTGGTCGACAAGATCGGAACATTCGCCGAAGCCGGTTCACAGCGTGTGTACCTGCAGACTCTCGATCTCGCCGATCTGGATCATCTCGAACTCGTCGCAAGCGAGGTCATGCCCCAACTGCAGTGAGATACGGGCCGGGATCTACAGCGCGTTCGCGTCGAGGAATGCGCGTAGGTCCCGGTCCCACTGGGCCGAGCGCGAACGGTCGAGAAACACCCGCACCAGCATGAACGCGATGACCAGCAAGGACATCACGCTGAACCAGGTGAAAACCCCGGTCACAACGGCTGCGACGTCGGCAGCGCTCTGAGTGATCGGGGCTACGGACTTGTCACCTTGATCGTTGACGTAGATGTCGACCTCGGTACCGGCAGGCGTCGCTGAGTCGACAGTGATGTCGCTCGTGTGAACCTCACCGTTCCAGTTCCACTGTGCGCTGGCCATTTCCGTCGTCGGCGCAATGTAATCGGCGTTGGAGACGGTGGTTTGCTTCGAATCCGCCGTTGTCGTCGCCGAAATGCTGTGCAGTTCCGAGGATTGTTTGGCGATCAGTGCGTTCTGGCTCGAAGCCGTCGCGGCGCCGGCCCACACTGCGAGTGGCAGCAGCAGAATTGCGAAAATGATCAGACCGAAGGACATGAACCCTTCGATCCGATCACTGCGGCGAACCATCGGATCGTGGCCTACGTGAATGGTGCGTCGAAGCAGCGACGCAGTTCCTCGCGTACTACCTGACATTGTGAACTCAGTTCTCTCGACGACACACTGTTACTTCGAGATTCCCTTTGTTTCGATCTAGTTGCAAGTGTTAACGAGCTGAATCACATGTGTCCTCCAACACCTGTTCCAGTTATTCGCTCGGCGGAAGGATATCCGTCTGCGCCGGAACCTGATCCTGACGGAGTAATCCCACCGGGCAACTGACGCCGGTGGCATGCACCGGGCAGTAACCGCCGGGATTCTTCGCCAAATACTGCTGGTGGTAATCCTCCGCATAGAAGAAGTCGCGCAGCGGACCGATTTCGGTGGTGATCGCGCCGTATCCCGCTTCGGCAAGCCTTTCGCCGAAAGCGACGGCCGACGCGTGAGCGATTTCTTCCTGCTGCGCGGACGTCGTGAAGATCGCCGAACGGTACTGCGAGCCCTGGTCGTTGCCCTGACGCATCCCCTGCGTCGGATCGTGGTTCTCCCAGAAGTGCGCCAGGATCTGCTCGTAGGAGATCACCGCGGGGTCGAAGACCACCAGCACTACTTCGGTGTGCCCCGTGCGTCCGGAGCACGTCTCTTCGTATGTCGGATTGGGAGTGAAGCCGCCGGCATAACCCGCAGCGGTCGTGTACACACCGGGAAGCTGCCAGAACTCCTTCTCGGCGCCCCAGAAACAACCCATACCTACGACGACGGTCTGCATTTCGGCCGGAAACGGCGGCGTCAACGGATGTCCGTTGACGTAGTGCGCGGTAGGTACCGGCATTTTCTGCTCTCGCCCGGGGAGGGCGTCCTCAGGCGCGATCAGCGTGGATTTTGCGGACGCTCGTCCCAGAATGTCGTCGTACCAGCTCATGCTTCGATGCTACGCGCGAGCGGCTGTTTCGCCACGCCGTGACCGCGCGGGCACCGGGCAGCTCCACCCAGCGGTAGCCGACTTCTGATACCGCAGCCGTGACCAGAAGGAACAGTGCGAAGGCCAGCGTCGGTCCCACGTACATCACGGTGTTCTCGACGACGCGGTACAGGATCAGGGTGTGCACGAGATAGATGACGTAACTGCGCGTCGAGAGCCACTTCACGACCGACCAGCGCGTTGGGACGCCGTCGTAGCGGCCGATGAGGACAACCGCTGCGGCGACTACCGAGATAGTCCACAGGTAGTGCTCGCCGGCCCAGTACACGCGGAACTGGGTCGCCACGATGATGACGTGCATCTGCATGAGGACGGCCGCGATCAGCCAGCGGCCGGGAGCGAGCTTCGCCCACGCGAGGTACATGATCTGGCCGAGGAAGACGGCCGGCAGCGTCGCGGCGATCTTGGACAGCATCGGCACGGTGTACGGCAGCGGCGCGTAGACGTTGTAGAGCAGAACCAGTGAGCACAGCGCACCACCGGCGAGCGGCATGACGATCGGACGCAGCCGCAGTATCGGACGAGCGGCGACGCACGCGAGATAGAAGAGGAATTGGACGGTGAGCGTCCAGGTCACTCCGAGAACTGCCACCTCGGGCTTGAGAAAGAATCCGCCGAGAAAAAAGCTCATCAACGCTTCGGTATCGGAAATACCTTCCTGACCGCTGAACATTCCGTTGATTCCGAGGCGGACCAGAAGAATGGCAATCGCGGTTGCCACCCAGAATGCGGGCAGCAGTCGACTGAATCGGTTGGTCAAGAACTTTCCGGGACCATCGCGAATCGCGGACCGCGTCACCAATGCGCCGGTAAGCATCATGAATACTGCGACTCCGACAAAAGAGAGGTGCTGGTTGAGTTCGGCCGGCTCGATCAAAACGCCGTAGACGACGTCGATCACCCACCAACCCGAGCCGAGATCGTCGATGACGTAAAAAGAGATGTGGGAGTAGATCACGGCGGCAACCGCCAGGGCTCGCAGCAGGTCAGCGCCCGGAAGATTCACCCGAGGCGCGGCCGCCTCTGGTGATTCCGGGAGGAAAACTGGTGCGGGCATCGCGCAAGTTTAAGGTTCCGTTCACCTTTACGACGAATTTGCGCATATTAGCTTACCCTTAGATCAGGGTAAGTTTGGTTGCCCAAACTTTATTTTTTGGTGATTACTACCTGAGCCGGACTGTTGCGGACGGTGTACGAATGTTATTGGGTGGAAACCCGAAGAATGATTTGCACATACGCGAGTGACGTCACGCCGTGACCGGTGATCGACGCACTCTAAAGCACCAGGGCTCACCAGCCCGCAAAGAAGGGACCCTCGTGTCTGTTTACACGCTGCCGGAACTCCCCTACGACTACGCAGCCCTCGAGCCGCACATCTCGGGCAAGATCATGGAGCTGCATCACGACAAGCACCACGCGGCTTACGTTGCCGGTGCCAACGCTGCACTCGAGAAGCTGGCCGAAGCTCGTGAGAACGACACCATCGCAGCGCAGGCCAACTTGCTCGAGAAGAACCTGGCGTTCCACCTCGGTGGCCACACCAACCACACCGTTTTCTGGAACAACCTCAGCGCTGACGGTGGCGACAAGCCCGAAGGCGAACTCGCCGCAGCGATCGACGACAACTTCGGTTCGTTCGATCTCTTCCGCGCTCATTTCTCCGCGAACGCCAACGCCATCCAGGGCTCCGGCTGGTCCATCCTCGCGTGGGACTCGATCGGACAGCGTCTGATCATCGTCCAGCTCTACGATCAGCAGGGCAACATCTCCATCGGCCTCACGCCGCTGCTGCTCCTCGACATGTGGGAGCACGCCTTCTACCTCGACTACCAGAACGTCAAGGGCGACTACGTCAAGGCATTCTGGAACATCGTCAACTGGAACGACGTCTCGGCTCGCTTCGACCGTGCACGTACCCAGACCGCAGGTCTGATCGTCTAATCACGCTCTTCTCGCGAACGGCGGCGCCTCACCAGGGGCGCCGCCGTTCGTGTCAGCAGAGCACCACCGAGCAGGACCGTCGTCGCTCCGAAGACCAATGCCAGTGTGCGAGTTCCGGAGTCACCGCTGCTCGCGGTGGTCTGATTGACGGCCACCGGATCCGACAGCACCGAGGTCAGCTGAACCTGCTGCGGAGTGGTCATCGCGGGAATGCCGGATTTTGCGCCGTCGAGGCCCGTGACCAATGACTTGGCGATCCCTTGCAGCGTCGTGAATCCCTGGGTGATCTGGTCGGTCACGTCACCGAGCATCTGCGGCGCCTGATCGGCGATGGGGATGAGTCCGTCGTTCAATTGTCCGGCAGCACTGCTCAGTTGATCGCTCGCCCCTTGCAGCTGCCCGACGGCGGTGCGGACCAGATCACCGAGCTCCGTATCGGGTCCGACCGAACCACCCAACAGCGCCGGAACGGTGCCCAATTGCGCATTCAGCGCACCGAGATCCGAACTCACACCGGCCAGTTGCGCTGTCACGTCAGGCGGGATCGGAAGGCCGTTCAACGCGGTCTGCAACGTGTCGATTCGTGTCTTCAATTCCGCGGTCGAGGACGACGCCTCCCCCAACGTCAAGCCCAGCGAATCAGCGCGCGTGGCCAACTCTTCCGCCGATCCCGATGCCTGATCGACAACACCGGATACCTGTTCCGCCACGCTCATCAACTCCAACGCCCCGGATCGTGCGGTCTCGAGATACGGCAGCAGTGTGCCGGCGCCTGCCTTCACCTGATCGATGGACTTTCCGGCCTCGTTGGTTCCGGCGACCAGAATCTGTGCGGTGGTGAGGTTTTGATCTATCGATCGCCTGGCGGCCGACGTCTGAGCCAGCAGGCCCTTGATTCCGTCGGCGCCGACCTGCGCGGAGACCGCCCGAGTCAGTTCGGTCGACCTCTCCGAATCCGAGCCCTTCACCGCCAGCTCGACACTCGCCTGGCGGGGATCCGTGCCGAACATCGACGCAACGGATTCACTGAAGTCTTCCGGCACCGTCAACGTCGCGAAGTAGTTGCCGCCGGGGTTGTCGACCACCTGGAAGTCGAAGTCTTCATTCTTGCCCAGAGTGTCCACCAGCGTGTCACCCGCTCGAAGTTCCTTGCCGTCGAGAGTGGTTCCGGCGTCTGCGTTCACGATCGCGACGGTGCGCGAATTGTCAGCACCGCCGCCCGCGAAAATCACGAAGCCGATCCCCGCGACCGCAGCGGCGACTATCGCCGCTACACCACCCACCGCCAGCCGTCGACCGAGGCGTGACGGCTGGCGGTGGGTGTTCTCGGTGGTGTTCTCGGCGCTCATGGGCGAGACGATAAAGCAACAACTTGTAGAAACGCTGAGAAGTACTAGTGTGCGGGCGTGGCCGGCTTTTCTGGCTCCTCGGGTTTCTCCTTCGGCATGTCCCGAGGCCCGCTGATCAGGATGTCGGCCCAGCGTGTGGCTGGGTCGATGTCGAGCAGGACGGCCTTCACCAACAACGAAAGCGGGATCGCCAGCAACGCTCCGAGCGCCCCGAGTACCCACGACCAGAAGACAAGTGAAAGGAACGTCATCGTCACCGACAGTCCGACGGCGTCGCCGACGAACTTGGGTTGGATGATGGACTGGATCACGAAGTTGATGACGGAGTAGACGACGATCACCCAGAGCATCAGCCAGGGTCCGCCCTGCAAGAGCCCGAGAAGTGCCGGCGGGATGACGCCGATGACAAACCCGATGTTGGGGATGTAGTTGGTGATGAAGGACAGCAGCGCCCACAGAACGGGTAGCTGAATGCCCATCAGCCACAGCGCGCCACCGTCGAGCACCGCCACGATGAGGCCGAATACCGTCGAGACCACCAGATACTTGCGAGTCCCTGCGGCAAAAGTGGAGAGCGCGTAGGAGATTTCGGGACGCTGCTCGGCCAGCACGTGCAACCGCGAGCGGATACTCATGCCGTCGAAGGCCATGAACAGCAACAGCGCAAGGATGAACACCAGATCCGACAGAATGCCGAGCAGACCCTCCAGCCCGCTTTCGAGTACACCCACTACCTTCGTGAGATCGATACTGCTGAGCGTGCTTTGGATCTGTTCGGTGCTCACTCCGAAGTCGGCCAACTTGTCGCGGCCCTCGTTGAGGAGGTTGGTCATCTCCTCGGA
This sequence comes from Rhodococcus sp. NPDC056506, assembly GCF_042794945.1. Lineage (NCBI taxonomy): Bacteria > Bacillati > Actinomycetota > Actinomycetes > Mycobacteriales > Nocardiaceae > Rhodococcus > Rhodococcus sp. NPDC056506. Next base: position 143,488 of record NZ_JBHTSW010000001.1, on the reverse strand, counting down.
ATACTGGGGCAAGATCGTCGCCAACTGCGCCGTCGACACGATCAACGAGGCAGCGAGCCCGAGCAGAATCAGATAAACGGTGACAAGCGAGCCCAACATTCCGACCCACTTGGGCCACCCTCGTCGCTGCGACCAATCCTGAATGGGCTGAACGGCAATCGTCAGCACCAGTGCGAGGAAGACCGGTCCGAGGATGCCGCCGAACACTTTCATTCCGCCGACGGCAACCACGGTGGCCGCGATACCGAGAAGGACGATCAAACCGCGAGGGATCGACCAGTTCTCACTACCGGACAGCGTGGGGATCGGAGCGGGAGCCGCGACGGCCGGCTTTCCCTTCTTAGAGAACACCGACTTCCTTTGCCCGGCTCCTGATCTGGAATGCTCCCACGATCATGAAGAGGCCGAACAAGATTGCGTACCAACCCAACAACCAGATGAGGCTGATGATGCCTTCGCCGGGCGCGACGAGAAGAATGATGCCGAAGATGACAGCGAGTACCGAGGCTGCGAGCAACCATCCCCAACTGGATCCGGGCAGCGCCTTCATCTTGAAGGCGCCGACGATCCCGAAGATTCCGAACATGATGGCGTAGAAGGCAATGATGTACAGCAGCACCAGCGCAGTGATGCCTGGCCAGACCAGGGCGACCACACCGGCTCCCACCGAAACGACGCCGGTGAACACCCACCATCCCCAAGAACTCAGGTGCTCGCGGTCCCGGACGGCTCGAACGATCGTGATCAAGCCGTCGGCAATGGAGTAGATACCGAACAGGAAGACCAAGGCCACCACGGTAATTCCCGGCCACACCAGTGCGATGATTCCGAAGATCACACCGAAGATTCCGCGGATCAGGATCATCCACCAGATCTCTTTGCCGTACTGCACGAACGGATTCTGCGTGACCACCAGTAGCCTCCGAAGCAAGCGGGTGTCTCTGACCGATTCAACAGCTCTTCAAACAGGGCAATACCGACAGATCGTATGGCTATCGAGACCTTTCCGCCCATCGAAACGCGCGGCTGATACCGAGTTGTGCTCTTCGGGTACGAAGCGAGAGGACCTTCAGCCTGCTTCCCGAATACCCGGCGCAGTCCACGATCCCGACAGCACTGCCGCCTTCGGCCAGTACAGGCGCAGAAAGACGTTGAAGTCACCGGACGGAGCCGGCAGCCAGTTCCGCTCCTTCTCACCACCAGGGGATTCGTGCTGGAGATAGATGTCGAGGGAACCGTCGTCGGCAAACACCAGATCGCTTCGATCACCGATCGCGTATCGGTCGATCGGGTTGTCCACGAAGAACTGCCGCTCGTTCATCATCGTGAGCGACCAGAAGCCCTCGACCGGCGGCAGTTCGTCCTTCTCGAAATGAAGTACGTACTTCTTCTCGCCGGTCAGAGGCTTCCCGTCGACGTCCGTCGTGGCGTGCGGGTACACGGCATCAGCGTCGAGGTTGGCCCCGAAACCGAGCCAGACGATCAAAGCTCGCTGAGCGTAATGAGTTCCGTAATGCCCCAAGCCGCGGTGCATCGTCCAGCCGTTCTTCGGACTACCCTCGGCCTCTTTGGCGATCTCGCTCAGCACGTCCATTCCGGTTCGTGCTGCTCGGTCGAGGGCATCACGCACCTCTTGCGGACGCGACTTCCAGGGCAGCGAGGAGCCGATTCCGATGTCGGACAGCTGTTTCATCATCTCGGTATCGTCCGGGCGGGGAGGATTGTCGTCGAGAAGTGCGTCGAGTGTGGTGAAGAAGGCCTCGCCGTCCATGGCGGCCACCTGGTCCACCGGCGGCGTCCGGGTGTCGACGGCAGGGTTCACCGGCACTTCGCCGGGCGTGTAGTCCTGCGGATCACCCGTCCACTCCGACAGCGGTGTCAGTCGCGTCCGGTCCTGCAGGCTGTGCACTTCAGCCAGGTCCGTTCCCCCCGACGTCGCATAGCGGGCGACTATCCAGTTCATCGCCGTCGGAGAACGCAGCAGCGTCAAACCCTTGGGCACGTTGCCTTTCCAATTCGGCCCGGCCACCAGATACGGACCCCCGGTGCGTCCCACAGTCCGAGATCCCGGCACCGTGAACACGTCGCTCCACGCGTCGAGGATAGGCACCAGCCAGTACCGCGTGCCGAAGTCCGGCAATGAGAGCACCTGCGGTTCCGTCGAGACGTCCAGCCACCCCGACGAGTAGAGAGTGTCCGCGTTGGGTGAGACGACATCGGTGAAGGTCGCGTCGGGCGTTGTACGCGCATAAGCGAACTGGTTGAGCGGGGCTTTCATCGCCACCGGGGCCGGCACCGCCGTCATGACGTCACGCGATACCGCCGCAATCAACAGTGGATATCCGAAGATCCACGCCTGCGTTGCCAGGTCTTCCAGCCGAGAACGGTTCTTCGACAGAGTCATGCCTGCGCATACCACCGCCCTCACCAGCGCAAACCTGGCTGGCACTCTCCCCGTCTTGTGTGCCAGTACCGAATGGGTGCATATTTCGATTACCCAACGAGGTGTGCCGGACCGACGCATGCGCGTCCGCCCGAGATTTGCCCCAGCACCGAGGGAGGAACAGAAATGAACAGAAACGAAGCAATAGGCATTTCTCCGTTCCAAGCCGCCGGATCTTTGCAGGGGTTTGTCATTTCCGGGCGTTGGCCGGACACCACCCAGGAGTGGGCGCAGCTTCTCGCCTTGGCTGTCCGAGTGGCCTCGATGCCGGGTTTGTTGCCGACGACGACGGTCTTCGGCGTTCGTGAGGACGTTCCCGAGGACCCCCAGCCGGGCACTGTCGGTCTGGTGGTTGCCGAAGGTCCGGTGCTGGGCGATTTTGCCCTGACACCCGGCCGTTTCTCCGATCACCAGCCACCGGCCCTGATCATGCTGCACCCGCCGTCGGAAACCACGTCCAGCCTGCCGGAATGCGAGGGCAGCGCGTCAGGGTGCGTACTACTGCCCGGTCTTCCCTACCTGGGTTTGGAGCATCGTGCGGCCTGGGTCGAGGCAGAGCCGGACGGCACAGTCGTCTCCATGATCAGCCGTGTCGGCATCGATCCGATCAGCGATCCCGACACCGCTGTTTTGGCCATGCTCCTCGCCTCGTGACGGCCCCGGTAAGCGATAAGTTCGGACTCCCAAACTTGCTGCGCGCTTTGCCAATTCGTTTCGACCGCGCTAACGTGGGTAGCAACGAAGGGGAGTAGCCCCCAATCGCCTGTGTCGACATACTGGTTCGACGCGCTCCGTCATGTGCGGATCGCGAAGCACCCGGCCTGGCGAACCGAAGGTCCTGTGGCCTCGGTGGGCGAGACCTTCGGCCGGACAAGCGCACCCGCTGCGCCTGCCCAGGCCGGAGGCTCGCATTTTTCCTCCGACCTACACCGACCGGAGGAGTAAATCTTGCTTGCCGCAATACTTTTGAGTTTCGGCGTCATCTTCGTCGCGGAACTCGGCGACAAGTCGCAACTGATGGCAATGACGTTTGCCTTGCGCTATCGCTGGTGGGTCGTTCTCGGCGGAATCACCGTCGCCACCACCCTTGTTCACCTGGTCTCGGTCGCCGTCGGCCACTACGTCGGCGTCGCACTTCCGACTGCGGCAATATCGATCGTCGGCGGTATCGCGTTCCTGATCTTCGGCCTCTGGACGCTGCGCGGTGACGATCTCACCGACGACGAGCAGAACAAGGCCGGTCGCGTCACGCGGTCCGCCTTCATCGCCGTCGCGTCGGCGTTCTTCCTGGCCGAACTCGGCGACAAGACCATGCTCGCCACCATCACGCTCGCCACCGACAACGACTGGATCGGCATCTGGATCGGATCGACTGTCGGCATGGTGGCGGCAGACGCTCTGGCCATCATCGTCGGCTCGGTACTGGGCAAGCACCTTCCGGAGGGATTCATCAAGATCGGTGCCGCGGTGCTGTTCTTCGTCTTCGGTGTCTGGCTGCTGCTCGAGGGCATCTTCCCGGACTCGTCGGCCGGCGTCATCGGCGGCGGAGTTGTACTCGCAGTGTCCGTGGTGGGTGCGCTGGCCCGGATGATCTGGAAGCGCACCCACCCGAAGCCGACGTCAGAGCTTGGCTCTGATCTCCTCGGCGATCGGTTGGAACTGCTCGAGGAACGTCAAGGCCCAACCGAATGAGGCGACACCCTCGTAGTCGAACGAGTACACCTGATCGTTCTTGACGGCGCGCAGACGCTGGAAGATGGTGTCGCCAGCCAACTTCTCGTCGATAGGCCCCTTGCCACTGTTGGTGATGATGACGTCGGCCTCGTCGAGTAGCTCCAACTGCTCCTTCGGGAACCACTCGTTGCTGCCGGCAGGAATTGCGAGCGAGCGGTCGTTGAACTGGAACCCGGCCTCGCTGATCACCGTCGTCTGATACTTCGTGGGCGAATACAGTGAGAAGCCACTCTCCTCGAAGTACGTGGTGTAGACGACCTTCACCTTGCTCAACACATCAGCGTTGTCGCTGCGGAACTTGGCGATCCGCGCCTCGTACCGGTCTGCCAACTCTTGAACCTTCGCGCTTTGGTTGAGCGCGTCCGCGACCCCAAGGGCGCGATCCTTCCACGCGTACTGCCCGTCTTCGGCAAAAACCGCGGTCGGTGCGATCGACCGGATCTGCTCGTAAAGATCCGGGTTGTTCTCCGACAGCAGGTTGGTCATCACGATCAAGTCGGGAGACAAAGCCGCTATCGCCTCGGCGTTGGGCTCGTACCAGCGTCCCACCTTCGGGAGAGACCGAAGAGCAGACGCATAGGGTTCCGGGACGCCGTCGGCGTTCTCGTAGTCCACCGGCAGTCCGACGGGTGTGAATCCGGCGTCGAACATCGCGGGGCCCGTGTAGTAATCGGCGCTGACCACCCGTTGCGGGTTGGCGGGCACTTCCACCTGCCCGAGAGCGGTATTGATGGTGCGCATCGACCCTTCGGCAGACTCACTGGTGCTGGTTCCGCAGGCCGTGAGCAATCCGATTCCGGCCAACGCGCCGGCTCCGAGAAAACCGCGACGGGTAAGCGCGGCCGTAATGCGTGCGAACTCTGCGTCTGTGTCGAGAGTCGGCAAGAGAAGTGATGTCATGGGCTTCCTGACGGTCAATCGAATTAGGGTCGCCTAAAATTACTCTCACCTGCGCCGTTGCGGTGAAGTTTGTTGGCCAAGAGGTGTCTCTTTCACGCCAGAACTCAACTGGTAATACCACTTGACCTCTCACCAGTGAGCACCTAAGGTCGGTACATGTTCCAACCTGTTGCACGTACCTCTGCCTCCGGCGCAGTCTTCGACCAGATTTCCGTGAAGGTGCTGGCCGGAGAGCTGGCTGCCGGCGAGGCACTACCCAGCGAGCGCAAACTCGCCGAGGCATTCGGTGTCTCGAGGCCGGCAGTCCGAGAGGCTATTCAGAAGCTCGCCCAGGCCGGACTCGTCGAGGTCCGTCAGGGCGAGTCCACGTCGGTGCGCGATTTTCGACGCCAGGCCGGACCAGAACTTCTCCCCCAACTGCTGGTTCGCGATGGTGTCCCCGACCTGACAGTGGTGCGCAGCGTCCTGGAAACTCGCGAGTTGATGGGACCACAGATCGCGGTGCTGGCGGCTCGTCGCATCTCCGCTGAATCTGCCCAGGACCTCGACGCGGCCGTGGATCATCTAGGCGCCACCGACGATCCGGTCGAGTTGCAAAGCCGCGCACTGGCGTTCTGGGACGTCGTCGTCGACAGCGCAGATTCCATTGCCTTCCGCTTGATCTTCAACAGCCTTCGAGCTGCATACGAGCCGGCCATGACGGCGCTTGCCTCCGTCATGGTGGCCGAAGTCGGCCAAACCGATCTGTATCGAAAACTGGCCTCCGCCATCACTTCACACGACGAGCCCGCCGCCGAGACCCTGGCAGCAACGCTGCTCCACACCGGTACGACGGCAATCGGCGACGCTCTCACCTTCCTGGAAGGACTGAAACCATGAGCAAGCCTCTTACCCTGGCCGATGCCGCACGGACGTTTCGTAGGTCACCGACGCCGTGGATGATCGGCACCATGCTGCTGGCCGCGGCGGCGACGCGCATTGCCTTGGGCGACTGGCAGAACACCGACGCACTTGTTCCGCTCGTGATGATCGCCGCATTCCCGTTCGTGGAGTGGATCATTCACGTCTTCGTTCTCCATTGGAAGCCGCGGACCATTGGCGGCGTCACACTCGATTCACGGCTGGCGCGAAGCCATCGGGAACACCACTTCGCGCCGCGAACCGTCTCACTCATCTTCATCCCGTGGCAGACGCTCCTGATCGTGATTCCCGTTCTGACAGCCGTCGCCCTCCTGGCGTTTCCTCGCGTCGAACTCGGCCTGACATTCCTGACCTGCATTTCCGTGCTCGGTCTCGGCTACGAGTGGACGCATTTCCTCATCCACAGTGACTACAAGCCGAAAACTGCTCTCTACCGGTCGATTTGGCGCAACCACCGCAACCACCACTTCAAGAACGAGCACTACTGGTTCACCGTCACCACCGCGGGAACTGCCGATCGCGTACTGGGCACCTACCCCGATCCCAAATCCGTCGAGACATCCCCGACGGCGAAGAACCTGCACGGCACCGCGTCAAAGCTGTGAATGAACGCCGGTTCCTGGCCCCCAGCTGGCAATGAACTTGAACTTGACTGTGTATCAGTAATTTTCGTTGAAACTCACCAGTGCCGTGCTTAGTGTCGGTGGAGTCAGAAGTTCGAAAAACGCTGTAACCGAAGGACACACCACATGTTCAACGATGTATTCAACAACGTAATCCACCCGATGGTCACGAACTTCCAGCAGTTGGGCCCCCAGCAGTTCATTCCGCAGCAGTTCATCCCTCAGGGCGTGTTCCAGCAGGCGCCGCAGGCGGCCGAGCAGGCAGTGACGATCTTCGGTAGCTGATACCGCAATCCACAGATAGCGCCACTCAGGGGTCGTCCGTCCAATATGCTGGACGGACGACCTGAGTGCCTCCGCCTGACAAGGATCCCCATGACCGCGAACACCCCCATCCACGCTTTCACCGACGACGCCCTGGGCGACCTCGACGCCACCGCCGTCGCCGCCCGGATCGAATCTGGTGAGGTGACCGCACGGGAAGTCATGGAGGCGTCGATCGCCCGCGCCGAGTCCGTGCAGGGGCAATTGAACGGTCTGGCCTGCACTGATTTCGATCGTGCCCTCGCCAGGAGCAACCGGCCTGCCAAGGGCGTCTTTGCCGGTGTCCCCACCGCGATCAAGGACAACACCGACAGCGCCGGCCTTCCCACCCAGCAGGGCAGTACCGCCTTCACCGCGATCCCCGCCAAAGCCGACAGCGATTTCGCGAAGCAGTTCCTCTCCACCGGGGCCATTTCGATCGGCAAGACTCGACTACCCGAGTTCGGATTCAGTGCGTCCACCGAATACATGACGGAAGAACCCGTCCACAACCCGTGGAATCCGGCGTACTCGTCGGGCGCTTCCTCGGGAGGCGCAGCCGCGCTTGTTGCTGCCGGCGTACTCCCGATCGCGCACGCCAACGACGGCGGTGGATCGATTCGCATTCCCGCCGCTGCCTGCGGACTGGTCGGACTCAAACCCACTCGCGGTCGTACCGTTGCCGACCCCGCCGACAAGTCGATGCCGATCCGGTTGATCGCTCAGGGCGCCGTTACTCGCACTGTTCGCGACACTGCACGATGGATGTCTGCGGCTGAGAACTACTACCGCAATCCGCGACTCGCACCGGTTCGCTTGATCGAAGGACCCAGCTCAACCCGCCTGCGCGTCGGCGTGATCACCGATTCCGTGACAGTCACCAAGACGGACGACGAGACGCGCAAGTCCGTCGAAGCTACGGCCGAACTCCTTGCCGGCCTCGGCCATCACGTCGAGGACGCAGCATTGCCCGTCGGCCCGGAATTCATCAACGACTTCAGCATCTACTGGGGATTCCTGTCGTTTGCCATCTCCACCGGTGGCAAACAGATGCTCGGACCCGACTTCGACAAGTCCGCCACCGACAATCTCACCAAGGGACTCTACACGCTGTACCGGAAGAACCTGGTGAAGACGCCGCGCGTGCTCTACCGTCTGCGACGGCTCCAGCAGCAATACAGCGCCATGTTCTTGAAGTACGACGTCGTGCTCTCGCCGGCCCTGGGGCACACCACCCCCGAGCTCGGATACCTCTCTCCCGCTCAGCCTTTCGAGGAACTCTTCGACAAGCTGATCGCGTACACATCGTTCACGCCACTGAACAACATCTCCGGAGGTCCCGCGATTTCGCTACCGATGCATCAGACCAGCAACGGTTTGCCGTTGGCTTCGCATTTCTCCGCCGATCTCGGCGACGAGCGCACGCTCCTCGAATTGGCCTTCGAACTGGAAGAGGCTCAGCCCTGGAGAAGAATCCAGGACTGAGCCCCACCCGATAAATACCCTCAGTCTCGCGGTAATCCGAGCATGCGCTCACCGATCACGTTGAGCTGCACCTCGGTTGTGCCACCGTAGATGGTGGTGGCTCGGCCCGAAATGAGCTGCTCCATCGCCTTGTCGCTGGGCTGACCTGGGATGCTGACCGCTCCGGCAGCACCCAGTTCAGCGACGACGAACTCGGCGATCGATTGGCTGATCTTCATCGCCAACAGCTTGCCGACGCTCGACGTAGTACTCACGTCGATTCCCGAAAGTTGCTTGAGCACAACGCGGGAGCCGATGAGATCGATCGCCTGACTCTCCGCAACCAGCTCGCCGACACGGTAGCGGCCGATCGGGCTCAGGTCTGCCGACTTCGCGAACTTCAGCAGGTCGGTGTCCGAGGCGTACGCCTCCATCTTCTGGCTGAGCGCGACGCGCTCGCCGGCCAGCGTCGTACGGGCGACGTTCCAACCGTCGTTGACCTCGCCGACCACGTTCTCGTCGGGGATGAACACGTCGTCGAGGAACACTTCGTTGAACAGCGCCGAGCCCGTCATCTCACGCAGCGGGCGGACGGTGATGCCCGGTGTCGACATATCGAGCACGAAGTAGGTGATGCCCTGATGCTTCGGCTTGGTGGCGTCCGTGCGGGCGATCAGCATTGCCCAGTCGGAGAACTGAGCAACCGTGGTCCAGATCTTCTGACCGGTGATCTTCCAACCGCCGTCGACCTTTTCGGCCTTCGTGGACAAGGACGCAAGGTCGGAACCAGCACCGGGCTCGCTGAAGAGCTGGCACCACACCAGCTCACCCTGCAGGGTGGGCACGGCCAGCTCTTGCTTCTGCTTGTCCGAACCATGTGCCACGACGGCCTGCACGGCCCAAGTTCCCATCAGGAGCTGCGGCATCGAGATACCGGCAGCCTTGATCTCCTGGGAGATGACGATCTGCTCGAGCGGAGCGGCACTGCGTCCGTACGGCTTCGGCAGGTGCGGCTGGACCCACCCTCCGTCGCCGAGTGCAATGAGCTGGTCGTCCTCGTCGAGATCGACCAACTTGGCCAGCTCAGCCGCGATGTCGCCGCGGATCTCCTCCGCCTCGGGCGGAAGTTCGAGAACCGAAGCCCGGCTGACACCGTCAAGTGCTTGCTGCGCAACACGATTGGCACGATCCTCGCGGGTGCCGAGAATGCCGCGGATCGAGAGCGCGCGGCGGTAGTACAGGTGTGCGTCGTGCTCCCACGTGAAGCCGATGCCGCCGTGAACCTGCACGCAGTCCTGCGCTACCTGCACTGCGGCGTCCGGCACGATGACTGCTGCAATGTCGGCGGCAAAATCTGCCGTGTCGTCGCCCTTGTCCAATGCACTTGCCGCATCCCACACAACGGCGCGTGCCTGCTCGAGCGCAATGCCCATCTGCGCGCACTTGTGCTTGACGCCCTGGAACTGGCCGATGGGTCGCCCGAACTGCACACGTGTCTTGGCGTACTCCGACGCGGTGGAGACGCACCAGGACATGACGCCGACGTCTTCGGCGCCGAGAACGACTGCGGCAATGGACCGTACCCGCGCCTCGGTGAGACCGTCGAGTATCCGTTCGGCGCTGATCTGAACATTGTCGGCTTCGATCCGCGCACTACCGCGCAGCACGTCGATGCTGTCCTGAACGGTGATCGCGACTGCGCTGCTCTCGAGCACCGCGTAGCGAACCCCCTCGGGCAACTGGATCGGAACCAGCAGCACGTCGGCGTGTTCACCGCCGAGCACACCGTCGAGTGCGCCCGTGACCTTGTACCCACTGTCCGACGACTCGGCCGCCAACGGTGCACCCAAGGCAACTGCTGCCGTCCGGCTTCCGTCGATCAGGCCGGGCAGGAACTCGAGTCCCGCCTTGGAATCGGCGGCACCGAGAACGGCGCTTGCCAATACCGTCGGGACAAATGGGCCGGGAGAGACTGTGCGGCCCAGCGCTTCCAGTGCCACGGCCAAGGTCAGCAGACCGGCGCCGTGCCCACCCTGCTCTTCCGGAACCGCGAGCCCGAGAAGGTCTTGCCCGACCAGTGCCGTCCAGAACTCGGGGAACTTGTCCTCGGTCCGTGACTCCACCGCCGCGCGCACCTGCTCGGTGGTGATGGTGCGCTCGGCGAAGGAGCGCACCGAATCTGCAAGCGCGGTGTGTTCCTCACTCAGCCCGAGGCCGAGTTCGTATGCGTTGCGTGCCATGCGCTTACAGACGTTCTGCGAGGTCGGCGGTGGTCCAGGGACCCTCGCTCTCGATGGTGTTCACGCCGTGCCAACCGGCGAGTTCCGTGATGGCCCCACCCTGAACGGCGTACACCTTGCCGGTGAGCTTGCAGTCCGCGGCCGCGAGATACGCCACCAGCGGCGAGATGTTGGACGGCGCAAACGCGTCGAACTCACCCTCGGGGACCTCGGCCGCGAAGAGCGCACCCATACCGGGTGTCGCCAGCGTAAGTCGAGTACGCGCGATCGGCGCAATTGCGTTGACGCGCACGCCGTATCGATCGAGCTCGTCAGCGGCCACCAAAGTCAGGGCCGCGATGCCCGCTTTGGCTGCGCCGTAGTTGCCCTGGCCCGCATTCGGCATGAAGGTACCCGAAGCCGAGGCGGTGTTGATGACCGAAGCATTGACGGTCTCCCCTGCCTTGCTCTGGTCCTTCCAGTACGCGGCAGCGTGGTGCAGCGTCGCTGCGTGCCCCTTGAGGTGCACGGCAATGACTGAGTCCCATTGGCTCTCGTCCATGCCGGCGATGAAGGCGTCACGAAGAATGCCGGCGTTGTTGACCAGGATGTCGAGTCGGCCGAACTCACTGACGGCCTGCTTGACGAGGCCCTCGGCGCCGTCCCAGGTGGCGATGTTGTCGGTGTTGGCGACGGCTTTGCCGCCTGCAGCGACGATCTCGTCGACTACCTGCTGCGCGGGGCCGGCGTCTGCACCGGAACCGTCGTTTGCTCCGCCGAGATCGTTGACCACGACGCTCGCACCCTCACGAGCGAAGAGCAGCGCATGCTCACGGCCGATGCCGCGTCCTGCTCCGGTGATGATCGCTACGCGACCGTCGAGACTTCCCATCAGTTCAGATTCCCATCAGTTCAGTTGTCGGACATGAAGACTCATTTGTCAGTGATGACAGCAAGGCCGTCCTTGATGACGAGGTCACCGACCGCGCTGGTTTCGTACGAGTACGACGTGGCTCCGTCTGCCGAACCCGACTTGTAGAACACCGTCTCGATGTCCTGGGTCGGGAGTACGGGCTTCGCGAATCGCACTGCGAGACGGCGCAACCGCTCGGTCTCGCCGCCGGCCAGTTCGGTCAGGGCTCCCCACGACGTGAACGCCATCGTGCACAGTCCGTGGTTGATAATTCCGGGGAGACCGGACATTCGAGCGATCTCTTCGTCGAGGTGGATCGGCATCGGATCACCGGACGCCGGCGAGTACCGGAACGTCTGGTCCTCGTCGATGTGCTGATTGACCACCGCTGCCGGACTACCAGCACGAAGAGCGTCGTCGAATCGGTGTTCGGGAGCCTTCTCACCCAAGCCGGGGCCCGCGTCGACCTTGCGAAAGAACGCCGTCATCCACTGCTCGTTGACCAATTCACCCTTGTCGGTTTTGGTTTCGACGTAGATGACGACGGTGGAACCGTTGTCGCGACCCTCGAAACCGATGGGCTTGGCGCGAGCGACCAGATGGTCACCGGGGTAGATCGGACGGTGGAACAGGAAATCCTGCTCACCGTGAACGAGCTTCATCAGCAGTTCCACCGGTGCCACCGACAGGGCAGCCGGTGCCATCGACATGAAGACGGGTACCACCGCGAAGACCGGCGGAGCGATCTCGCCCTTCAGATGTCGCTCGATGGGATCGTTGGTGGCAGCGGCATATTCGGCGATACGCTCGGCTGTCACCTCGAAGTGCTCCGGATCAGTCCATACATCCAGTCCGGAAGTATCGAATTCGACCGCGTTGGTCTTCGGTGTCGTCATCGAGCGTTATCCGACCAGCTCGGCGAACTTCGCCAGCGAAGCCTCGAGGTCAGCCTTGGCGTTCTTGGCGACTGCCTTGCCGATCGGCCCGACGATCATGGTGCCCTTGAAGCTGGCGTCGACGGTTGCCTTCGAGCCTGCACCGTCGGCCTCGACCGAGAGGATGAATTCGACGGTGACACCGGCCATTCCGGTTCCGGCGATCTTGACCATCTTCGGAACCTCGACCTCTTCGACGGTCCATTCGATCTTGTTGGCCATACCCATCACGGAGACGACCTCGGTGAACTTGGCGCCCAACGCAACCTCGGTGGGGAGTTCACTCTTCCAGCCCTGGTGAATGGTGAGCCACTCTTCCCAGCGAGACAGGTCGGAGAGCGCATCCCAGGTCTTCTCGGGGGACGCGGGCAGTACGGCGGAGACGGAAACGGAAGCCATGATGAAACTCCTAGTGGGTAGCTAGCGGGTTGAGGGTGTGATTCAGCGTGCGTAGGGCTTGTATGCGGTCACGACGACTGCGCCGCCGAGTCCGATGTTGTGCTGGAGTGCAACCTTTGCGCCGTCGACCTGACGCTTGTCGGCGGTTCCGCGGAGCTGCCAGGTGAGTTCGGCACACTGTGCGAGGCCCGTTGCTCCGAGGGGGTGGCCCTTCGAGATGAGGCCGCCGGACGGGTTGACCACCCAGCGTCCGCCGTAGGTGGTGTCGTCGGCGTCGACGAGCTTGCCGCCGTCACCTTCGGCGCACAGCCCGAGCGCCTCGTAGGTCAGCAACTCGTTGGTGGAGAAGCAGTCGTGGAGTTCGATGACGTCGACGTCGTCGGCGGTGATCCCGGCCTGTGCATATACCTTCTCGGCGGCCTTCCGAGTCATGTCGGCGCCGACGAGGCTGATGGCGCTCTTGTCCTCGAAAGTGCTGTTCATGTCGGTGACCATGGCCTGCCCGACGATCTCGATCGCCTGAGCAGCGAGGCCGTGCTTCTCGACAAATGCTTCGCTGGCGATGATCGCCGCGCCGGATCCGTCCGAGGTGGGCGAGCACTGGAGCTTGGTGAGTGGCCCGTGAATCTGGCGTGCTTCGAGGATCTGCTCGAGGGTGTACTCGTCCTGGAACTGCGCGTACGGGTTGTTGAGCGAGTGCTTGTGGTTCTTGACGGCGATCTTCGCGAACTGCTCGGCAGTGGTTCCGAAGCGTTCCATGTGCTCGACGCCGGCCGCGCCGAACATGTACGGAGCGGGCGGCATCGCGAACTCCTGCAGCTCGGCGAGAGCGAGGAGGTGCCGCATGAGTGGCTGTTCGCGGTCGTCGTAGGTGGATCCGAGCGACCCGGACTGCATCTTCTCGAAGCCCAGCGCCAATGCGCAGTCGGCCTGACCGCTCTTGACTGCCTGCGTGGCGAGGTAGAGCGCGGTCGATCCCGTCGAACAGTTGTTGTTGACGTTGACGATGGGGATGCCCGTCAGACCCAGCTCGTAGACAGCCCGCTGACCTGCGGTGGACTCGCCGTAGACGTAGCCGACGTATGCCTGCTCGACCTCGGAGTAGTCGATCCCTGCGTCTTCGAGCGCCTTGGTACCCGACTCGCGTGCCATGTCGGGGTAGTCCCACTCGCGGGATCCCGGCTTCTCGAATTTCGTCATGCCGACGCCGACGACAAAAACCCTGTTACTCATTGCCACTCCTGAAGAGAACGGTATCTGTGTGTGACACGCTGTCCCACCAAAGTATGTGAGACATCTTGTCCAGTCAATGGCGGGGTGAGTATCGTTCGATTTATGACAAAAACAGCCGAGTCGGCGCAGCCCGACGGGCGCAGCACTCGCTGGAATGATCACAAGGAACAGCGCAAAGCGCGGATCCTCGACGCAGCCCTCGACGCAGTCAACGAAGGTGGCGCCGACGTCGGCGTCCAACAAATCGCCGAGCGTGCCGACGTCCCCCGTTCCGTTGTCTACCGGATCTTCAAGGATCGAGCCGACCTCGACGAGCAGCTGCGAGTCCGCATCCTCGAGATGATGATGACCGACCTGACCCCCACCCTCACGCCGCAAGGCACCGTCGGCGAGGCTATCTCGCGGGCCGTCGACACATACCTTCGCTGGATTGTGAAATACCCACGACTGCATCACTTTTTGGGCAAGGGATCCCCGAGCACCCGAGCCACCGGTTCAAAAGTGGTGACCGGAACGAAGACAGCCATCGCCGTCCAGTTGGGAAACCTGTTGGGCGCGATCCTCACCAGCCGCGGCAAATCGTCGAAGATGGCGGAGCCCTTGGCTTTCGGCGTGATCGGCTTGGTCGACGTCAGCGTCAACCGTTGGCTCAGCCAACCAGGTTCCGACGTGACCAGCGCAGAATTGGCCGAATTCCTCGAACGCTCCATCTGGCAGGTTCTCGACGGCAATCTCCGGAGCATCGGCGTCGACATAACGCTGTCGACCCCGATCGCCGACCTGTGACAGTCACCGAAACACCCTGGATACTCGACGGACGCGGACTTCAACTGATCCACGTCCCATCACCAGCCCTAAACGCATTGGGTGACGATGACGCCACTCTCGCAATGGAACTCGCACCCGAAATCCTGACCCCGTATCTCCTCGGCGAAGAATGCCAGGGCTTGTGGCGCTACCGGAGCAAGCAGATAGCAGAGAACCCGCACGACAGCGCTTGGATCACCCGCATCGCGGTCGACACTCGGACGTCGACGCCGGTGGGGTTGGCCGGATTTCACGGCCGTCCCGACGCGCGCGGGATGGTCGAGATGGGATATCGCATCGACCCGGCGTTTCGACGACAGGGCTACGCACGAACCGCCCTCGAGATACTTCTCGACGTCGCGAGTCGGGAATCCGAAGTACACATCGTTCGCGCGACCATCAGCCCGGACAATGCCGCATCTCGAAACCTGATCAGCCAGTACAATTTTTGCGAAGTCGGTGAGCAGTGGGACGAAGAAGACGGTCTGGAAACAATCTTCGAAGTCAGTGCCTCTCGATCGGCCGAGGCCGCCAGCGATTGATCACACCGAATACCGACAAGGTAAGAATGTCGGGAGTCAACCGCACGGCAACATCACGCACCGCCGCCAGCGGGCGACTCGCTGGCATCACGACGGTTGACATGTGCCGCGAAATCCATTGAACAGCTAGAACTCTACGACGCCGAGCCTTTGTGTAGCCAGCGAGATCGTGCGCATAGGCAGCAAGAGTAACGGCGTCCTCGATCGCCAAAGCGGCACCTAGCCCGAGGTGGGGTCGCATGGCATGAGCGGCATCTCCGATCAACGCAACTTTGCCGCGTGTCAACAACTTCGGGGTCCGAATCTCGAGCAACTCGTTCTCGATGATGCGAGCCGGATCAGCGTTCGCGACCAGTTGCGACACCGGTTCGGGCCAGTCGGCAAAATGCGCGAGACTCTCGACGCCGCGTTGCGCACCCGCGAAGGCGTAGGTGCGGTTGCCCGCCAACGGGAGAATCCCGAACTCCCCTCGAATCCCCCACACCTGTCCGACAAAATCCGGCGGTGGGCCATCGACGATCCAGCGCCAAGCTGACACTCCGGTATGTACCACGGTTCCCTCGCCGGGCCAGAGCTGCTGTCGCACAACACTGTGCACACCATCCGCGGCAACGACAAGGTCGTATCGAGCGGTATCACCCGCGGTGACTATCTCGCCGCGGCCGTGATCTCCGCAGCCAACACCCGTCACCCTGGTTCCGGTGCGTAGACACTCGGCGGGGAGGGCGCGAACCAACACCTCGATCAGATCGGCGCGGTGGATTGTCACCAGATCGCGTCCGCCGGCGAGGTCACCAATTCTGCGCGTCACCAGATTTTGCCCGCGCAGATTCCTGATCGCGCCCGAGCTGTACGGAAGGGAGTTAGCCCTGACCTGTTCACCTACACCGATTTCGTCCAACGCTGCCAGCGCGTTGGGAAACAGCACGACGGCGGCGCCTACCTCCGTGAACTCGGACGCACGCTCGTACACGGTGACATCCCAGCCTGCTTTGCGGAGCGCGATGGCAGCCGTCAGCCCGCCAATTCCCCCGCCGACGATTCCAGCGCTTTGTCCTTCCGGCACAGGTCAGATCCTCTCCGGAACTGTGACAGCCGTCAACCCGCTGGTGTTGTCGGTCCAGTGAATGGCTCGATCCTCCAGCATTACCGGCGTCCACAACCTGTATGTCTTCACCTGATGGTGATGACGACACAGGCATTGGAGGTTGCTCGCAATGGTCCACCCACCACGTCTCGGATCGGATGGATCGAATTCCGTGACGTGGTCGAGTTGGCACCTGTTCGCGGGCACCGAACAGCCAGGGAACCGGCAGTGACCGTCGACGGCCCGCACCAATGCGGCCAGTGCCGCTCCCGGAGCGTAGGTCAGCGCGCCGGGAGGTGGATCGGGTTGGGCGCCATGCCCATCCGATCTTCGAACTATGTCCGGGGATCGCGCGACCAACCGTTGCATTTCCCGAATCCGATCCCCGCAGCCTTTCGGTTCGCGACTTGGGCGATCACGTCGGGTGACAATCGGCAGGACAGCCGGAGCATGTTGCCGGCGCGGTCGATTTCCGGCGGCCTGGGCGCGGAAATCTACGAACAAAGCCTGCCAGGTGGAATCAGCAGCAAGCTCGCGAGCAAAATCAGGATCGATCGGTCCGTACCCGTCGATGCTCGCGGGATCTGACGTCAATCCGAGGAGCGTCGCCAGATCACACACGATGTGCAACAACGGCTTCCGACGTGAGGATGTAGTTGATTGGGCTTCCGTGGATGCAGCCTCGCACGTTTCGCTGCCACACTGGCAACGTATCCCGTTCTCGCCGTGCAGGAGAGCGACCAGCGCATCGGCCCTACGGGTCAAGACATTTCGCGGATCGTTGGTGCAGACACTTCCGGCGGCCTCGTTGATCAGGCCGAGCGCTTCGACGGCCTCGCTGGCGCTGAGTGTTGCCTGCAACTGCGCGAGGCCGTGACGTTCGGCACGCGTACGGACATCGCGGTGCTCCAGCATCTTCCGGCGACGTTCGGCAGCAGCATCCGGATCGTAGGCAAAGAGCTGACGTTCGATGTCGCGCTCGAGTTGCCCGGGAGGAAGACGGAGCGCCGAGGCAAGTACCCGGCGCTCGAGCGCTGAGATAGCCTCGGGGTCGACCCCGGTGAGTCCGTCGACAATCTTGCGCACACGCGCATAGTCCAGCTCGCCGGCAGCGAAGGCGGCCTTGGTGAGCGGAAGGAACTCCCGTAGGGCATCACCGATCTCGACGTGGACTTCGGCAGTACGACGTGAGCAAGTGAGCATGACCGCAATCTCGTTGCATGCAATCCGCCACGCCTTGTCGACATCACCGGACGCGTCGAGTTCGGTGATGAATCTCGACTCCGACAACATGGATGCGCCGAGCACCTTCTGCGCGGCAAGCATGTTCTCACTCTGCGCCGTTGCAAAGAGCATGTCCGGCAGCACGAGTGGGTCGAAGACAGGACGGCCGTCATCGACGGATCTCCCCACACCGCTCGTCAATCCATCATCGAACATACATTCGACACTAAGCCCGCCCACCGACAAGAAAGCTAGAGTGCCGGTTTGTATCCCTTACCTTGCATCCACGCCAGCACGTCCAACACCCTGATGACCGGGATGGATTCGTCGAGACCTGCACGTGTACGTAGGTCGAGGAGTCGACTCTGCAACTCGCCTTCCCGCATGGCTGCGCGAACCGGCTCCAAGTGGGCCGACTTCGTTCCCAACTCTCGACCGATGACGTCGTCGTAGATCGGATAGAACCTCGGACGCTTGCGGGCGATGAGCTTGGACGCCATGGTTCGCCCGACGCCGTGAATCTCTCGAAGCGCCGTCTCCAAACGCCACACCGGAGATTCCGGGGTGAAGGGGCCGGGTTCGTTCGAGAGATCGCGATCTGGTCCGACGTCGGCCAGAAGGCGGTTCAATTCGGCGTTGTTTTCGCCGAGAAGGAAGAAGGCTCCCTGCGCCGGAACCTGAACCGACAGAAGCGTCACCGCAACAAGGTCTTCCGCGGTGAAGATGTTTGCATCACGCTCGCGATTGCCACTGGGATCCCAGGAATCCCACAGCGCGCCGGTTCGCAGATAACCCGTCTTGCGGAGCGGTCGCGTGAAGTATTCCTCCAACACGTCGAGCGCGCCGGAATCGTCCCCGTCACGCAGCACACGTGGGAGGCGGATGGGCAACTGATCAACCATGGTCGAGCGACCTTTCCAATACGTACTTGGCAAATCCAGAGTTGTGATACTGCCGGAATGGGCCCTTGCCCTTGGCAACAAGATGCTCCGCGAGTGGACGAACCGTCGTCACGTCGACGGGCAGTCGAGCAAACTGCTCCAACGCATCCGAGTCCTCGAGACTGCAGTCGATCACGGTCCCGTCGCCGTCGGCCGACGCCAATTCCGTGCGTCTGATGGCGACCAGATCGTGCTTGGCGTCGAGTTCTTCGATGCTGCAGCCGGTTCGCGATTCCAGTGCCGAACTGGACAGGTACACGGACATCACGTGCTCGATCGGCTCACCGCCGACGAGATGGCACTCGACGCTCAGAATCTCCATCGGACCGATGTTGAGTGTGAACAACCGATGGCGCTCCGCCGATCGGTTGGTCGACGGCAGGCAACTGATCGTCCACTGTTCGATCTCGACGTCGGCCGGCGCGTCGAACGCGTAGGAGAGAACCTCGGCAATCAGCTCTGCAAGATCTTCGAAGAGCGGGTCGCGCTGCAACCGCTCGAAATTCTCGACAGAAGCGGCGGGACGCACAGGCGCCTTGCTCACGCAGGTCCCCTCTCGTCCGGTGCTTTGCTCTCAGACCTCGCGTCCAAGGTACCCAGCCCTACGCGGGTCTCGCGCGTTCGCCCTCACATACACCCTCGCGTTATGGTTCTCGACACGTACCACCGCCTTACCGATCGCTAACTCGAGGAGCACACGAAGTGGAAATCAAGGGAACCGCAGCACTGGTCACCGGAGCGGCATCAGGCCTCGGCGCCGCAACAGCCAAGCGCCTCGCCGACGCCGGCGCTACCGTCTTCGGCCTGGATCTGCCCGCGTCGATCGAGCGCGCAGGCGACAACGTCCCCGCCGGCGTCACCCTCATCCCCACCGACGTGACCAGCGGCGAAGAGGTCGAAGCAGCGATCAACCAGATCGTCGAGTCGGGCTCCCCGCTGCGCATCGTCGTCAACTGTGCCGGTGTCGGCTGGGCCGGACGCATCCTGTCCAAGAAGGGTCCGCACGACCTCGAGCTGTTCCGCACGGTCATCACCGTCAACCTGCTCGGCACCTTCAACGTCATGCGCTTGGCCGCCGACGCAATCGCCAAGACCGAGGCCGTCGACGAGTCGGGCCAGCGCGGCGTCGTCATCAACACCGCGTCCGTTGCCGCCTTCGAAGGACAGATCGGCCAGATCGCGTACTCCGCTTCCAAGGGCGGCGTGCACGGCATGACGGTTCCGGCTGCCCGTGACCTCGCGCAGTTCGGCATCCGCGTCAACACGATCGCTCCCGGCATCATCGACACCCCGATGCTCGCAGGCGTCACCGACGAGTACCGCAAGGGCCTCGAAGCCGGCGTCCCGTTCCCGTCACGTCTGGGCCAGCCGTCCGAGTACGCGCAGCTCGCGCAGATGATCGTCGAGCACGACTACCTCAACGGCGAGACCATCCGCATGGACGGCGCACTGCGCATGGCGCCGCGCTAACTTCCCTGCTGTGCGCCTTTATTAAACGCCCGCGGGTTAAAAAATAGCACAACGCTGAGAAACCAAGAAAAAATAAAACAATTGGTTTTTGAGTTTGGCGCAGGGACACACACACAAAACGAGCCCGCCAA